>CAZAHL010000593.1:0-1572 GCA_964484845.1 uncultured Chryseolinea sp. | reverse complement strand
AAGCCAACTATAGACATGAAAATCCCCCTTTGTCGAGAACTTAGGGGGATTTTTACTTTCAAACGGCAACAGTTTACCCTCTATTTTGCTATTTACCTGTTGAGCTTTCAAACGAGCGATTTAACAAGATCCAATTTGTTATCTCTATTAAATTGAACCCGAAAGCCAACTATAGACAATTGAAAATCCCTCGGGTCAAGGACTGCGAGGGATTTTCAATTCTATCCAGTTGAATTCTCTAGAAATCTTTTTCAATTCATTGGCACACCTGTTGTTACTTAATTTGTGACGGCGTGATCCTAACATTTACTGTCTTACAGGCATCTTTGCACTTGATTTGTCGTATCTAACATCCGTATGTAACTTTTAAATATGAAAATTAAAATCTTACTAAGTGCATTTTTGATCTTGCTAGTTGTTTTTCAATCCTGTGAAAACCATGGTTTACCAGAACCGGAGATCGACGAGTGTGATGGGAGTGTGGTTAGTTATGCAGATCAAATTAAACCAATAATGAATACATCCTGCGCAATAACCGGTTGCCATAATGGTGATAATGGCTCTGATCGCAATTGGACAATACTCAGCGTTTTACAAGCAAAGAAAAATAACGTCAAGGATAGAGTAACTCGGCCTGTGGGCGTTCCAGGTCATATGCCGTTAGTGGGGTCGATAACCAGCGACCAAATTCAATTGATCGTTTGCTGGGTAGATCAAGGTGGACTAAACAACTAAATACAAAATACATATATGATTAGAAATTTTATTGTCCTAATTCTAGGACTCGGAACTGTAAGTGTGTCTACACAGGCGCAGAAGTATTCTACAGAGAAAACATTTGTTTCCTTTTATTCACATGCAACTATTGAAGACATTACAGCTGAAAACACAAAAGTAGCGGGAGCTTTTAATTCAGCTACGGGGGACATCGCTTTTTCAATTCCTATTAAAGAATTTCAATTCGCAAAGTCGCTGATGCAAGAGCATTTTAACGAAAAGTATATGGATACCGAAAAATTTCCAAAATCGACTTTTCAAGGCAAAGTAACTGGCTACGATGCGAATGCATCCGGGGTGCAAAATGTAAAGTCCAACGGAAAACTTACGATTCATGGCGAAACGAAAGAAGTTGAAATCCCAGGAACAATAGAAAAACAAGGCGATAAGTTGCTTATGAAATCCAAATTCATCGTAAAATTGGAGGACTATAAAATAGCTATTCCACAATTGATGTGGCAAAACATCGCTGAGCAAGTAGAAGTAACGTTAGACTTTTCGTTGAAACCTCAATAGAAATTTGATTTAATATTTTCAATTATTAAATTCAATGATAAGAATTCTGCTTCTGATACTCGTTCTTAGTCCGTTCAGTGGTACTTCACAAAAGCGATATTTCACTGAAAAAGCTTTTATATCTTTTTTCTCGGAGGGGGTTATCGAAGATATCACTGCAGTGAATACCAAGGTTACCAGCATCCTGGATCTTGTAAACGGTGAAATAGCCTATTTGCTAAGTCCTAAAGATTTTCAATTTGATAAAAAATTAATGCAAGTTCACTTTAATGAGAAGTA
>CAZAHL010000592.1:0-1651 GCA_964484845.1 uncultured Chryseolinea sp. | reverse complement strand
GATGATTCTGATAGTTGGGGTTCTACCTATGCCGGGCATTTTTTGCTGGAAGCCGAGCGAAAAGGATATTATGTTCCAGCGGATATGATAAAGCGCTGGAAAAAATACCAGCGCAGCAAGGCGATGGAGTGGCGAAGGAACGAATACAAAAATTATAATACTGACCTTATTCAGGCGTATCGTCTATACACGTTAGCAACGGCGGACGCAGCGGAGCTGAGTGCTATGAACCGGTTGCGGGAGGAGGCGGGCATTTCTCTCCAGGCGAAATGGATGTTAGCTGCTGCCTATGTCAAAGCAGGACAGCCCGAAGCAGCGAGAAAGATGATAGCATCTTTATCAACCAGCATTAAACCTTACCAGGAGATGGGTTATACTTATGGCAGCGACGTGAGGGATCGGGCTATTATTTTAGAAACGTTGGTTTTGCTGAATGAAAAAACAAAGGCCTTTGAATTGGTGAAAGAGATTTCATCCTCATTAAGCAATTCAAGTTATTGGATGAGTACACAAACTGTGGCTTATTCTTTAAAAGCAGTTGGGATGTTTGTATCGACCGAAAAAAGGGGTGATCTGAAGTTCTCGTACAACTACGGAGGAAAAACGATCAATGCTAGCACGGAACTTCCCATATCGCAAATCCCTTTAACGGTGGAAGGAATTCAAAAAAACAAGATCAACGTCACAAATGGAGGGAAAGGTAGTTTGTTTGTAAGAGTCATTAGTACCGGTACGCCTGCACGCGGACAAGAGCAAGAGGCGCAAAACAATTTGGCAATGACCATCGGCTATACGGACATGAAAGGAAATACCATTGATCCTGCCGGTCTGATCCAGGGAACAGAATTTTTCGCTACCGTCACCGTTAAAAATCCGGGAATTCGTGGACACTATGAAAACCTGGCACTCTCTCAAATTTTTCCATCCGGATGGGAAATCAACAACCTGCGCCTGACCGATGACGAGGGCACTGTTAAAAATGATCTTGGCGATTACCAGGATATTCGCGACGACCGGGTATATACTTATTTTGGACTTGGAGCAGGAAGTGAGAGAACTTTCAAAACCATTTTAACAGCAGGGTATGCAGGGACTTATTACTTGCCGGCTGTAAGCTGCGAAGCTATGTATGATCATAGTGTGTACGCCAGAACAAAGGGCCAGGTAGTCGAGGTTACGAAAAGCAGCCGTGTTCCTTAAGGTAAAAAATGTATGTCCACTGGTAGAATGAATCGTAAACTAAAAGTCGGTGTTATTTCAATCTCTCTTTTGGCTGCATTGCTTTTATATATATTCTCGTTACCCGATCCTCTTTTTAAAGATCCTTATTCAACCGTACTCAAGGCAAGGGGAAATGAACTACTAAGTGCTTCAATTGCATTGGATGGCCAGTGGAGATTTCCTGAAAGTGATTCTGTGTCCGATAAATTCTCCGAAGCGCTGATCGCGTATGAAGATAAACGGTTCCGCAGTCATCCGGGAGTAGATCCGTTGTCGATGGCCCGTGCTTTATCGCAGAATATTTCAGAAGGTCATGTAGTCAGTGGAGGAAGTACGATTTCCATGCAGGTGATCCGTCTCTCAAGAAAAGGAAAACCTCGGAACATTCTTCAAAAGGGATGGGAAATCATGTTAGCCACCCGGTTGGAGC
>CAZAHL010000591.1:0-1652 GCA_964484845.1 uncultured Chryseolinea sp. | reverse complement strand
ACGGCTTTAAGGCAGAGGCGATCATTACAACTCCTGCCCCTGAATTTGAAAAGCTGTCCGTATTCCGCGAACGGCTAAAACTTAACGGAGGTATTTCCGACGTGACCTTCGGGTCGGGTCCGCCGATGGCTGTCAATGACCTCATGTATGGAGCCACCTTTCGAACCCCGGCTCAGGGGGAAGAAGAAGCACAGAAATGTGAGATGAAAATAGCCGATCTCAATTATCTCGACTTTTATAATCTGCACTTACTGGCGGGACGCAACTTTACGACGCTCAAAAATCCGTACGATGAGTTCATTGTTAATGAGAAGCTTGTGCGCAGTATGGGATGGGAACCGAAAGATGCGTTAGGAAAAGTGTTAAAAATTAACGGGTACGATGCAACTGTAGTTGGCGTTGTAAAAGATTTTCACAACACGACCTTGCAGGAAGAAATTAGCCCGTGCGCTATTATGAACTGGGTTTACATTCAGGAAACTGCCTTTATAAAAATTCAGCCGAAAGCAGATCTTTCCGCTACGCTGGCTTACATTGAAAAAACATGGAAAGAGATTTCGCCCGATAAGGTATACAGCTACGATTTTCTGGATGAATTATTCGAGAAAAATTACGCCGTTGAAAATCTAGTCTTCCAAGGTGTCACCCTCTTTTCGGTTTTCGCTATTATGATCGGATGCCTCGGTTTACTTGGGCTGATGTCTTTTATGACGTTGAAAAAAACCAAAGAAATCGGAATCCGAAAAGTGCTTGGTGCAAACGTGACACAGATCGTTGCACTTTTCTCAAAAGAATTTTTGGCGCTGATTGCTTTTGCCTTTTGTATAGCAGCTCCTCTAGCATACTATTTGGTCGATGAATGGCTTCAGAGTTTTGTATATCGTATTCAGTTATCGTCGTGGATGTTTATTTCAGGCGGCATCCTTACATTTGCCATTGCTATGATCACGATAAGTTATCAATCCATTAAAGCAGCGTTCGCCAATCCCGTCGATTCGCTCAGGAATGAATAGTTGTGATTTATTCATAACCCTTACTTTGTCAAGTTACCGGGCCACCTTATCCCTTCTTAACGCGAGGCTATCGCTATTACATTATTTTTTCAGGTGTCAAGTTGGATTCCTATAGATCTTCATAAGAATATAGATAAGGACGATAATTTTTTTTTCAGTATTACTAGTATGCTATTAGGTAGACATGGCCGGAAAATCTCTCAAATGGTTACATAGTAGAGCGTATAGCCCTGGAGGGGCTAAATGTGATTAACCCTGGGCGCAGCCCAGGGGTTATTCAATGGGCGTAACCGCGCCACGCAGGCTTCGAATCGATCTTGTCGCTTTTTGGCGCGGAACGAATGCACTTCATCGGAACGGGTTGCGTGGAAGCAACCTTCCAACCCCTCCCCATACAAAAACCCGGCGTCATCAACGACCGCCACGCCCAAAAGTTCAATGGGATGCACACATTATGATGCCTTTACACAGAAATCATTTCCATGCAATTTCGTGTCGCCTACAAATGTTCTCATTTCATAGAACATTTGTAGGCGACACGCTGCCGCCCTTAAACAATAGACAAGAGTAAAACCTCCGGGTTATTCACATTCAATCCCTCACGGGATTGGCACGAACTCAATAGTGAATGCGATTTTT
>CAZAHL010000590.1:0-1655 GCA_964484845.1 uncultured Chryseolinea sp. | reverse complement strand
TGGCTGTTGGCCTGGCCACGACAATGATGTTCAATGGCCTGCCGGATCTTCTGGAAACGAAATTGAATACACTTCTTGCTCTTGATGGCAAGCATATCGTGGTTGCTATCCTGCTGCTTTCGGCCATTCTTTCCTGGCCAATGAGTTATGTTGTAAAGAAATATGGCATGAAGCGGATCTTCTGGCTTAGTTTTATTTTCATCGCCCTGAGTTCCCTCGCCATCTGGTTCAGTGCTTCCACGGTTGGGATATTGTTAATGGCCATTGTTTTTGCCATTACCTTTACGTCCCTTTCAGTGAGTGCCCTGCCCCTGGCTATTAATCGCGCCGGCCACGCGGAAAAAGTTTTTTGCGTCGGATTATTTTTCAGCGGTGTCGCCTTGCCCGAGGGGTTGTGGGAAGCTTTACTTGTGTATTAGGTATAAGGGCATAAGGAATAAGGAATTAAACGACGAGCAAATCAATTGCCTCCACCTTTAAGTTAGTGGCAATTGATGGGGCGAGAAGGGTACAAGAGCATAGGCCCATAAGGGTAGGCGGTATTCGGTATCCCTAACTTACAAGTTCCTTATCCTCCAATCCGCGGGATACATATTATTTACCCGATTGGCCAGAACATTCACCCAACCGATGGGTGTATTCTTGAAAGTGAGCAATGCGAATCCCCGGGGGGCGCCGTTGATTTGGATAGTGTCTTTCCGCAGATATTTCAGAACGGCGGCTTCAGTGACTTCAACTGTTGAAAAACTTTCTTTCTTCAGTTCAACTGACAATGCCAACGCATGGTCGGGGATCAGTTTCTCATGTTTGAGCGCTGCCAGGTTGGTGCCGGCGTACATGATCTTGAGATTCTGCAATAAAAATTCAAACTCCTTTGCTTTAAGGGCGGGTGTGTAAAAGATCAGGTCATTGAATTGAAAGAATGTTGCAGGAGCAAGGATCCAGTCATGCAACCTTTCCTGGATTTTTTTCAGGGGAGTGGCACCACTTGTTTTACTTTTTAACCTCAGCGATTCCGTTCTTTCAGTTTTCCTCATCGTGGAGAGAAAAAATCCCTCGCCTTTTGTGCGGTGTGAAAAAAAACGGTAAGCAAAAATATTTTTGATCTGTACTTCATCGACACCCCACGATGGATCGGTGGATAGCTTTAAAAATTCAACTGAATAATTTTCCTGCAGCCATCTAAGATTGTCCTCATTTTCTGATTCGTTATACGTACAGGTGCAGTAGATAAGCACTCCGTTTTCACGCAGGCTATCCCAGGCATCTGAAAGAATCCTTTTTTGACGGCCAGCGCATAGCTGTACATTTTCCGGAGACCATTCGTCCATAGCATCGGGGTTCTTCCTGAATAATCCTTCCCCGGAACAGGGGGCATCGATGACAATTACATCAAAAAATCCTTTCAGTTTTCTAAAATCCGCGGGGTCATTGTTGGTAACGATAGTATTCGGATAGCCCCATTTCTGGATATTTTCAGAGAGGATGGAAGCTCGCGAACGAATTGCTTCATTGGAAACAAGGAGGCTTTCCCGGTTGAGGAGGCTGAGGAGGTGAGTGGATTTCCCTCCCGGCGCAGCACAGAGATCGAGTACGTTTAAAGACTCATCCAGATTCACTGATTGTTTTAATGCCTGTTCCAGAAACATCGAACT
>CAZAHL010000589.1:0-1672 GCA_964484845.1 uncultured Chryseolinea sp. | reverse complement strand
TCCACTGTGACTCGGCATATCTCTTTAAAAAAAAGAATTTCGTTGAAGCCTTTGGCAAGGTTCGCATCCTGGAAGGTGACTCTATTACTATAACGGGAAATAAACTGGAGTATGATGGAAATACCAAAAAAGCGAAGCTCCGTAACAATGTCGTTTTTACGAAACTTGCCACATCAACTTTGTATACAGACAATCTGGACTTCGACCGACCGAAAAATCTGGCTTACTATTTTAATGGTGGTCGTCTGGTAGATAGCATTAATGTTCTAACCAGTTGGAAAGGGTATTACGACCTGACTTCAAATATGGCATCCTTCAAAAAGGACGTACATGTAAAAAATCCAGAACGCACCATGACGGCGGATAGTTTGCAGTACAACTCAAGAACTAAAATAATTTATTTCAGAACTCCTACAACTGTTGTGAATCTTGAAGACAGCAGCACTTTCGTTTATAACGATGGTGAATATGATACGAAAACCAAACGATCTGATTTAAAGCTAGGCACAGCAGAATCGCCGGAGTACGTTTTGGAAAGCGAAGATTTTCAGCTAGACGATATTCGGAAAATCTATAAGCTTCGGAAATCAGTCAAGCTCATTTCTAAAAAAGAGAACCTCATCATCTACGGACAAGCAGCAGATTATTATAAAGCACAAGGTGTTATAAAAATATATGACAGAGCTTACCTGGCAAAAATCACCGATGACGGCGACACCCTCTTTATGGCAGCCGATACGTTGGTCTCCATCGATAATGAAGACGAATCTAAAAAGCGTTTGCTTGCCTATCACAATGTGAAAATTTTTAAAGAAGATTTACAAGGTGTAGCCGACTCGATGGAATACCGCACATCCGATTCCACCATCTACTTTTATAAAAATCCGGTTTTATGGTCGGAGGGAAATCAAATGACAGCGGATTCTATTCGCTTATTAATGAAGAACAACAGCATCGATAAAATTTTAATGAACATAAATTCATTTGTGATCTCCACCGATTCCCTGGTGAATTATAATCAGATCAAAGGACGCAAGATGACAGCGGAATTCAAGGAGAAAAAAATTCATCAAGTAATTGTGGAGGGCAATGGTGAGAGTGTTTACTATATTCTCACTGAGGATGAAAAATCTGCACAGGGTGTCAATCGAATAATCTGCAGCAATATAACGATCCGGTTTAAAGAAGGAAAAGTGAATAACTTTAGTTTTTACGTTCAGCCAGAAGGTCGTTTCATTCCTCCGCACGAGATCAAAGAAGAAGATATTAAACTGAACGGCTTTGTTTGGAAGGAGAACGAAAAACCGATCAAGAACCAAGTCAAAAAACCCCAGGGTAATTCCCCGCTGTCACGTACACCCCTGCGGTAACACTAGAAGTTTAATTTTGTTTGATCATTCTGACGCCTGAGGCCACTTAATTCAGACGTTTTGAAAGGTTAATAATTCCTGCAAACGGTACGGCTATTTAATTATTGTTTTAAATCGTAAAAAAAAATGATTTTACGTACAAGATTAGCCTAAAAAGTTTAACTTTTGTAAAATTCTCTCTCCGTTATGATTCGATCCCTGTTGTTGGTGATTATGCTATTTGTGGGTTCGCTTGCCTTTTCCCAGGCTTTTGAGATCGCAACTCTGCAAGATTCCTATAAAGGTACCGTTGGCGAGACGAT
>CAZAHL010000588.1:0-1722 GCA_964484845.1 uncultured Chryseolinea sp. | reverse complement strand
GATAGGAAACGACTCGCTCGGTACCACCATACAATTTTGGAGGAACGCTTTCATATAATGGTGCAACCTGGGCTATTTTTAATTTCGTCATATCTGGTTTCATTAAATAAAAGACGCGCCTTTTTATGGTGTCACAAAATTTCCACCACTGCAGGATAAAAATTCTCATTCCAATGAATCAATTGCTGGTGGGAGCAGCTTCTTCTAAAATACGTCCGGCAAGGTTAATGCAATTTCGCAAACGATAGAGGAGAATCTCAGCGCAATCCCTTGCACTCACGCAATCGGTTCATCCCCCAGAATGTCGGGTATTCAGCAGTTCTTTACCGGCAGTTGTCTTCGGGCGCGAAATACACACTTATGTTATAAGCAGTTAAACCAGCCGCGATTCGGGGCATCAATTTCCCTTGGTCAGATTCGACAATGCCGGCAACCTTAAGAAAAATAAAAAAAGAAGGAATAGATTGGAAACTTCCTGATCGGAAAAATGCGCCACCTTAGTTCAAATTATTTTTGCAGCTTGAGAAATTCGGTTAGCCCGACGACGTCATCCGTAACGATAACGTCCATTTTCAGACGCATGAGTTCCTTCCAGGCAATATCAAAATCAGGTGTAGCCCAAAATCTAATTTGTTTGCCTTTCGCATGAACTTCTTCCATAAACTTCCTGATCTTCTTTAACTCATCGCCTGGTATCTTGTCTTTTCCGTTCCATTTTGAATGCTGGCTAAAGCTTGTGCTGATCATGCTTACTCTTTTTAGTTGGTCAGGGGTATAGGCGATCCCCGGCCTTCCGTCAAACGTAATATAGGATGGATATTCGGGCCATCGATCGGGATTCGGAACGTTGCCGCTGATCATAAAACGCAGTGAAGGACAGGAGAGTAGTTCGGGATATTTTTCAAGCTGATTTACAACTGCTTCCAGTGTTGCGACACCTTCCGTTTTCAGATCGACCATCAGGGTTAAAGTGCGGCGGGGCTCATCATAAACCGCGCCGCGATTTTTATTGATTACTTCTAACAGCGGTTTCAGGTATAGTGCTTGGAGGGTTTTTTCCTTTTCGATTTCGTGTATGTGATGCGCAATCAGAATTTCGCCATCAATTAAGAACACATCCGCTTCGATGAATCCAACCTGCAGATCGTAAGCTGTGTAAAATGGAATGGGACGCACATAATCGTTGTGAGCAAAAACAGAAACTGGAGTATATTGTCCATTGCTACAGGAGGTAGCGATAAGACCGGCAAACAGAAGAAATGTAATTCTTATCATAATTAAGTAAGCGATGAGTTGTCGGCCCCACACTGCGGACAGAGGGAGATAGAGATCTTTTTAGGCTAAAGTACACAATCCACGGTAACCGCCCTTGAACTGTGGACTATAAATCAATATCCCTGATTCTGCTCTAGGTAGCCTGGAATGTTTGATGCGCCGTCAATCGCGGTTTGAGGGATCGAAAAAAACCTTTCAGACCTTTCCAACCTTGAAACTTTCTCCTCAAATGCAAACCTGTTGCACGGAATTAATTCCGAAATTGCACACCGGGAAAGGGTGGTAAATAATTATACAGGGGCTTCCTTTTTCCTGTATTTATATAAGCTTCCAGGGAGCATGGGAAACGATCATTCGCATCATCACCACATCGGTCAAAATGACAAGCCGAAAAATATCATTATTGCATTTTGGCTCAATATTATTGCATTGGTGTCTCAATATTAT
>CAZAHL010000587.1:0-1751 GCA_964484845.1 uncultured Chryseolinea sp. | reverse complement strand
ATGACATTTTAGGCACTTATCGCATTGTATCAGACAAAAAAGAAATGGCAATCTGTCCATCAGATGCTAATGAATTTTTGGATTTAATGCGAAGAAGACATGCCATTCTCCTCCAATCGAGAATCAGTAAGAAGCCCGGTGAGTTCAAAGACAAAAATAACAGGGCTGGTAATACTGAATTTGTAGACAAGCAACTTGTTGCCGGAACCCTAAAAAAAGGATTCGAATGGTATACTATGCTAAAGGAGCCTTTTGCAAAAGCTGTGTATATGATGTTCCTGATAAGCGAGGTACATCCTTTCAATGACGGCAACGGAAGGATCGCCAGGGTAATGATGAACGCCGAACTACCTGCAAAAGGTTTGTCCAAGATTATTATCCCTACAGTTTACCGTGAGGATTATATGGGCGCGTTACGAAAACTGACGAGACAGCGGATTGCTGATCCTTATGTAAGAATGATTTTACGCGCTTATGAATTCAGCTCGACTTTGAGCGGAGAGAGTATTGATGAGATGGAGAAGCATTTGATAGAATGTGATGCCTTCAAGGAGCCGAAGGAAGGGAAATTGAAAATAGATAAGTAGGAATGAAGATCAGATACAATAAAGCACCTGCCTACTTCAACGTTAGATGTACTATCGGATTGTATGATATTAAAAACTATATTGGTTCGAATTATCAGGGGATAAAAATCAGAAGCCTGTGTGGGTGAAACATTTGATCGATGATAATTCCGGTGTAGGAATACAATTCGTTTCTGAAGATATGAATAAGGACGGAAAATTGGATATTGTCATCTCAAATAAGAAGGGGGTGTTCTATTTTCAACAGCGATAAGAAGCAAATAAATAGACCATTCATGAAAAGTCCGCAGGCCAATGAAGTAAAAAGGAAATTAATCCTCACCAACGTATATAACTTCCTATCGAGATGAAAATCACTTCCATGCCAAAATATTTTTGATGAAGCCTATCGTGTATATGCATCTGGGGTGGATGGCTACGGGAGAAGTTTTACGATTTCCCTAACTGGTAAATTTTAAATTATAGGATACATATTACGGGGAAGGCGGACTGCTGGTCCACCCAGACAAATGGTTTAGTCTGTTAAGTTAAATCGAACGCTTTTTTAAAGAAGATTCGCGAAAAAATTAGTTGATCCCGAAGTGAAGTACATTTCTTGACAGTTTTGTTGCAATAAAAATTCTTAATTAACGAAATCATACGAGAAAAAATGAAACGAAGATTTTTCTTGAGGAACGCACTGGTTACTACCACCGGAGCATTTGTTGTTCCTACCATCATTCCCTCCCATGTTATTGGAAAAAACCCGCCAAGCGACAAGATAAATATTGGTGTGATAGGTATTGGGCGGATTGCCCGTGATCATAATCTGCCGGAAATACTAAATTATGATATTGCCAGAGTTATAGCTGTTTGTGATGTTGACAGTAAACGCCTGGCCGATGGTAAGAAGCTGATAGAGAATTATTATGCTATAAAAACAGGCAGTACCAATTTTGTAGATGTAAAGATGTATGAAGACTACCGGGAGATGCTGATTAATCCTGATATTGATGCTGTAATCATCTGTACACCGGATCAATGGCATGCCCAACCGGCCATAGAAGCAGCTCTTGCCAAAAAAGATATCTATTTGCAAAAACCGGCAACCTTGACAGTTGCGGAAGGCCGTCTTTTAAGCGATGTTGTTGCCATGCAAGGTGTAATTTTGCAGGTAGGAGCACA
>CAZAHL010000586.1:0-1771 GCA_964484845.1 uncultured Chryseolinea sp. | reverse complement strand
CGGAGCCCTTATCCCTGCCGATATCCGTCTTTTTGAAACGCACCAGCTTAAAGTGGATGAATCAGCACTCACAGGCGAATCACACAATGTAGAAAAGAATCCTGATGAACTGAAAAAAGGCAATTACGCCCTTGGCGACAGAATAAATATGGGATTCAAAGGAACATTTGTCACAAATGGCAGGGCACTTGCATATGTGGTCGAAACCGGTATGAATACCGAGCTTGGTCATATTGCTAAACTAATCCAGACTGATGAAATAGTAACTCCATTGCAAAAAAGATTAGCTTCTTTTGGTAAAAGATTATCAGTTGTTATACTTATTATTTGCACTGTAATATTTTTAATTGGTTGGTTAAGGGGCGAAGCAATTTTAACGATGCTACTCACTTCCATTTCACTTGCCGTTGCCGCCATTCCGGAAGCACTACCTGCACTTGTAACCATTGCTCTCGCGTTTGGAGCCAAACGATTAGTAAAAAGCCATGCCCTTATCCGTAAACTTCCGGCAGTTGAAACGCTAGGGTCCGTAACCTATATCTGCACTGATAAAACCGGCACCCTTACGCTAAATGAAATGACCGTGCAGGAAATTTATGAACTGCCTGACAACAAATTAGATTCCATATTTTCCGAAAGCAATGCTTTATTAGTTGCAATGGCTTTGAACAATGATGTTTCAAAAAATAAAAAAGGAGAGTGGTTAGGTGATTCAACCGAAGTAGCTTTAGTTCAATACGCTTTTGATAAAAATATTAAGAAATCCAAATTAGAAAAAACATTTCCAAGGATTGCTGAATTACCGTTTGATTCTGACAGAAAATGCATGACCACATTTCATAAAACTGAAAATGGAATTATTGTGATTACCAAAGGTGCAGTGGATGTATTATTTGAAAAGCTCGCTGGCAGCCAGAAAACACTTATCCCTGAATTAGAGGATAAAGTAAATGAAATGGCTGGTAAAGGGTATCGTGTATTAGGGTACGCAATGAAAACAATTTCCGCTTTGCCGAAAAAATTAAATGCAGATGAACTAGAATCATCATTAACATTTATTGGTTTTGCAGGAATGATAGATCCTCCCAGAGAAGAAGCTAAGCAAGCGGTAGAACAGTGCAAACAGGCAGGAATTATCCCGGTAATGATAACAGGTGATCATAAACTTACCGCTATTGCAATCGCAAAACAGCTAGGAATAATCACTTCAACAAAAGACATGACGTTAACTGGAGCGGAACTTGCTGAATTAACAGAAAAGAAATTTGAAAAAATTGTTGAAAAAATTCGTGTGTATGCGAGAGTGAGTCCCGAACAGAAACTAAAAATTGTTACTGCTTTACAAAATAAAAACCAGTTTGTTGCCATGACCGGTGATGGTGTGAACGATGCACCTGCGCTTAAAAATGCCGATATTGGTATCGCTATGGGAATTAATGGAACAGAGGTATCTAAAGAAGCATCTCACATGATCTTGCTTGATGATAATTTTGCTACCATCGTTGTTGCCGTAAAACACGGACGAAGAATATTTGATAATATTCTGAAATTCATTAAATACATTATGACTGGAAACTCAGGAGAAATATGGGCAATCTTTTTAGCTCCGTTTTTTGGTTTACCCATACCGCTATTAGCTATTCATATCCTTTGGATCAATCTTGTAACGGATGGTTTGCCAGGGCTTGCGCTTGCCTCTGAGCCATCTGAAGCAAATATTATGAAGCGTCCACCAAGAGATCCGAAGCAAAATATCTTTGCAGGCGGTATG
>CAZAHL010000585.1:0-1835 GCA_964484845.1 uncultured Chryseolinea sp. | reverse complement strand
TTTTCGGTGACGTCGGCATACATATAATTCATAACACACAACGGTTTATCAATCACAGTTACATTAATCAAAGTTACATCTCCTAATCCCATAAATCCCAGTTCAGACACCGGCTAACTGCCCGACACGCAGTTACATAGTGTCGACGCCGTCGTAAAAGCAGCTGTAGGCCTCATACTAGTCATGGCTTACTTTTTCGTTGATTGTAAATAAGGTTAATAAATCCCCAGTAGTGAACTGGAGCATCTCTGAATTCAGCAGTGCGAAAAGACTGTCCGTAGACAAAGTCAAACCGATAGCCTAACGGTATGACCACCCCTACATCAAAATTCAGGTACATCCTTTCAAGTTCGTTAGGTGAGATAGAACGATCGTTGCTTCTGCCAGTAAAAACTCCACCTTGCAAAAGGGCGTTATAGGCCACAAACCGCACGGAGGGTTTGATAAAAAAGTATATAGCCAGTTTTTTCTTTTCGGTAGGAACTACTATGCTGACAGTGTCATTCAAACTGGCGCGGCTATTCGTTCCTTCAAGGCCTTCTCGTTTTTCGCGGATCGTAGTTTGTTTACTGAATGTGCTTTCAAAATAAGAATCGAGGACCCTGAATGGCGCAATACGAATCATGGCGCCCATTCCAAAGTTGTCGAACACGGTGCCTATCTCTGCGTTTGTGAACCAGATCATGTCGAGGTGGCTATTGTCACTATCGTACAACTGATCTTCGAGTTCCAGGCTGTAGTTGATGGCCGGACTGTTTCTGATCTGGTGCGACCATCCTGCAGGTTGTGACGAGTCAATGACTTTGTGTACCGCTTTCTGTACGGGACCCGCCAGGGCTGCTGGTCCAATGACCCCCAAGCTGAGCTCGGAGCTAATGCGTCTCCGTACCTTATTACTGTTAGAATATTTTTTCAGGTTGAAATAAAGCCAGCCTGCATAAGGACGGTCACCAGGAATAATATCCGGCACAGTGATATCCCGGGCGGTGTACATATTCTGACCAATGGCCCAGCTATAGGCCGTTGAAGTTTTCTCGCGAACCTCGGGGAAGATCTTTTCCAAGAACCCCACCATGACAACGGGATGTATACGTTCGAACTTGATCCCATTGGTATAAAAACGGTCGCCTTTATCCTTGGTAGCCAAGACATCATTCTCGAAATACAAACGGAAGCTTCCCTGGGCATATGCCCCGAGCCTAATACACAACAGGAGTATTAAAATGTAAAACTTCATATTTGTTGATTGTTAGAAATCCAGCGGTCGAACTTCCGTAGAGGATCACGCATTTGTGTCAATACAAAAAAGTTGTGGTTCTTTAGACTTAACGAAGCAAGATTAAACGACTGATTCCAGGTGGGCTATCGATCAGATTGGATCAGGTGGGTCAAGGAATCATTACTAAGATAAAAAATATAATTTACATGGCAATAGGGTAATGCTTTCGGCCCGGGCTCTCCATTACAAGTCCGTCCTCGCTCCTTCCATGCCACTTCGGTTGCTTACGCTAAAGCTTGCGCCACAGCACGCTGGCGCTGAAGCTTTAGCGTAGGCGCCTATAGCTTTAGCGGACGCGGTCGGCGACAGCGTGGCTTTACATTTCGATCCCTATTGCTTTGCCTACGCAGCATGAAAACCCCTTGATGTTGTAGTATAATCGTGAAATTGTCCATCTGGCAAAAAGCCATATTTGTGTTCAAGAATATCTCTATCAATCAATTTTACTGTGAAGAAATTTGCCCTTTTAAAGAATATCGTAGGTCAATATTTTGATTTTTAAGTTAAATAAACTCCAAGTAACCTTATACCTTGCCCTATGAACCAGGAATCTAAC
>CAZAHL010000584.1:0-1849 GCA_964484845.1 uncultured Chryseolinea sp. | reverse complement strand
TATTACTCCAAAAGATTTTAGGAATTAGAAGAAATGCAATAAACCCAGATATACCTGTTAAGATTAAACCAACCCAGATATTAATTTTATTGTAAAATATAAGAAGAAAAGAGATTAATGTAATTATAGAAAATAGAAGTGTAATTATTTTAAGAATAATTCTTTTTTCAAAAGACCATGAGCATCCAGTTTTACAAGTGCAAGTATTTGAAAAATACGGCGTAAAAAGTTTCTACCCCGGATTTATAAATCAAACGCAATTGCCCGGCCACTACCTGGCTATGGATATTATGGTGCTACCCTCGCGCAGGATGGGTGAGACATGGGGACTTGTGGCAAATGAAGCAATGCAGGCCGGCTGCGGCGTAATTGTAAGCGAGGCCGTCGGATGCAGTGAGGATTTTAAGACGTGGGAACGATTTCGGGTTTTCAAGGAAGAAAATGCACCCGAACTTGCCAAGTGTGTAGAACAGTTAGCCATTTTTCCACGTGATTTTGACTGGGCCAGGCCAAGGTTAAAGGAGTACTCATTGAATACCACAGCTGACATGTTAGCCGGAGAGCTTAACGGCTTGGAGAATGTTGAAAACGTAGTATCGCTTAATAAGGCGAAAATAATTTGATAGGATTTCGAAAGATTATTTCTTTTGGTCGTAATTATAATAACATAATCGGTTTTGAAAATTAACCGGGAAGTCCACCGAGCATTCGCTGTAATATCTGGACAGGGAGTATCTCATTTGGCGCACCTTCCTTTATAATCCGTCCATCCTCCATGAGGAAAACATGCCGTGACAGACGTAACACTTCCACTACATCATGGCTTACCAATAGTGTAGTCAACCGAAACTCATTATGTACCCGAAGTATATAATCTTGAATTTTCAGCCTTAAGGTTGTATCAAGGGCTGACATGGGTTCATCCAGCAACAAAATTTTCGGCTTCCGAACCAGCGCTCTCGCCATGGCTACACGCTGCCGTTGCCCGCCTGATAAAAACGCTGGTCTTTTAGCAACCAGATTCGTTAATTCCATGACTGTAATCAATTCATCTACAATTCCAGTTGGCTGACCTTTCCCAAGGGCATATTCCAGATTTTCTTTTACTGTCATGTTCGGAAAAAGTGCATAGTCTTGAAACACAATTCCCACATTGCGCAATTGAGGTTTCATGTTGACTCTTTTTTTTGTATCGAACCACGTCTCTCCATCTACCGAGATACTGCCTTCATCCGGAGAAGATACTCCACAAAGCATTCTGAGCATGCTTGTTTTACCAGCACCGGAAGGGCCGTAAAAAGTTACAAGCTCGCCGGCCCGGATCGTAAAATTCAGATCAAGGTACATATCGCCGTGAGAGGCTGTGAGTTTCTTTTTGAGAGAAGCTACGATCATGTTTGTTGATTAGTCAGCCTGGAGCGATAATTAACAAGATAAACAATCGACAAGGTTAGGAACGCAAAGCCAAGAAGTGTCATAGCATAAAGATTTGCTTTATCATAGTTCATCGCTTCTACTTCGTCGTACAACGCAATGGATACTACTCGCGTCTCGCGGGGAATGTTTCCCCCGACCATAAGAACGACCCCAAACTCTCCTACCGTATGGGCAAATGAAAGAACAATGCCAGTAATAAGGGAAGTCCTGATATTGGGTAATAATACTTTAAATAGTGTGGTCAGCCTACCTTTTCCTAAGGTATAGGAAGCTTCAACCAGAGACATGGGAAGCATTTTGAGACCATTGTGTACTGGCTGAATCATAAATGGTAGGCTATATAAGATGGAAGCAACGATAAGACCTTCGAAAGTAAACACAAGCCTCAGATCAAAATATTGCTCAAGAAATT
>CAZAHL010000583.1:0-1860 GCA_964484845.1 uncultured Chryseolinea sp. | reverse complement strand
TACTGATGTTTGTAGTTACCTCCCTTCAACACGTCCCATGCCTCTTCAAGGGTAACTTTTTTCATACGGTCCAACAACGCATCGGGCACTTTTGGACGGCCGTCCGGGAAACGCTCGCCTTTCCATTCGGGTGTTAAAAATACTAGCTCTTCCTTTGAAATTTGCTGGCCATATGTCGCAGTATGCAGTGAGACTAGCATGACAAGGACAATGAGGTAGTGGAGTTTTATCATAGCCGTTAATAAAGAGGATCAGGGTTTGGGTAATAGCTGATTCCTTTCGTAACTAAGATATGCTGAAAAAAAGAACCGCGATAAAATCCTTTTTGAATGGCCTGTTTCTTCTTTCTTCGGTCGAAGCTTCGATAATTGCTGCGACACCAAGTAAATTTAACGATGATATTAAAGTTCCAATAACAATCGTTGAGGCCTCGTAATTAGCCATCCAGGTTATTGCAATAAAGATTCTTATTTGGATGAATAATTAACGTAGCGACAGAAAATGCACTGGTGAATTTAAGATCGTTGCAGTGAATTGATAATATTTTTTAGCGATGTCTCCAGATCTTCGAAGGTAGATTTAGAAAGAAAATAATAAACACCCAGCCTGTTAAATTGATCTATTTCTTTTTTGTTAATGGCATTCGAAATAATTATAACGGGAATTCCCCTTAAATCTTTGTTGCGCTTGATCGCTATGACACATTCAATACCATCCAGTTTTGGCATGTGAAGATCAATAAAGATTGCATCTGGCCTGGTCGTTAAATTAAATAACTTATCCAACGCTTCCACTCCATCGACGGCCGTACTACAGCGGATACTCGGGTCTATTCGCTTAAGCGCTTTCGTAAAGAAAATGATATCAACTTGATCATCGTCGGCATAAAAAATTTCCATAGCTTTCAGTCGGTAACGCTCTGTTATTTACAAAAAAATAGCTTCAGTTGGCCAATATTATTGTAAAAATGTCTGCTGTGTATAGGCCACCAGTAGCAATTACCGATACAAAGTTTTATTTCACTGCTCAATCGCTTCACTCGTTCGATTTAACTTTACAAGTCCAGGCTACTTTGACTCCATCAAAAATCATTGGAATTTCAATCCGTCACGAATATCGAATAGGTTTCGTTGCGTCCTACTTGTTCACCTTCTGCCAACCTACGATAATCAAGCTTAGAAAAGAACGGTATAACTAATTACGGACTGCAGAAAGAAAATTCCTCATTAAAATAAAATAGTTTGCCTTGTTCGGAGTTTATTTTTATAATTTCACTTAGTTAGTTCGGTAAATAAAGTCAGGTTCACACAAAGGGAGAAAAAAAGCACGCGAAACAGGAGAAACATTTTTTGCGTCCGTTGCGGACTGCCTTCACTTAGTGTGAAATATTTAAATATCGTTACTTTATAGACTGGCACTAGTAAATTGAATGGCCTGAATAATTCAAGTACTGAAACATAGTTCGACCAGAAAAAGCTGTTCTTTACCTGTTATTAACCTTTTAAATTAATGGATCGAAGATCTTGCCTTCAAACGCTTTCGGCTTTAGGTTTGGTACCGTTAACTTCAGGATGGACTTCCGTGGTCGATGCAATCTTAAAACGCTCTATTCCATCAACCAACGAGCAGTTACCTTCCATTGGATTAGGAACCTGGCAGACTTTCGATGTAGGTCCAAATGACGGAGAGCGATCGCCATTAAAAGCGGTTTTACAAACGCTTACAGACAAAGGAGGAAGTGTTGTTGACAGTTCACCCATGTATGGAAACTCAGAAAAAGTAGTGGGAGATCTGTCGACTGAGCTAGGGCTGAACAATAAACTTTTTATTGCCACCAAGGTCTGGACGCGTGGAGAGCAG
>CAZAHL010000582.1:0-1867 GCA_964484845.1 uncultured Chryseolinea sp. | reverse complement strand
TCAAATTCAATATGACTATAACGATAAATGATGGGTTGCCAGGAAAGCGAAGAATATTTTCCGTTTAGCCTACCCACTTCTTCTTCAATGAGTTTTCTCCTTTCATTGTATTTTGAGATGATCTGTCGTGAAGGAATGACCACCAAAATAAAAACTACTTTCTCAAGCCACTCTGGATGGTCCTGTAAAAATTTTTCATATCCAGCGAGGCGATGTGTAACTCCTTTAGTATAGTCGAGCCGGTCGATGGAAAAAATTATTTTCTTATCTGGAAAATTCTTTCGAATGGCATTCGTTGCTTCGATCACTTCGGATCTTAGTGATGACGAGTTAAACCGGGTAAAGTCAACACCCAAAGGAAACAAATCCGCCTTTACCAGCCGGTCTTCAAAGGCGATTACCCGGTATTGATGATCATATCCCATCACCATGCGGACTGACTTTAAAAAATGCTGAACGTATTCATGCGTATGGAATCCTATAAGATCAGCTCCTAAAAGTCCTCGAATAATTTTTTCTTTCCACGGCCGGTGCAGCAATCTGAAAATTTCGAAAGAGGGAAAAGGAATATGAAGAAAGAACCCAATTTTGGCATTTGGCATTTTTTCACGAATCAATCCAGGTAACAAAAAAAGTTGATAGTCATGGATCCAAATCGTATCGTCAGGTTTGATAACCTTTAGTAATTGGTCAGCAAAGATTTGATTCACTTGCTCATACTTCTCAAAAAACTCCTGATCATAAACTACATAAGAAGGAAAGTAATGAAATAACGGCCATAAGGTGGCATTACAAAAGCCGTTATAGTATTTGTTATAAACTTTTTGGTCAATAAAGATGGGTTCTATCGTGAAATCACTCCCAGGCTGCTGAGATACTTTTGCCCATCGTTTTTCGGAAAAGTCGGCCGCGCCTAACCAAATTTTTTGGTGAAAGGTGTCGTGTTGGGATTCCTGCTCGAAGTAACTTTTTAATGCTGTTACCAATCCTCCATCACTCTGTTTAATGGTGATTATCCCATCTTTCTCAATCAGTTGTAAGGGCAAACGGTTTGAAACTAATATAAGTCGTGATGCTGCGGTTTCGGTCATTCAGGAAGGGGTTTATGCTATCTGTACTAAGTAAGACAACGAGAAGGCCTAAATTGTTTAATTTCAGAGCTTTTTGTAATGAATCAAATGCATTCCAAACAGATTGGGCAATCCTTCTTCTGGGTTCGAACTACTAAATTCGCCTCTAAATGAGCTGTGAGGCAAAAAGATTTTTGCATAAAGTAAAATCTCTTTTACATTTGCAATCCCAAGAATAGACCGTATCAAAAGTTTGGGGTTCCACAGAGCTTTAGTTTGGGGAATTGATTTAAAAAATGAGATTAGGAGCTTAGCTTAGCTGGTTCAGAGCATCCCGACTTGTAGTCGGGATGCTCGGAGTTTGAAGAGCGTAAGCATGTAGAAAAAAAGATTGGGAGCTTAGCTCAGCTGGTTCAGAGCATCTGCCTTACAAGCAGAGGGTCGGGGGTTCGAACCCCTCAGCTCCCACTTAGCCTTCGGGCGAAGTACCGTTGTATGTTATTGACATTTTACATTCTTTATTCTTCATCAGCGGATAGGTTTTATGCTGGCCACACTGCTGACTCTATGGAAGAACGTCTAAGAAAACACAATTCTGATCACAAAGGCTTTACAGGTAAAAATCGCGATTGGGTTCTGGTTTATTTTGAAAAATATACGACGAAAGAGTCAGCCTATAGTCGCGAACGGGAGGTTAAACAATGGAAGAGTAGAAGAATGATTGAGCGACTGATCGCCAGTTCAGAGCATCCCGACTACAAGTCGGGATGCTCTGAACTGGCGATCAGTCGGGAGGG
>CAZAHL010000581.1:0-1919 GCA_964484845.1 uncultured Chryseolinea sp. | reverse complement strand
TACTAACATTGACTTTTCAGATATAGATGACCCGGCATGGCAGAGCCGAACTGTTAAACAGATCGAAGATGATGTGTTTGCAGGCGCCAATGGTTTAAAGATCTACAAGAACCTTGGCACGTCGGCAAGAGACAACAAGGGCGAGCGCATCAGGGTTGACGATCCCCGCATCGGACCCATCTGGGATAAGTGTGGAGAACTCGGTATACCAGTTTTGATCCATTCTGCAGACCCACGCCAATTCTGGCAACCAATAGACGAGAAAAACGAACGCTGGCTGGAACTTAAACTTCACCAGCGCAGGAGACACGACAGTGACCCCGTTTCATGGGAAACGATCATAACCGAGCAGCATAATATGTTTAAGCGTCATCCCAAAACCAAATTTATAAATGCTCACTTGGGCTGGTTTGGTAATGACCTGAAAAAACTTGGTTCCCTTTTGGATCAGCTTCCAAACATGTATACCGAGATCGGAGCGGTCATTGCAGAACTCGGAAGACAACCCAGGTATGCGCGCGAGTTCCTGATCAAATACCAGGACAGGGTGATGTTCGGAAAAGACAGCTGGGTGCCGGAAGAATACTCAACTTATTTCCGTGTATTAGAAACGGCAGATGATTATTTCCCCTATCACAAAAGGTACCACGCGTTTTGGAGGATGTATGGACTTGATCTGCCCGATGACGTCCTGAAGAAGATCTATTATAAAAATGCTTTAAAAGTTATTCCGAATATTGACGCAAGCCAGTTCCCCAAATAGTCCATAGTCGATGGCCAGTTAATTCTTCAATTAGATTTACAAATCTGGTTCAATACGGAACATTCTGAAGTTGTGCTGACCTACTGTGGTCAGTCGACCGTCGACTGTGGACTATTTAGAGTCTGTTGATCAGTTTTTTTTGCCCGCCTAACCGAAATCCCAGACCGCCGGCGAGCTGGAACGTGCGGCGATCAAAGTATACACCATCACTCATACCCAACGACACACCTGCCTGAAAGACAACGAACATTCGATTGTTGGCAAAATTTGCCCGACCAATGATTGCTGGCTCAAAGAAAAATTTAGGTTCCTCACGGATGGATGTGCTGGCAATCTCGTTAGAGAATTTATAGAAATCCACCATACTGAATCGGGGAGCAAAGGAAACATTCACTTCGCTTTTGTTCAGGCCAAATGACGGCTGAATAAAATACCGTTCATATTTCCCTTCCGCAAAAGCCGATTGAGATCCAAAGAATTCATAGGTATCGTAGCTTGAACCTTTTCCCCTCCCGTAGCCCACAAAGACCTCAAAGAATGATTCATCATTGTTGCTAAAATATCCAGCACCGATTTCAAAAAATTTATGGCGGTGAAAATCTTCTTCATCGTCAAAGCCGGCCTGGTCAACGTACAGATAGTTTGTCATGACCGCGAAATGTTCTGTAATGGCATATGCAGATTGTGCTTCAACACCGTTTCCTATCTGCAATGAGGCCTGGAATTCTCCGGCTTTTGTAAACATGGGCGAGTTGCGTACGTTTGGAACATAAACAGGCGCGCAGGCAGAAAATGCCAGAAATGCAATAAAAATAAGGCGGATCATAGTGAGGCTTTACATAAAAGTAAATAGAAATGGCAACAGAAATAAATCCTGACCAATTCAATGAACTCATTCATCGGCGCAGGTCGGTTTTCCCTCAGGATTACACCGGTGAAATTGTTCAGGAGGAAATTGTAAAGCAGATCCTTGAAAATGCACGGTGGGCCCCAACCCATAAGCTAACGGAACCATGGAGGTTTTTAGTTTTTGCCGGTAATGGTATCAAAGCCCTGGCCAAGCTTCAATCAGACATTTATAAGACAGTGACCGAAGCCGACAGGACTTTTAAAGAAAACAATTATCAGAAACTCCTGACTAAACCATTGCTATCGT
>CAZAHL010000580.1:0-1940 GCA_964484845.1 uncultured Chryseolinea sp. | reverse complement strand
GGAATTTTAGAAAACCAACCCCCGCGTGGATACTTTGTCTGGGATCCTCGAGGTCGAAAGCACCGAATTCCGTGGCCGTGCCTGGCATCAATTGCATGAGGCCCCTTGCACCGGCCCACGATTCACCCTTCGGCAAAAACCGGGACTCCTGATAGATCAGGGATGCAAGCAGGCGCCAGTCCCACCCCAGCGTGCTCGCTCCTTTCCTGATCAGGCTGTCAAATGGCGAAAGCATATTTCCTCCCATGGAAGAATAATCACTTTTCATTCTCACAAGGGAAGTGCGTGGGCTTTTGAAGTAGCGATTAAAAACAACCATGAAGGTGGCTTCTTTCTTGACTGCCCCAAGCCATTGGTTGATGGCGCCCAGTAATTGGGGAGAATTTTTACGCGTTGCCCAACCTACCTGCTGAGCAACACTGATGGGGGTGCTAATATCAAGGTTAGGATAATAAGAAGCGTTGACACGGGCCATCATATGGTCAGCGATAGTATAATCAATATCCCCAAGCGCCACCTTGCGGATCAGCGATTCACTTTCCGAAGAAGTAGTATCGGACTGTATCAACACATCACCCCCGATCTCTTCGGAAAGGTGCTCCAGCCGCGTTTCAAAACTTGAGCCGGCAAGCACGTGAACCCGCTTTCCTATCAGGTCAACCGGATTGCGTATAATGCTATCGTTAATTGCGTCAAGGGTCATTTGTCGCCAGTTCGCGGGTTTGCGCTGCACCAGGACCTGGTAAGAAGTAAAGTGCGGATTGCTGAACGACACATACTTTTTCCTGTCTTTCGTGATCGTCAGCGGAAATGCAATAATGTCACCTTCTCCTTTATTAAGTTGGTCCATCGCACGGTCAATACCCGAAGTCACTCTTACTTTAAGATCGACTTTCAGATGTTTGGCGAAAAGGTTCAGGAGCTCGTATTCATAGCCCATTGGCTGGCCCTTATAAATAAAGTAACTGACGGAATTGTTATCTACGAGCGCAGTGATATATCCGCGTTCAAGGATGGCATCCAAGTCCAACTCCACCTCCGGCGCGGTGGTGAAATTGACGCTCTGGGATTGATTACAGGAGCTAAAAACCGCAAAAACGAGGGCTGTAGCCAAAAAATACCGAAACATTACCAACATCACAACATGAAATTACTGATTCCGTGTAAAAGTAAAAAACGGGCAAAAATTCCGCGGCTGAATAGAAAGGATGTTGCGTTGAGCCATCTTATTAATTTAGGAAAAATTCAGCTGCAATAAAAGCCAACCGGCAGCTGAAAATTACATGTTCTTACATTCAATTTTTATCTAAATCTCACAAAAAATCCGGCATGGGATACTATGCGCGCCAAATACAAAAATTTCGCAATGCCAGGGAAATTTTATCAGACCCTTAATGGTCATCCGTGTCCGCTAAATAACTTATAACGCGTTGTGTTTCCTGTGAAATTTTCTTTACTATTCTGTAACATTGTTACAATGAATCCTTGCCACCTGACTATAATTTCAGACAGTTCGCTATCTTTTCAAATATGAAAACCCTGAAACCCCTGATGAAATTCACTTTTACAGTGTTCATCATTTTTTTATCGCGCGTCATTGCCGAAGCGCAACCCGATCTTTCCTACTACTTACCTGAAAACGTCATTTATGATTCGCTTATTCCGACACCGGCATCCGTGATTGGTCACCAGGTCGGAGAATTTCATGTCACTCATGACCGGCTGGTGCACTATATGCAAATCCTGGATAAGGCTTCCGACAGGATCACGCTGGAAGTAACAGGCTATACTCACGAGGCAAGACCCTTACTCTTATTGGCAATCACTTCGCCGCAGAATCACCGGAATATCGAATCTATCCGCACAAGTCATGTGCAGCTGACGGATCCTGCAAGGTCCGAAGATCTGAATACTTCTTTCATGCCAGTAGTTTTTTATTT
>CAZAHL010000579.1:0-1945 GCA_964484845.1 uncultured Chryseolinea sp. | reverse complement strand
GTCTATGGAAAAATCGAAAACCCGTTTTTGGATTGCAAAGCGAGTATTAGGGGATATGAACTACGAATGACGAGGGGCGGACTTTCACGAGGTCTTTAAGTAGATGTTGAAATATCTCAGGCACGGCAAAATGCTCGAAAAAATTATTTTCTGCGCTCTGACTTTAAAGATAGACTGTAATTATAATAGTGTCTTTCCCTAAAGTCGATACCTGGTAAATTTGATTTCACCGCGAAGCCACGGGCGCGCTAGGGGCAGAGTTAAATATTTATCCTTTGCATTTCCTTTGCGTCATTGCGCCTTTGCGGTAAATTTTTTGACCATGGACAGACTCTAATAACTATTTGTAACGATGAAGCCAACTTTTTTTGAAACAGGCGCAGACTTTCGGAGATGGTTGAGTAAAAACCATAAGAAGGAAACTGAACTTCTGGTAGGCTTTTACAAAGTAGATAGCGGAAAGGCAAGCATGACCTGGTCTGAATCCGTTGATGAAGCGCTTTGTTATGGCTGGATAGATGGTGTTCGGAAATCCATTGATAGAACCAGCTATACGATTCGCTTTACCCCACGGAAACCTGTTAGTAATTGGAGCGCAGTGAACATTAAAAAAATGGAGGAGCTTACTGAGAGGGGATTGGTGAAACCTGCTGGTCTGGCTGCTTACGAAAAGAGGCAAGAGAGTCGTTCAAAAATCTATACTTACGAAAATGCACCTGTCAAACTAGACCGCAGGTATGAACGAAAATTCAAAGCAAATAAAAAGGCTTTGGATTTTTTTCAGTCTCAGGCGCCATCGTACCAGAAAGTAATTATAAACTGGATCATGTCGGCAAAGCAGGAGGCAACACAGCTAAGCCGGCTTGAGAAGGTGATTGCTAGTAGCCAGGCAGGCAAAAGAGTTCAATGAGGTAAGGTGCAGTCTTATTGACAAAATTAAGAGCGACGTACCGATGTGTTAGTTGATTATTTATTGAAAAGCCAGGCCAAAGCAGCTGATTAACAATTGCGTCTCAATAATTTTTTGATACGCTATGTAAGAAATGGAAATGACAGCCTTTGTTAATCCTTTAAAAACAATTCTAATTCAACTCTTCGATTCTGGGCGCGTCCGGCTGCTGTGGCATTCGTAGCGATGGGCCGTGCTTCTCCATAGCCTGTGGCTTCAATGCGCTCCTCTTTGACATTATTTTTTACCAGGTAACTTTTAACAGCATCCACCCGGTCTTGAGATAAGCGATTGTTAGTTGCATCGCTTCCTTGCGAATCAGTGTAACCACCCATTCGCAGGCTATAATCCGTGTATTCCTCCATGATGCTGATAATTTCATTCAGCATCGCGTATGAATTCGACTTGAGGGTTGCCTTGCCAGTTTCAAAATAAATTCCACGTGTCGCAAAATTCAATCTCTTCTTCACTTCCGCCCGAACTTCGGGGCAGCCGTTTGCTGTACCATTTCCCGCCGTAGTTGGGCAACGGTCTACTGCGTCAATCACGCCATCACCATCAGTATCAGCAGGGCAGCCGGTCTCATCCACTTTTACACCGGATGGGGTATTCGCACATCGGTCCTTGGCATCTTCGACACCATCACTGTCGGTATCCGGGCATCCCTGAAAAATATCGATGCCTACCTGGTTGGGACATTTATCTTTTGCATCTTCAGTTCCATCTCCGTCGGTATCGGGACAGCCGCTGAAACGTGCAATACCAGCCACATCGGGACACTTATCGTCCTGATCAGAGACGTTGTCTTTATCTTTGTCGGGACATCCTTCCAGACTTGTAAGACCAACGATCGCTGGGCATTTGTCAAGATAATCCGGCACTGCATCGGCATCCGTATCAATAGGACAACCCTTCGAATCTACCTGGGCCTGAGACGGCGTATCCGCACATTTATCTTTGCGATCTGCTACACCATCGGAGTCGGTGTCAGTTGGT
>CAZAHL010000578.1:0-1960 GCA_964484845.1 uncultured Chryseolinea sp. | reverse complement strand
CCCATTTCATAATTCTGTTTGATCTTATCAGAACCCTTAGGTTAACGGCTATGGCGGAATGACGGGCTCGATGGAAGAGGGTGGGTCTTGCTGAGTTATATAGATGAGAATGACCGAGAGAAATTACGCAGAGAAAAGCGCAGAGGTCTTATTAGTTTCTCCCTCTGCGGATCTCAATGTATTCGTCTCTGAATTTTCCTCAGCGCTAAAAAATGCTTCTAAATTGAAATGCAATTCAAACATACAATCTGACTGAACGACATTTCAACTTCCAATCAACGCACGCCCGAACCTCGAGCCTAACTTTAAACCTCAAACCCGAAACCTCGAAACCCACGCCAACCCTTGAACCTTAAACCTTAAACCTTTACATTTGCCCTGCATTATGCAGAAAAAGCTCATCCTCGATTCGGACCTTCTCGACATAACCATTAGCCGTCTTTGCCAACAATTAATTGAAAATCACGACGATTTCTCAGAAACCGTTATTATTGGAATGCAACCCCGGGGAATTTACCTGGCGGAAATAATACATAAAAAGCTCGAAAAAGACGTCAAGAAGAGCATTCCCTTGGGATACCTGGATACGACTTTCCACCGGGATGATTTTAGGAGAAGACAAATTCCGGCAAAAGCGAATGAGACAAAAATCGATTTTATTATAGAAAGTAAAAAAGTGGTATTGGTAGATGATGTATTATTCACGGGCCGAACCATTCGGGCAGCGATGGATGCTATGATTGCGTTTGGAAGACCTGCCACCGTGGAGTTACTTGTGCTGATTGATAGAAAATATAATCGCGAGTTGCCGGTGGCAGCTGATTATGTAGGTAAAGTAGTTAATACTCTCCCTACACAACGGGTGCTCGTAGAATTAGAAGCGCAAGGTCATAAACAAAATAAAATCTGGTTGATCAACAAGGATTAATGTCTATGTCTAAACTCAGTCAAAAACATTTGCTCGGTATTAAAGACATCACCCGCGAAGACATTGACCTTATTTTTGAGACTACCGATAATTTTAAAGCCGTTATAAACCGACCCATAAAAAAGGTTCCTTCGTTGCGCGATGTTACCATCGCTAACATATTCTTCGAAAATTCCACCCGAACCCGGCTTTCATTTGAACTTGCCCAAAAACGTTTGTCCGCGGACGTAATTAATTTTTCTGCCTCAAACAGCTCTGTAAAAAAGGGAGAAACATTACTCGATACCGTAAACAACATATTGGCCATGAAAGTCGATATGATTGTTATTCGTCATGCGAGCGTCGGGGCTCCTCATTTTTTGGCCAAACACATTAAAGCAAACATCATCAATGCGGGCGATGGAACGCACGAGCATCCAACCCAGGCCCTACTAGACGCATTTTCCATCCGCGAAAAATTGGGCTCATTGAGTGGGAAAAAGGTAGCCATCATTGGCGATATCCTTCACTCGCGCGTAGCTCTCTCAAACATTTTTGCGCTTCAAAAACTGGGAGCAAAAGTGATGGTATGCGGTCCTCCCACCCTGCTACCTAAGTTTATTGGTCAACTGGGGATTGAAGTAGAATTTGATGTCAGGAAAGCCTTGCAGTGGTGCGATGTAGCGAACGTATTGCGCATTCAATTGGAACGTCAGCAAATAAAATATTTTCCTTCGCTTCGCGAATACTCATTGTACTATGGGATCAACAAGAAATTGCTCGATAGTCTCAAAAAACAAATTGTGATCATGCATCCGGGACCAATTAACCGGGGAGTAGAATTAAGCAGCGATGCCGCAGATTCTCAACATTCAATAATATTGGATCAGGTCGAAAACGGGGTCGCTATTCGTATGGCCGTGCTGTACCTTTTAGCTGGAACCAGATCTTAATTAGTGTCGTGTCAACACTGTTTTGACGTACTTAGGAACCTAGCTGTGCGCTACGCGTCACGAGTGCCTGATCAAAGTCTCAAGCTGCAAGCCTCAAGTT
>CAZAHL010000577.1:0-1961 GCA_964484845.1 uncultured Chryseolinea sp. | reverse complement strand
GTCGAACGTTATTCAGGACATCGAAATAAATTCCAAGACGGGGGAAGTATTCTTCGCAACAGATCAGGGAATTATTTCCTATCGCAGTGATGCCGTCAGTGCGGGGCCGGAGTTTGAAAAGATAAAAATATTTCCAAACCCGGTTAGCCCCGGTTACCATGGAACGGTAGGCATCAGTGGGCTAGCCAGCGATGCCTATGTCAGGATCACTGATATAAGTGGAAAACTTATCTGGCAGACACAGGCAAACGGTGGAATGGCTACCTGGAATGTCCGCGACCAGGAGGGGAGGCGTGCTGCAACGGGCGTTTATCTTGTTTTCGCGGCCTCGCAAAATGGCAGGGAAAGCATTGTGGGAAAAGTAGCGGTAATTGAGTGATGTTGTGAAGGTTTTCACTTCAGGGAAAAGAAAAGAATGATCTTTAAAACACGGGGTATCGTTTTCAGATTTACGAGGTTTAAGGAAACCTCGATCATCGTTACGATTTTTACGGAGCATTTTGGCTTGCAGACCTATATTGTCAATGGAGTACGAAGCAAATCAGCGAAAAACAGAATTGCCCTTTACCAGCCACTGACTTTGTTAAATCTGGTGGTTTATCATCGGGAAAACGCCAACATCGAACGGATAAAAGAAATATCCTGCCTCCATCCTTACCGGTCCATTATGGCGGATGTCAAAAAATCTACACTGGCAATGTTCCTGAATGAATTGTTGAACAAGACTGTAAAAGACGAAAGCCATGCTGGTGAAATATTTCAATTCCTGTGCGAATCACTAATTTCCCTTGACACGATGGCGGAGGGTTATGAGAATTTTCATCTGATCTTTATGTTGAAGTTATGCCGTTATCTGGGCTTTGGCGTATATAACCTCAACGAGGTGTTGGGAGGAAGGGTCACTGATCCTGAAACGGAAAAGATTCTCAATGATCTTTTAAAAGCGGATTACCATACACCCCTTAAAATAAATAATACAGAACGCAGACTACTGCTGGAGTTGCTTTTGAAATTCTATGCCGAGCACATGGAAAATCTCGGTGAGATAAGGTCCGTTCAGGTTTTAAGGGATGTGTTTATGTGACAGGGATTAAGGGATTACAGGGATTAAACTCAGCCCTTCGGTTGAAGACTATTCTTCGAAAAACTTTCAGAAAGTTCTAAAACTTTCTGAAAGTTGAGTACGAGAAAGTTGAGTACGGGCCTGCTTTTTTTATTTATTTGTCCCGCGCCAATGGCCTTATCTGATCTCCAGCCTGAACCCCACGCCGTGATAATTGACGATCTGGATATCGGGGTCGGTTTTTAGATATTTGCGGAGTTTGGAAATGAACACATCCATGCTGCGGCCCATAAAATAATCGTCATCGCCCCAAACGTGGGTGAGGATCTCTTCGCGCTTCAATACACGGTCGCGGTTGCGATACAGCAATTTCAATACTTCCGCTTCCTTTTGGGTCAGGGTTTTTTCAAGACCGTTATGCCGCAGCGTAAAACTGAAGGGATCGAACTGGAACTGGCCAACCGTAAACACTGCATCTGCACTCTCCGTTTCGTGGCTTCTGCGGAGAAAAACTTCTATGCGATAGAATAATTCTTCGAGACTAAAAGGCTTGGTAATATAGTCATCCGCACCCGTCTGGACTACTTTGAGCTTGTCGTCAACCATGGTCTTTGCCGTCAGGAAAAGAATTGGGATTTCTTTATTCTTTTCCCGGATGCTGCGCGCAAGCGAGAACCCATCCTTTTTCGGCAGCATGACATCAAGAATACACAGGTGAAAGGACGCATTCATGAAAACGCGCTCGCCTTCTTCACCATCGGTACAACGGGTGACTTCATATCCCTTCAGGGAAAGATTATCTTGAATGACATATCCAAGACTCGCGTCATCTTCCACCAAGAGTATTTTTTTTCTCATCATATAGAAAAAATTAATGGCGTTAAACGGGAAGGCAAAT
>CAZAHL010000576.1:0-2008 GCA_964484845.1 uncultured Chryseolinea sp. | reverse complement strand
GGTTTGAACTCCGCGGGACCGAGCCAAAGATCCCAATACAAGTCCTTCGGTTTTTTACTTTCGTCAGGCGCCGGCATCGCAAAACCCTGCGGCCAAACCGGGCGGTTAGTCCAAATTTGCACTTTTGAAATTTTACCCAGCTTTCCAGAATCAACCCAGGCCTGTACCTTTTGTAATAGTGGGTTCGACGCGCCCTGGTTCCCCATCTGACTAACGATCTTTTTCTGCCGTGCCATCTGGGTGAGGAGGCGTGCCTCCCGAATGTTGTGGGCCATCGGTTTTTGAACATACACGTGCTTGCCGCGCTCCATGGCAAAAACAGCTGCTGGCGCATGCACGTGATCGGGTGTGGAAATTGTCACGGCATCGATATCCTTTTCCTGGTCGAGCATCAGGCGGTAGTCGTTGTACAGCTTTGCTTTCGGAAAGTTCACAACGGATTCTTTCGCCCTACCTGAAAAATCAACGTCACACAACGCAAGCACTTTTTCGCGTCCTTTTACAGAAGCGTTCATTATGTCGCTGATGCCTTTTCCGCCCGCTCCGATCGCGGCAATAACAAGTTGATCACTAGGCGCGGTAAAACCAACGCCTCCGAGCACATGCCTGGGCACAATAAAGATCGAGGAGGCAATCACACTTTGTTTGATAAATTTTCTCCGTGAAGAGTTAGTTTTCATTTTGTCAGGGGTATTCATTGAAGGATATTATTAGTACACAAAGAATTTATTTCCGGAATATAGAAAATTAAAAAACAGAAATCCAACTCTATAAAACGTTGTTGGAAACTGCAAGCAAGCTTCATAAAACTACACTTAGGTACTGCTTTGGTTAAATTTCAGAAAAATGAATTGAATGCCAAAATATCAGGGCGATTTAAACTTAACAGTACCGCCCATCACAAAATGCGGTCACCTGCGGAATCTACGAGTACGTACTTGATTATGCACTGTGTTGAATCTTATTGTAGAATCTTCTTTTTACTATTCCATTCATGGTCAATGTTTCTCATCAATAGTGCATTGTCAAATTTTACTGTACCCTTTGGAAATATTGACTCATTCTCAAAGAAGCTTGATTTGACCTTAGTTACTGTTAACGGTGATACTTCCCATTTTTTTGTCTTAAGTTCTAGTCCGTCAAACGTGTCTCCGATTTTGTCTGGTGAATATCCTATTGACCCTTGTTTAAAAAATTCCGATGCACAATCTTGATCTTCAAAAATACTCTGATCATTCCAGTTGTTTGTCTCCTTCGCTGAAATTTCTAAAAAAGTCCCATCATCACTTTCAAAAGCTATGTTGTATTGTCCCTTGTCCTCATTCACTTTAAAGTCAGCCAAATGATGAACGCCAGGAAACACGCGGCCACCAGCTAACGAGTTTAATTTTGATGAAGTGTCTCGTCTGGGAACATAGACTCCTTCCTTAATTTCTCCATTCTCTGTCCACTCAACGGCAATTCTATGCGCTCCGTTTTCCGATGATATCCCAACATTGAACGGAATTCCTTTTGGTCGAATGTTCTTTAGTCGAATTAAACAGATTCCAACAATTGCTTTGCCCTTAACCAATTTCGGTCGGAAAGGAGTCGGAAGAAATTTCTCAATGACATCTTTGTCCGCCTGATAGTTTATCAGTATTCGTCTGTCAATCGTCCCTATTATTGTCGGTATCTTCATTGTCCAATAACATTACTTCCAAAAGTTATATAAAGCTGTACGCGGTTTAATAACCTTTCCTTCACCACCTTGCAGAGTAAAGTTACCTATAGGAATTATGATACTGATATGAACCCGCATATAGCTTATATAATTATATAACGCGTTATTACTTTGGCGCATTTATGGCTAGGTCAAAAGGTGCTTTGTTGTCTAAGTCGATCTTAATTGTAAAGTAACACAACCCTCCTCCAGAGATGCTAATTAACTCTTTAGTCCAATTGGTTCTTGCCCGTAAGCCTTCGGTCAACTACATCTTGCTATTCCACTGGGAAGGTAGTAAGTCTT
>CAZAHL010000575.1:0-2023 GCA_964484845.1 uncultured Chryseolinea sp. | reverse complement strand
GGCTGGGTGCTGTACAGTCACAAGATTATGCGGGTGCAACGTGGGCGCTTGCTAACAGATTGAAACAACCTGTTGAAGCGGATATAGAAAAAGCAATTAATAACGGCGATATACTTCGAACACATGTATTAAGGCCAACCTGGCATTTTATTTCTCCTGATGATATCCGTTGGATGATGAAACTTACAGAGCCGAGAGTAAGTGCTTTCAGCGCAAAATACTTTCGAGATCTGAAACTAGACAAGCGTGTTCTTACACGCAGTAACAAGGTCATAGCAAAAGCTCTCGGAGCTGGGGAACATAAAACGCGAAAAGAACTTGGGGAGGCTTTGGAGAAAGCAGGTATTGCTACGAATGATTTGCGTTTGACCTTCGTCGTATTTCGTGCTGAACTGGATCAACTGATTTGCAGTGGTGCAAGACGAGGTAAACAATTTACCTATGCTTTGCTGGATCAACGCGCACCCAACGCTAAACTTTTAAAGCACGATGAAGCGCTGGCCGAACTTAGTCAGCGTTACTTTATGAGCCGGGGTCCCGCTACTGTAAAAGATTTTGCGTGGTGGTCGGGACTTAGCCCGGCAGATGTAAAAAAGGGAACGGACATTATTAAATCACAACTTGATCGTTTTGAGGTTGAAAAGGAAACCTATCTATTTTCATCATCCAAATCATCCAAGCCAATAAAAAAATCTGCTGTTTATCTGTTACCACCCTGGGATGAATATACCGTTGCTTACAAGGATCGCAGCTTGGTAATTGATCCCACCCATGAAACGAAGGCAGGTCACGGTATCTTTAATCCGAATATTATTATTAATGGCATGGTCAAAGGTTCCTGGCGACGAACGGTAACGAAGGATAAGATCCAATTGCATGTCAATTACTTTTCTTCCGTCAGCAAGGTCATTCATCACACAGTGTCTGTTGAAGCAAAGCGCTACGCAAGATTTTTTGATAAAAAACTAGAACTTAACGTAGTCCCTACTTAATATTTCCAGCCGCTTCTCTCTTAATCCAGTCAGCCACCGTCACCGTCCTTTTCGTTTGACGGAAAACAGCGGCCTTAACGTCTTCCGTCATGTTGCCTGATTTTGGATCGGCGGAGATATTGGTTCCGTGCGGATTTGCACTTGTAGTATAAAGGATTGGGTCTGAATAACCGGGAGCTACCACCATGGCACCCCAGTGATACATTGAATTATGGAGCGCGAGAGTCGCAGATTCTTGTCCACCGTGAGAATTTATCGGACTTGACATCGCGCTTACAACCTTATTCGTCAGTTTTCCTTCTGCCCATATCGACCCCGTTGAATCCATGAAGTGCTTCAGTTGAGCAGCAACATTGCCGTAGCGTGTAGGTGAACTAAATATGATTGCGTCAGCCCATTCCAAATCAGTCACAGAAGCCATCGGTATGTGCTTAGTGTCTTCGGCATGTTTTTTCCATAGCGGATCTGAATCTATTGATGATTGGGGGGCCAATTCTTGTACTTTGACAACTTTTACTTCAGCTCCTAGTTTCGAGGCGCTTTCGGCAACCCATTGTGCTAATTGGTAATTGGCTCCTGTCGAACTGTAGTAAATTATGGCAAGCTTTACGTCCTCAGCAATTGCCTCCGGACGATCCAGCACAAAATTGTCTTCTTCTGTCATATAGGGTTATGATTTATGACACCCGCTAAAAAATTATGCCGAAGTTAAATCTTGAATTCATGCGATTGCAGGAGGCTTATAGGCTCGCTTTTCTGATTCGGCTGCATAAGGGAGGAATAAAATACACGCGCATACGAGGAATAAAATACACAGTAAGGATCAAAAAATGGTTGCATCGCATATTCATTTTTTAATTCCATTCGAAGTAATATCCGAATCGGATCTGATGAATCACATCTTTCTGAACGGAGATCCGCGTATCATTTAATAAAAGCCGTTAGCTTATCCCATTTTTATCTCGTCTCGTGAGGGCAATGTCGTTTAGTTAAGGTAGTCGGCCTGCCGTGTTTGCATCTATCTGAAAGAG
>CAZAHL010000574.1:0-2037 GCA_964484845.1 uncultured Chryseolinea sp. | reverse complement strand
CACGGCATGGTGGTAACTGGCTTTCAGAGCGCCTACGCTTGTGTCCGTAATCTCCGATATTTGCTCATAAGGCATATCGTCAAAATACTTCATGTTGAACACCAATCTTTGTTTATCCGGTAATTTCAGCAGCGCTTTCTGAAGCTTGAGCTGGATCTCATCACCGGAAAGGTTAGATGTATTGTCAAGTTTTGATGAGAGTTCTCCTTCGACATCACCGATCGGTAGAAAAAACCTTCGTTTTTTACGTTGCAAGAAGGTCAGGCACTCGTTCGTCGCAATACGGTAAATCCACGTGAACAGTTGTGCATCCTCTCGGAACCCGTCGATATTTTTATGAATTTTAATGAATGTTTCTTGTGTTACATCATCCGCATCGTCGTGATCGATTACCATTTTGCGGGCATGCCAATAAACGCGTTTTTGATATTCCCGGACGAGCAAATTGAACCCGTAATTTCGGGTTTCGGGATTTCGGATTTTACTTAACAGTTCTTTATCTTCCAAGGAAGAAGGGTCTATTAGAAAACGTTAGACTCTTGCCCGCAGGAAAGGTTTAACATGTCAAGATAAAAGTTAACCCATTCAATTAAAAGCAGTTAACCAATCGTATCTACCAACAATTCGAATTGTTCTTTGGAATGCGTTGGAAAGTTGGCGAAGCGTAGCTGCGTCTTTTTAGCGGGACCGTATCCATCACCTGGCTGCATGCCGCTTGCCAGTATTTTGGCTGCCACCTTTTCGGTGTGCTCACCGCAATTAGCAACAATGACCGTTTTTGATTGGAATGTTTTATTGGAAACAAAGGCGTTTAGATCCGAATGTTTTTCCAGCGCTTGATATAGAATGGCAGCCTTGTATTCCGTTTCTCTCCGAATGTTTGTAATACCTCTTCTTACCATGTCATTCACCACTTTGCTCAGCAGATAAATACTCAAAACATTTGGGGTTTCAGGCGTTTGGTTTTTGATCGCGTGTGCATGAAGGCTTGGCAGGTTATGATACGATCCGATCGAAATTCCTTTTGACAAAAGGGCTTCTGCCTTTGCCAGACAGGCATCGTTTACCATCCATACTCCGAGCCCAGACGGAAGCCCAAAACCTTTTTGAACGGAGAAGAACACCGAATCCAGCTTTGAATAATTAAAATCTGGAAAGGGGAGAGAAGATACGGCATCCACTGCGATGAGTGCATGAGGGTTCCGTGCTTTCAGATCATAAATAAAATCCAACGGTAAGGATACTCCCGTACTGGTTTCATTGTGTGTAACTGCAATTAATTCTGTCGGATGAGGAACAGAAATGGAATCAAATCCTTGTCCGGGAGCTACCTCACTTTTAACCGCCTTTTTATTAAGCTGTTCTGCGATCTCAAAAAAACGTTTTGAGAAAGATCCATTCACCAAGTGGAAAGAATTCTCTTCTACCAAATTCTGTATTAGTCTTTCCCAAATTTCGGTTGCCGATCCTGTAAAAAATACGTGATAGTTTGGTGGGAGATTCAGCAGCTCGCGGAGTCCGTGTACCGTATCGTAGTAAAAGCTTTCAAACTTTTTGCTCCGGTGTGATAAGGATGGAATTCCATCACGAAATGCTGTTCGAATATGATCTTCAACAGTAAAATAGAGTTGAGAAGGGCCGGGCGTAAAGTTTATTTTCGGATTCATAGCGGCGGCAAAAATAAACGTTAAAGTTTAAAGTTGTTTCGAGTTTCGGGTTTAAAGTTGCGGGCACGACGATTGATCGTTGAATCCCGAATGATTACGGCTTAACGTAATCCAACATCAAACTCCCGCTTAACAATGAAATCAAAAACTTGAAGACCGAATCTTAAACTCGAAACCCGAAACCCGAAACTTCTTCCCCCGACATGTAAAAAATACAATTTAATCAATGGTTGCGTGTAAAAGTGTTTTTCCTATGTTGCAATCAAATCCCACTCGGGTTTGGGACACGTTTGCTGAACCTAACAATTTAAACAATACCGAGTGTAGCGTTCATACAAAATCAGGCTTCACCATGCTTCGGCGTGGCCTC
>CAZAHL010000573.1:0-2041 GCA_964484845.1 uncultured Chryseolinea sp. | reverse complement strand
TGAAGAAAGTAAAGATGAAAAACGTTGAACCCAGGAAACTATCGGAGACCGAAGCCGACACCAAAAAAAAATTCTGACGTGGGACGAAATTCGAGAGCATACTCTGATTTAAATCTTTAGGCCGCACAAACTAACTCACGACTCACGAAGTAACCATGACCCATCAGAACAAAGCAAAGAACTCTAAGCCGCACGAGCCACTCACAAGTCACCATTCACAAAAAGCACCGTGCACTAAATCAGCTAAGGAATACAAGTGATATATCCGCACGAGCCACTATCTTAGCACCGATGATTCCCATTGATGAGTTCTTAAAACTTCGCGGATCTTTGCCCGTAGTGGACGTGCGGTCGGAGAACGAATACGGCGAAGGTCATATCAGGGGCGCTGTCAATATTCCTATCCTCAACAATGAGGAACGTGTGGCGGTAGGGACGGATTACAAACACAAAGGGCAGGCAGAGGCGATCAAAACGGGTTTCCGTCTTGTAGGCCCCCGCTTTCTTGAAATAATTAACTATGCAGAACGAGTTGCCGGCGATGGCGAACTGCTCGCGCATTGCTGGAGAGGAGGTATGCGATCTTCAAATTTTTGCCAGATCCTGGGGATGGCAAAAATCAAAACCCTTCAACTCTCTGGCGGCTACAAAGCCTATCGCGAGCGGGCACTGGCGTCCTACAAAGTACCGATGAGGTTGCAAATAATCGGCGGGTGTACCGGCAGTGGAAAAAGTGAAATTCTCAGGACCTTGCGGAGCCAGGGTGAACAAATAATCGATCTTGAAACACTGGCAAGTCATAAGGGTTCTGTCTTCGGGGGATTGATGATGGCCCCCCAACCTACAACTGAACAATTCCAGAATGATCTGTTTGAAGAATTGATGAAGCTGGATCCTGCAAGGAACATCTGGGTGGAGGATGAATCTCTTGCGATCGGAAAAATTTTCCTGCCTCAGGACTTCTGGATCCAGATGTCGTCGGCACCGGTTTATGACATTTGTGTTGATAAGGAGATCCGCATCGGAAGATTGGTACACGAATACGGCAATGCTGATAAGCAGGCTTTCCTTGCAGCCATGGAAAACATCACTAGAAAACTCGGAGGGCAAAACTTTAAAGAAGCAAAAAAAAAGCTATTTGAAAACGATATGGCTTCTACTATCGACATATTGCTCGCCTACTACGACAAAGCTTACAACACGGGCCTGACGAATAAACAACATCGGATTAAGTCCAGAATTACATGGAATGGAAAAGATGCTGCTGAGTGTGCAGTACAGTTAATTTCATTGGCGGGTTAATTCATCAAAGCCCGGTCGCATAAAAGCCTGGGCTCTGGGAAATTCATTTACGGTCATGGTCTTTATTTTCTCCAGCATTGAAAGAATCTTCAAAAAATCATCTTCTTTATCGGGAAGGATCTCAAACAGCGCAGACCATGCGTGCATGGATCGTTCGATGGCAATGATGGCTATCTTTGCCGATCCATCAAAATCGTGTGGAGCGTCATTATCTTCTTCCGGATTGTTATTAGTTAATTTCCCCATCAGGGCGCGCATCAGTTTGATGTGAATGAACGCGAGATACCATTGTATTACAGCCAGACTATCTTTAATGGTGCTCGTTTCTTTTTTAGCACTTTCGTGCGATTCTACACCAAGGGTAAGTTCGGTCTTTAAAGTATCCAGCCGATCGAGCATTCCGGGTTGTGTTTTTAGCCATTCGCGCGCGATACCGCTATATTCAAAACTTAGTTCGCTCAAGGGATGCTGACGGCTCTCGTGTTTTATTCTTTCTTTTTTCCGCTGGTTTTCCTCTATTTCTTCCTTTGCTGCCTCAAGGTTCACTCCGTAGTGTTCCGCCGCCTTTTGCAAAAGGTCTTTGGCTTTGATAAAATTCTGACCAAGCCGGTCCCAGAAAGCTTTATTTTTCAGGTCCCGCTGTTCAGGGGCGAGGTCAGTTTCATCCTCGTAGACGGCACAACGGCTCGTAAACGTACAGCGTTCGCACCAGCGATCGCAATAGTTGTAAATCCCGGAT
>CAZAHL010000572.1:0-2046 GCA_964484845.1 uncultured Chryseolinea sp. | reverse complement strand
ACAAATGTGGTCGGTATGGTTCTGACCTGTAGTTGCTCCGTTAGGTATCCCTGGGGAACGTAAACAGGAAATGTATATTCTTTGTCTTTGACAAAACTGACGACTTTATCAAAACTATCATCCCGGTCAATGGATAGCATAACAAAGACGATTTTATCTTTATCTACCTGATTGTATAATTTTTGGATGGAAGGCATTTCAATTCTACAGGGTCCGCACCAGGTTGCCCAGATATTTAAGAAGATGGTTTTGCCCTTAAAGGTTTTGAAATCAACAACATTACCCTGCAGGTCTTTGATCTTGAAATTGTAATTAAACGATTTAGCAGGAGCAGATGTATCAACCGTAGCATTCATAGCCCCCGAACGTATCAGTAAGCTTCCCGTCAGATACGAAATGCCTGAAATAGCGCCTGTATAGCGTAATACCAGCAATACTACAATGATAGTAACCCACGGTCTTATCTTTCTCCAGACTGACACTAGTTTTGTGGTGACAATTTTGCTTTTCATTTCGTGCATCTCAACGGACTTGGTTACCCAAATCTCTGGATTTTAATTAATTTAGAAAGATAATCTGGACCTAAAAATGACAAAACTTTCTTTTATCCAGTTTCTAACGCTGTCACTGCTTGTTTCTTCTGCTTTTGGGCAAAAAGTGAAGTATAAAGATATCTGGGGCCTTCTGAATACCAAGCAATATGAGGCCGCAGAACCGTTCCTCAAAAGATACATCAAAGAAAATGATGATAACCCCAATTCATACCTGTATATGGGGACGATTTTCCATGAAAAATCTGGAAAGGATGATGTATTAAAACAAACCAAGCGATCCCTAGCCGACATGGATTCGGCCATATACTTTTACGATAAAGCTTATAAATTAATAACCGAAAAGGAGATCAAGCGAAACGATGAATTCTATCAGGCATACAATAGGAGGGACCTGCGCACCGGGGAATTTGGCGTAAAGCTTTCTGACATTCAGTTTGATCTTGAAAAGAAAATAGAAGGATTGCGTGAACGTATCGATCGTGTAAAAATGGTCAAGCATTATTTTTCGCTGGCCGACAGTTTATATAAAAGATGCAATGTGTTGTTTAGCTCCATTCGAGGTAGCTATCCCGGTGAACAACAATTCTATTTACAAGCCAATGAAAATACCTTAAAAAAATTAACTGCCTTGTCAGTGCGTTTTGATTCCTGCGTAAAAGTGTTTGAAAATTACCGCTCAAGCTCTACTACGATAGGACGCACCGGTTATGATCAGGCGCTGGTATTCAACGATATTCATGAGCTAACAAAGGATGGTGCCTCTCCGGCAAATTTTTATTTGGATGAAGTACAGGTTTGGAACTATAAGAAATTTGCCGATAACGCTAAAGCTGCTATAGAAAAGGATATTATGCCCATGCGCGAAATGCTGATTTCGTACGATGTGGAAATCAACAAGCTCCGGGAAAAATTAAGTAAGGACTCCGTATCGGTTAAAAGCGATCTGACTAAATTAATCGACAAGCTCTTAATGGAAAAATTAAAGAAATACGATAAAGAGCCTCTTCCTATGGAAATATTTACGTTAAAGATATCCGATCTCGAATATCGCTCGACAATGCTGGAGCACAAGCCCTTGAGGGACTCTGCTGACGTGCATTTTCGTAGAGACCTTCTCAACAAGGAATTTCAATATCTCGACAAACTCGATAGCATGGCTAAGAAACTGAATGAGGAAGACCTTGACAAGGAAGCCGAAGATTATACGCATTTTATAACCAACACATACAGCAATACGATTGTCTTGAAGAGCTATATCAAAGCGCTAAAAGAATATGCGGAAAGGGAAAGACGGATAAAGAGCGCCGACTTGCTGAAATTGCAAGAAACTCTTCGGTGGATAATTAGCGGACCGGATTCTATACCTGCACAGATGGACATCACCAACTCACCGTTCAAGCCGTTGGTTGTTGCCGAAGAAAAATATACCGCAGGATTGTACTATAAAGATTCAGTAGAAGTCTCGGGTTACTTTGCCACCATTTTGCCAACA
>CAZAHL010000571.1:0-2071 GCA_964484845.1 uncultured Chryseolinea sp. | reverse complement strand
CTCCTTCTAAAAAGATCACCAATCCGTTAATTCTTGAAACACACTTTCCTTCAGCAGCCATTCTTTCGACTACAATATCCTCGATTACGTCTCCTTTTTTCATTGGGTGGTCAAATTACTGAATTGCGGGGTTTTCTCCTTCGGCCTAAATTTCTATATTTAATTCTTTGTGAAGGGATATGAAAAGGGGCATTCTAGTCATTTTGTGCATTCTAGCACTTCCGGTTATGGCTTCCCATATTGTGGGCGGAGAATTTGAGATCGTTCATCTCGACGGCAACAGATACCGGGTCAACCTTATTTTGTATTTCGATCAGCTCAATGGAAGTCCCGGTGCGCGTGATCTCCGGATTACAGCCGCGATCTTCCGTAAACGCGATAATACGCTGATGCAAAACGTGACGTTTACGAATCCGTCCGAGACCAACGTAGATTATACGCAGCCCGAATGTTCAAATGGAGAAATTGTAACATCAAAGCTGGTTTATACCACTAACATCATTCTTGCCGATAACATTTATAACGATCCCCAAGGTTATTATATCATTTGGGAAAGATGTTGCAGAAACTATACGATCACCAATATTTATAGCGAAAACCCCGAGTCTAGCGGGCTGGCAGCCGGGCAAACCTTTTACCTGGAATTTCCTCCCGTTGTTAAAGACGGAAAACCGTTCATAAATTCTTCGCCCCGATTGTTTCCGCCACTCAATGACTACGCCTGTCCCCGTAAACCTTATTATGTTGATTTTGCGGGCGTGGATGATGATGGAGATTCCTTAGCCTATTCTTTGGTAACTCCCCTCAGCACGCATGCGCTGGTAGCAGAACCTCCGCTCGCTCCCGCACCCTATCCGTTGGTGACTTGGCGGCTTCCTTTTAGTCTGGACAACATGTTGGCTGGTCAGCCGGATTTAAAGATCAGTTCAGAAGGATTTCTTACAGCTACGCCCACGCGTCAGGGACTTTATGTGTTTGCTGTAAAATGCGATGAATTCCGTGAGGGTGTTAAGATAGGAGAAGTACGAAGGGATTTTCAAATGTTAGTAGTGGATGTATGCCCGCGGGCAGAACCTCCGAAGATCTTAGGGAAAAAATTGGGCGACCCAGGATTCACCTTTGATAATAACATGCAAGTTACATTCGACAATACGGTGGTGGACGCCCAGCGCTGCATCCAGGTACAGGTCTCTGATCCCGATGCCTCCAAGCAAGACGACAACTTTACCGAAAATGTAAAGATCAAGGCGATCCCACTCGGATTCAAAAATAATGTCAGCAAAATTCTTCCTTCCATTACCAACGCTTTGTTGGTCAATGGCAGCACTGTGACTTTTGAAATTTGTTTTGAGGCTTGCCCGTATCTGCCGGGGCCTTTCCAGGTGGGGATTGTAGCCTATGATGATGCCTGCAGTCTTCCATTATCCGATACGTTGCGCATTACAGTTAACATTACACCTCCACCCAATGCATTGCCATACTTTACAACTCCCGATGTGAATGAAGCAGTGAGTGAGGGGGGAATTAAAACCTGGTCTATTGCCGGAGCCGATGATGATGGAGATGAGCTGGTAGCTGGACTTATTCCAGATGGCTTCAGGCTTGAAGATTATGGGATGACATTCACGCAAGTAAAAAATGAAGACGGCAAGTATGAGGCGAAACTGCAGTGGGATACACGTTGTGATCAGGTTGATTTCTCCAATAAAACAGAATTTAGCTTCAAAGTATTGCTGGATGACATTGATGATTGCGTTCTTGCGCAACCGGATATCATGAACTTTAAATTAAAGGTGAACCTTCCGCCCAACGTCAGTCCTGTTATCGATTCGGATCTTACAACCAATCCGTTTGAAAGATCTGTTACAGGATTGGAGCGAAAAATAAATGAGTCGTTAATTTTTAACGTTAAAGGAGTGGATGCCGACCAAGATTTTATTGTGCTCGGCGTACGCGGAATCGGATTTGATATTAGTAACTATGATGTGAGTTTCCCCACCGTGAGTGGCAATCATATTGTCCAGTCGAAATTTCAATGGAATATATTTTGCGATAAGGTTGATCTTAGTAA
>CAZAHL010000570.1:0-2093 GCA_964484845.1 uncultured Chryseolinea sp. | reverse complement strand
CCTTCGTGGCAAACATTAGGAGTCCCTGAGACGGGTGACTCTGAGGGGGGAGCAGTCGTTTTCGACGTACTCCCAAGATTTTCAAGTCGAGACGCAAAAGCTTTAACAAAATGCAGCCTATTCGAAAAGACTGCTTATTTAGAATGATTAACTATCCAGTTTACAGCGGCTCTTACCTTTTTATCGTTTCCAATGTCATTGAAACTATCCGGACTATCAATAGCAATGTCCGGTCTAATCGCTTCTTTGTAAACTTGTCCATCCCGATCCGCACCGTATCCTGTTGAAAGATACATGTAGGCCGCATCATTAACAGGGAAACCACCAACCGCGGTGATGTATCCAGCTGTTTCAGTACCCATCAGCACAGTATTTTTCCGTCCTTTAAATGCCATAACCAAAAACTCACCTGAACTTCCGGTATTGGAACCAAGTAGCAACACCAAGGGAAGACTTCCTGCGTTTATTGAACACTTAGGAGAAATCGTTGTAAGGATAGCAGTGTCAAGCAGAAAGTTGTTGTTTTTTACATACCAACTCTCGCTTTTTTTAGAAACGAATGATCCTATTTTTTCTGCCCCCAGTATTTGTTGCAACCCCAACATCATCGGAAACATTGCGCCGCCTCCATTTAATCTGAGATCCAAAACGATGCCTTTTAATTTTTTTTGTAACAACCAGCATAGGCTGTCGTTAAGCTTTTGAGCATTTTTATCCGCGTCTTCTTTTCCATTATAAGACATATACGGCACCCTAAGATAACCCACGTTTTTTTCAAGAAGCATTGATTTTATAGTTACTCCTTTTTTCCATTCTTTCATTATGGAATCAGAAACAACCGGTTCCTTACGCTGCCATTTGAAGGTGCTGTCTTTATAGAAAAAGGAGCCGTGAAAATCATTTACGGATTGATACAAGTATCTCATGACAGGTCCGAGTTTGTAGACGTCATTTATTCCGTTTGCTTTTGTCAAGGCGCTTTTTTGCAATTGATCCCAGTCCACCTTGTTTGAGTTTACAGCATTTTCCTTCATTATTGTGATGCAGGTATCCAAAAGAAAACGAACTTCTTTTGATTGGGCGGAGGCAATGTTGACGCTTAAAAGAAAAATAACAGCGAAGAGTGTTCCTAACTTTTGTTTCATCTTGAAGTTACGCGCATTTTGGACCGTTGAAAATAAATAACTCGCTGAATCCAAGATAAACAATTGAATCCACATATGAATTTATCTACCCTTTGTCTCGATAACAAAGCATAATTCATTCATCAGCTTATTTGAAATTGTCAGCAGACATGTAAAGAGAGTTAGATTTGGTCTTACTCTGATTGCAAAGAATTAACCGGGTTGGCCAACGATGTTTTGATGGACTGGTAGCTTACGGTTAATAAAGTAATGATTAAAGCGCCAGCGCCAGTCACAACAAAAATCCACCAGGAAATTTCAGTATGATAGGTGTATTTCTTTATCCAGTTATTCATAAAATAATAAGCCAATGGCGACGCCATGAAGAGAGAAATAATGACTAAAAGCAAGAAATCTTTTGAAAGCATTAACCATAGGTCTGCAATTGATGCTCCTAATATTTTTCTAACACCAATTTCTTTGGTGCGTTGTTCTGCAACGAACGAAGCCAGTCCAAATAACCCCAGGCAAGAAATAAAGATTGCAAGGATTGCAAAGAACGTCGATAATTTTCCAATACGTTCCTCGGAAGAAAATTTCAATGCAAATTGCTGGTCAGAAAATTTATAATCAAAAGGACCGTCGGGATTAAATTTCTTGAATACATTTTCAATCTGCGCAATTGATTCACTTGCGCTTTTTTCAGGGTTTAATTTGATGTTGATCACACTTGCCCAGTTGTAATCTAACATGAAAACGGTTTGAAACTCAGGTTCGTAAGGCGAACCCATCACCATATCTTTAATGACGCCTAGTATCCTAAAAGCTTTATTGTCCCGTTTCACTATTTTCCCAACGGGGTCTTTGATGTTCATATAGTTAGCAGCTGTTTCATTGATCACTATCCCCAATGAATCAGAGGCATAGTCCCTTGAAAAGTCCCTTCCATCAATGAATTGCCAACCCACG
>CAZAHL010000569.1:0-2095 GCA_964484845.1 uncultured Chryseolinea sp. | reverse complement strand
GGGACTTCCGGACACAAACAGGTGAGGAACCACTTTGGACTTCCTCTATGTTCAGTGGCATGCCGGGGTATTTGGTAAATGTTGAGTGGGGAAATAAAGCAGTGGGATATCTGAAAGGTGTTTTAGCCTTTAAGTTACCCCACCCGATTTGTAATATTTACCTCGCGTTTGTATGCTATTACATTATGCTCCTTGCTTTTGGAGTAAGGCCTTATCTGGCCATTGCAGGGGCCCTGGCTTTTGGTCTTTCCTCTCATTTGATTATCGGACTAAGCGTCGGACATAGTTCGAGAATAGGGGCAATAGCGTTCATGCCATTGGTAGTCGCCGGCGTGCACCTCGTATTTTCAAACAAAAAAATTCTAGGATTTGGCGTTACCACGGCAGGGCTAGCATTACATTTTCGTGAGAATCACTTGCAGATAACGTATTACCTTTTATTAATTTTAATTGCCTACGGAATCGTCCAATTGATTGAATTTGTAAAGGCAAATAGAACCTTGGAGTATTTCAAGAGCCTGGCTTTGTTAATTCCAGCTGCATTGATCGCGGTTGCAACTTTCTTCGGTCCCGTCTGGGCGACTCTTGAATACTCTACGTACACACGAGGGAAATCGGAGTTACCGAGCTTAGATAAATCTGAGGAATCAACAGGACTTTCCCGCAGCGCAGCATTTGGATATAACTATGCTATTGATGAACCGATGACATTACTTATACCCAACTTTTATGGGGGTAGCGGGAGCAATCTTTTGGTTCAGGATCGTGACAGTAAAGTCTACAACGCCCTTGCCCGTAACGGTGATGAAAAAACATTCAATCAACTTGCTTTATACACGGGGGCTTATTGGGGGCCAAGTACTTCATTTCCTTACTATGCAGGTGCTATTATCGTCTTCTTGTTTGTTGCCGGAATAACATTGGTCGAGAAAAAATATATCTGGTGGTTGATTCCCATTAGTGTTTTGGCTATCATGATGGTCTGGGGCAGTAATTTCTCATCCTTTAACTATTTCATTTTCGATTATTTACCAGGTTACAACAAGTTTAGGTCAGTAACCTTTGCTATAATCATGATACTGTTCGCGATGCCCTTACTGGGATTAATAGGGCTTGAAAAAATAATGCAAGTTGGCTTGACCAAAGAAACCAAAAGAAAATTACTCATTGCGTTTTCTATCACGGGCGGAATTTGTTTGCTGCTTCTACTATTTGCCGGAATGCTCAGTTATGTAAAAGATGGAGAGGAGCCAATGCCCTCGTGGTTTCTTGACGCGTTGATTCAAGACCGCAAGAGTTTACTTCGAAGTGATGCGTTTCGTTCGTTAACTTTTATCACCATCGCCTTTCTAGTACTTTACTTTGAAACCTGGAAGAAAATTTCTCTTTGGGTTTTTTATCTTTTCTTTATTGCTATTATCCTTTTTGACATTGCCATTGTTGATGCGCGTTACTTCACGAAAGAAAGTTATAAAAGAAAACGCGAGAACACTGTTTTTGTCGCTACAGAAGCCGATAGCGAAATTTTAAAAGACAAGTCTTATTACCGTGTATACAATCTTCAGAGCCCATTTCTTGAAGCGAGGACATCTTACTTCCATAATTCCATAGGTGGATATCATGCAGTGAAACTAAGACGGTATCAAGATCTTTATGATTCCTGTTTGTTCAAAGAGACGAATGAATTGATTCAGGATGTTTCTGCTGGCAAATCCGATTTTACGAAATATGGTGTGATAAATATGCTGAATGCGAAGTACCTTGTCTTCGGCCCCGGACGTGACAACATTATTCCGAACGCTGGTGCTTTGGGAAATGCGTGGTTTGTTTCCAATGTTGTAAAAGTAAACTCACCGACAGAAGAACTTAAAACCGTTTGTGACATCGATACCCGAAATACAATTGTTGTTGATAATTCAAAGTTTCAGGTGCCAGATTTCAAATTTGATAGTTCTGCAATCATCAAAATGGTTGAAAACACACCAAACTACCTTAAGTACGAAAGCCAAGCCCGGGAGAATGGCCTTGCTGCTTTCTCAGAGATTTATTACCCCAAGGGTTGGAATGCATTCATCGATGGCAAAGAAACTGAAAT
>CAZAHL010000568.1:0-2098 GCA_964484845.1 uncultured Chryseolinea sp. | reverse complement strand
TCCAACCTTTTTAAGCGCATCCATCGCTCGTTTATTGTTTCACTTGAAAAGATTGAATCGTATACGGCAGAAGAAATTGATGTTAACGGCGTAGGTATTCCTGTCGGCCGGGATTATAGGCATGTTTTAGAAAGCTTATAACGTTAATTAGGCTTTGATTCAAGTGCCATTGTCGCCTGGCGGCCGCTACGAAGAATTTCGAAAATTGCATTCATTGAATTTAACTTACATTGCGCCCATTGGGGTTCTTAATAAGTAACTATCTCTTTATCTTCGTCAACGTTCCGCTATGACACCCGTTGCTGCGCCTAATTAAAACTTATGAAGCTGTATAGAATTCTTTTCTTAACCCTAGGAGTTTTTCTGGGCTGTGACGACGAACCAAAAAACCTTCCTAAACCAGAACCCATTACGGTATTTTCGTTAACAATAGAACCGGGTTATTCCTTCAAAGCGGATAATTGGGTAATGGTCTATGACAAGAATGGTGTGCTGCTTGACGCTGCCCAGATCGCAACTGCTGGAACAGTCAAATTTGAAACAACCGAGCCTGTTCCAGATGGTAAAATAGGAATTACCATTTTTAGGCGTGACACTGCTGGGACCATCGATTCCTACGGTTTCGGAAGCTATCTATCAGTTCCGATCGAACAGGAGTGGTTATGGAGAAAGTCTATAAATCCGCCTCAGGTAAATCAAGGTGCATCCGTGGGCACGTTTTCAGCCACATATACCATACCAACGCCGTTGCGAATGGACTTGTTTGGTAACAGTACCACGTTAGGAAGTATTTATCAAACAGGAAATACCAAATCTTATCAGGCAACCATTTATGAGAAGAATAAGAATTTTTTTCTCACCGTTGCAGGCGATGGCAATCCGCGATACAAGTTTTTTGAGAATGTAAAAAATGGCGATTATTTCCAGATAATTTTTGAAGATATGGCGGAATATGATCAAGTCCTGGATATTTCTTTTCCGTCCGCATCCAACCCTTACGTAACGGTTTCCGCCCTTGATGGTGATGGTAAGCCATTATATTGGACATATAATAATGCATTCAACCTTCCACCGTTTGCACCGTCAATATCCTTGACAAATTTAAAAATAGGATATTTAGAAAGGTTTGAAAAGTATCACACCAACATTCAAATAGTGACGCCTAATTTTGGATTTGGCTATGAAAAGGTAGGCACTGCGCCCAACGCTATCAGTTTTCCAGATCATTCTCCATATCAGGTAATTAATAAAACATTGATGGATTTTTCATATTCGAACGAAATATCTTTTAGCATGAGAAGTTCAAATTTCAAAGATGACTCCATTCCGAATAAAAATATCTGGTGGATATGTTACGCACCGCAAGGAACTGATAAGGTCACAGATTTACCCGATGATTTTGTTGAGATGTATCCCTTTATCATTTTAGAAAACTTCAAACATCTTGGTACTTCTTTTCAAAGTTCTACTAAATCGTATACGGACTTTATCGATGCAGCGGGCAGCGGCATATTATTTAAAGGAGAATTTGAAACGACTACGATCAGTGTACCATAACACAAAGAATTGTGATAATGACCAATGACCCGTTCATATAAAAAAGCCATTTACATACAGTCCTTCGCCAATCTGAGTTGCATCGGAGCCACATTTATTTAAGCTATCCCTTGAAGGTACCTGTAACCCGAGGTGCTTCTGGTATCGGCCCTACTCAAAAGCAAGATCAGCACTCTATTTTACGCCTTCGGTTACGGCCGGAAGCTTTTTGCAAAATGGCCTTGGAAGTTTTCAATAGTCCGGAGGAAATAAAATTTATGAAAATATAATTCTAAAAATCAGAGAGAACCAAGATACTTGCTTGGAAGGCGGCAGAAAATGCATTTAAACATGAGTTTCAAAAACAAGAAATAAACCGTTGTCGAACCTTTTTTATTTACACGTTTTCAGATCGCCATGACGAAGGTTTCTAGAGGTTCCGTCTGCGCCAAACCTTCGGTGGATACATCGTCGTAAATCTCCTCCTTCACTGGAAGCTGCGATCATGATTATATTTTTCTGAATGTTCAAAAGAAGAAAGTAAAAATATTGTTTTCAGAAA
>CAZAHL010000567.1:0-2128 GCA_964484845.1 uncultured Chryseolinea sp. | reverse complement strand
TGGTAGGAATATTTGCTGCGCCACCTGCTGGCATTTCAAACAGTGTCAGTTTTAGTTTTTCCGTAATACTCGCTGCGATCTCGTCCTGGATGGCGAAAATATCGATCATCTTGCGATCATAACGCTGTGACCATAAGTGCGATCCATCATCTACCTTTATTAACTGCGCAGTGACGCGTACATTATCACCGGATTTCTGGATACTACCTTCCAGCACAGTTGCCACTTGTAATTTTTCACCGATATCACGCAGATCAACCTTGTCACCTTTAAACTGAAAAGATGACTTGCGGCCAATTACTTTCAGATCTTTTATTCCTGACAAGGCCGTAATGATCTCTTCAGCTATACCATCACCCAAATACTCATGGTCCTTTCCCGGACTCATATCGTCAAAGGGAAGTACGGCTATGGATTTATCGATGGCTAATTCTTTGTAGGAAGAAGTCGGGTGGAAATAATTCCACGAGAAATATCCAGCAATAATTAACCCAGCTAAAGCTACCGAATAAATAAAAAACTTAGGCTTCGGTGATGGCGCCAGAACGGTTATAGGTTTTTGGGGAGACGGTCTTTCTTCCTGAACCGAGGATGAATTTTTAACAGCCGAGATGAGTTCTTTAATAGCATTGGCAGTTTTATTAATCTGGTCGCGGTAAAATGACTTATTTGCATTTTTATCAGGATTATCAGACGGGGTTAAAGGTCTGTTCACTCCTGCCGATCTATAAATAAACTCAAGTGATCTTAAAACTCCTCCTAACTCATTTTCAAAAAGGGTTTTGTCTTCTGCATCCAGATCATGGATCTTAATTGGAAGAATTCTACTGGATACATTTCCATTACCCAGCTTTATATCCCTGCCCAACTGATCCTCCTTTGTTATTTTATTAAACACACAAAGCTCATGCTTCCATGCAAAACTTTTTTCATCACAATAAGTTTGTGAGAGTATAGGAATAAAGATGAGACATTTTAATTTTCCTTCAAGACTTTTATCAACGTTATGGGTTTCGAGTAATCCGTCATGCGGATTGGAATCGAAGTAAACCGAAACCGGTTCTTTAATCGTGGCCGCTAATTCCTCCTGCAGGTTTTTTACAAACTCCGTTACCCAGCCCGAAAGGTTATCGTTGTGGCGATAGCTGATGAAGATGTCGTATTCGTAGCCGGGGATGAGTGAGGGCATTACCTAAGTTAACGATTATTTGGGAAAGTTCATTTTCTTTAGTATGGCTATAAACCGTGGATCGGAGCGGTAGGGATCATACTTGGGATCGACTTTCAGGTTGATCATAAATCCTTCATTATTTTCCCAAGAGATATTTAGCCACTTAAAAGCCTCATCTTCTTTACCCAATGCAAAATAGATCTGTGGCAACGGAGCCAGGTAAGAACTTTGCCTTATTTGCCTTAGCCAGTGTTTCTTGTTGCTTTCAAAAATTTCTTCCGCCTCTGACTTTTTACCTGCGTTGGCAAGGGTTATCACTCTCAATCTTTCCAGGTCTGGTGCATTGGCTTCAATTTCTTCGGCAATTTTGAAATGCGCAAGGGCAAGAGTATAGTTGCCTGCCCTTTCGTAGGCGAAACCAATTAACGTGTGACCCATAACGGACCTGGAATCCAATTCAACAATCTTTTTGTAAGTCTTTATTGCATTATCAAATTGTTTTTCAAATAAATAAAAAAGGCCGAGATTTCTTAATCCATCAACAAAAAGCGGATCGCTCGCTACCACTTCTTTTAACGTTTCAAGTGCCTGTTTAAGATTTCCATCCCGGATTGACTCATAATATGCATAGGCTATGTGAGGTTCTATATTCAAACCTTTGCTTTTTTCATATTGACGTGCCGCTTCATCCCAATTCCATTTTATCCAAAGGTTTTCGGTAAATAAAAGAGTTGTTTTGGCGTCCTCGGAAATATTTAGTGAAATGGCCTTTTTTACAGCTTCCGAATATTTCACGTGGTCATCCCTAAAAAAATAAACGCCCGAAATTCCCAGATAAGCGTCTCCATATTCAGTGTCGAGTATGATTGCTTTCTGGTAAAATTCCAGTGCTTGTTCAGTTGCCGCAGGACCTTGTCTCAAAAAAAAATCACCTTTAAGCACCATTTCATAGGCCTC
>CAZAHL010000566.1:0-2147 GCA_964484845.1 uncultured Chryseolinea sp. | reverse complement strand
CAACGTTAACAGTTGTTTCTCTTACATCTTTCCAGTGGCACTTTTTAGGAATGACAAAGCGGTGAAATTCAGGTAAAGCCGCATACTCTTTGTCTCCATCTGATTCCTTTAATGCAAGTTGAAATTCTTCATCATAGACATCAGAGATACGCTTGAAAAATAGTAGTGGAAATATGTAGAGCTTAAAATCAGAGGCATCAACAGGGCCTTTCAAAATCCAGGCAGCCTTGGAAAGGTATTGTTCGAGCTGAGATAGCGTAAGTTTAGACTGAGCCATTTATTGAATAACGAGTTGATGTGAATGAGGAAAATGAGTTCGAACTGTTTAAGATATTAAACCTGGTCAATTATTTCATGAATTCAAGCCCGGAGTTGGTTTGCACTTGACCTCTAAAAATGGCTTAAAAACCCTGTTTTTGACCGTAGTCATCCCTAGTATTACACTTTAAAGTGAAAAATATTGCTATATTGAAACTTTATTCACTTTAAAGTTGTATAATTGTATGTGAATTATACTCTTAAATGGCTACAAAAGAGGAAATTGAGCATTTTTTGCGGGATTTTAAGTACAAGCTCGGCTTTTGGGGTTTATTCATCCGGTCCGATCGGGACAAGAATTTCAAAACTTTGACCGTACTCGAATTTCGAGTTGAGGATGTAAAAAAAGAATTAAACGAATTAAGTGTAGTCCATTACTCGGAAGGACCTGTCAAAGAAACTCTCTATAACGGTGCGGACATGTGGATTTTCGGCAAAGTGATTCAAAGCAAAGAAGTGTACATCAAGATTTCGATGGGACAGCCAAGTGATAAAGCGATCTGTATTTCTTTTCATTTCTCTGACTACTCAATGACTTATCCCTATAAAAGCAAGTAATATGAAAAGCCCAATCACAGGAAAGGAAATGGTACTCAAAACCGATTTGATCGAACATGAATTCCGCAAGGATAAGTTCGACATCGTGTACCATTATTATTTGTGTGAGGATAGCGGGGAAAAATTTGAAGATGAGCGACTCACACAATTGAATTTGAACCAGGTGTACAATCAATTCAGGAAAAAGCACAACCTGCCTTTTCCTGAAGAGATTATTGAATTGCGAGAGCAATACGGCTTATCAGCTTCTAAGATGTCGGAAGTACTTGGCTTTGGAATCAACGTGTATCGAAGTTATGAGAACGGTGAAATACCAAATTCAAGTAATGCAAGACTCATTCAATTGGCCGGAGATCCGAAAGAGTTTAAGCGACTCATTCAGTTGAGTGATGTTTTAACTGAGAAGGAAAGTGAGCGTGTAATGGCGAAAATTGATGAGCTATTGTTAAAGGATGAGTTTATCAATTTTGATCTGCAAAATTATCTCATGGGTGAACGAACAGCCGATGATCGCACAGGCTATCGAATTCCTAATCTTAGGAAGTTTACTGAGATGGTAGTTTTCTTTACCCACGAAACTGAGCCGTGGAAAACGAAGCTCAATAAATTGCTATTCTACGCTGACTTCTGTCATTTCAGAAAGACAGGTTTATCCATAAGCGGTTCCAGGTATCGAGCTATTGATATGGGGCCGGTGCCCAATAATTTCAGTAGCATTTTTGAGCATCTCGCAGAGCGCGATGATGTGGATATTTACTACACGGCTTTCCCCAATGGAAGTATTGGAGAACAGTTCAAGCCACATTCTAAAAGAGGTTTTGAGGATGACGTTTTTACTGAGGATGAATTGAGTACGCTGAAAGAAGTCGTGGCAAAGTTTGGTAAGACTAAGACCAATGAGATTGTTGAGATTAGTCACGAGGAAGAAGCATGGAAAAAGAACTTTAAAGAAGGAAAAAAGTTAATCAGTTATATCGATGCATTTAAACTTAAGAATATGTAAGAGATAAAAGAAAAAATGCTCCCAGAGTTCCAGCTCCGGAAGCACAGGCCGCCCCGGAAGGGATAATTCATGAGGGAAATGGCTTTATCATGGAATATGAAGATGGAATGGTAGACGATTCAAAGCTGTATTTGATTCAAAACCTTTCGCGCAAAGGCAGACTCGCAGTAAGCTGAAAATTGGTCAAAAAAGCCGCAATATGGCCAACAAACGCAGTTTTTTTGTAGCCCCGACAGGAATCGAACCTGTATCAAAAGTTTAGGAAACT
>CAZAHL010000565.1:0-2150 GCA_964484845.1 uncultured Chryseolinea sp. | reverse complement strand
GTCCGTTTGCACGTTGCTTCAACGGGATCCTTCATTCGCGCGAGCCTACGCACATCCACCACTCAGGATGACGTTTCATAGTATAGTATAGGAGGTTTAGCTAAAACTTTGCAACTTACAAGTTCAAAATTTGGCCACACACAGGCGAAATTTTGGATTAACCAGTTTAAATTCCACATCCAGCCGGAAGCATGAATCGTAAGGTATTTTTAGTGTTGAGTGGTACCGGAAAAATCCAATATACACCGAAGGCATACAGTGCAAAGGCTTTATCCTCTTTTTTTGATCTTATTTAGAAATGAAAACCGGGATATTATTGGTCGTCTTAACAATCAGTTTTCAAAGCAGTATTCTTTCTGCACAACAAACTCCGCTTTTTGAAAAGATTTCTCCTTCCAAAACGGGAATAACTTTCAAAAACATTCTCAAGGAAACACCCGCCGCCAACGTTTTAACATACGAGTATTTTTACAACGGCGGAGGAACAGCTATTGGCGACGTAAACAATGATGGTCTCGATGACATCTATTTTACGGCTAATATGGGTTCTAATAAACTTTATCTTAACCAGGGAAATCTCAAGTTTCAGGACATTACAAAATCAGCTGGTGTTACGTGTACTGAAGGATGGAAAACGGGTGTTACCATGGCGGATGTCAATGGAGATGGATACCTGGATATTTATGTTTGTTTTTCAGGTGAAGGAAATCCTGAGAAAAGAAGAAACAAACTTTTTATTAATAACGGCAATTTAACTTTTACGGATAAAGCAAAGGAATTCGGATTGGATGATCCAGGATATGCGACACACGCCTCCTTTTTTGATTTTGATCGCGATGGTGATCTGGATATGTATCAGTTAAACCATAACGTAGTGGTTATACGTGAGATTGAATATGCAAAAGCCAGGGAAACGCGCGATCCGTATGCTGGAGATAAATTATTTAGAAATGATGATGGTCGCTTTACCGATATAAGTAAAGAAGCTGGGATAAAGGGGAATCCGTTAGGCTTTGGTCTGGGGATTACCGTTGCCGATATCAATAAAGATGGCTGGCTGGATATGTACGTATCGAATGACTATGTTGAGCCGGACTACCTGTACATCAACAATCAAAACGGTACGTTCACGGATCAAATGACGGAATATATGCAACACATCTCGCACTTTTCGATGGGTTGCGATATCAGCGACATCAATAATGATGAATGGCCCGACATCTTTACAGTAGACATGCTGCCGGAAGATAATCGCAGACAGAAATTACTTTATGGACCTGAAAACTATGAACAGTATGCTTCGATGGTGTTGAACGGTTTCTATTTTCAAAATATGCGCAACATGCTTCATCTGAACAATGGCAATGGAACATATAGTGAGATCGGACAATTTGCCGGCATTTCAAAAACCGATTGGAGCTGGGCTCCCCTGTTCGCCGACTATGATAATGACGGTTTAAAAGATCTTTTTGTCACCAACGGATACTACCGAGATTATACCAATCGCGACTTCCTGAAGTACAAAGGAGATTACTATTTTGAAAAGGGAAAGGCGAAAGAAAAGGCAGACACTTTTCATCTGGTGAGTACCATGACGTCAACGCCTTTGCACAATTACATTTATAAAAATAACGGTGACCTTACCTTCACCGATAAAAGTGTCGAATGGGGATTTAAGGAGCTTGATTTTTCAAACGGAGCTTCGTATGCCGACCTCGACAATGACGGCGACCTTGAATTGATTGTTAACCATGAGAATGCAACCGCGTCTGTACACAAAAACCTTTCACGCGAACAAAATTCAGGCAATTATTTACAACTGTCACTGACAAGTACATCCAAAAATTCTAAAGCGGTGGGCGCGAAAGTCAGTCTATATGTGGGAAGCAAAGTCCAATACGTTGAAAAAATTCCTACACGGGGTTTTCAATCCGCGGTAACCGACCGGATACATATTGGATTAGGGAAGGCGGAGAAAGTAGATTCTGTCAAGATCACTTGGACGTCAGGACATGTTGTAATCCTAAAGGATGTAAAGGCTAATCAAAATTTAAAAGTTTCAGAAGAGAAAATTGCCTCCGTAAAGGCAGTCTCCTTGACCAAGGATTCGATCCCACCAGCTTTTATTAAAGTCGATCCTCTTATTAATT
>CAZAHL010000564.1:0-2154 GCA_964484845.1 uncultured Chryseolinea sp. | reverse complement strand
ATTTTAAGATGCTGTTTAAAATAGGCCGCATTATCCGTAACACCATGGATTGGATCCTTAGCAAAATTATCGCCTTGCTCCAGGAAGTAATACTGAAGCCAGCATGTGAAGCCTTAGGAAGCATAACTGTATGCAGGAATTTAACGAAACAAAATAGGGTTAAAATACTCACAACATTTAGCCCTAGGTTTAGGTAATTCCGGCCAGCATCTTCAACCCCGGCAAGTTGGGATAGGCTCCCCAATCCAACGCACAGCCTAAGCCTACATTAAGAAGCTTGCCCGATTGCTAACGGTTGTCACTGCCTCTCGTGTAATCAGCAAGGACGAAAACAGCGTTTCTTATGAATAAAAAGATCGGAGATTTCCCAGTTTGTACAAAATTACTTCTGAATAATTTTAATGTTACTTTTAGCGTATGAAAAAATTTTCTCCTGTAATGGCAATCACCTGGAAGGGGAAAATTCAAGTCGCAATACTTCGATTTTTACTTTTTTGGATTTGGATTTTAAAACGACAGAAATGGAAATACCCTATTAGGGGTTTTGAGGAAAATCCACGGTATTTCGGGCTTAAGGACAGCATTTATTTAGCTTATAAATATTATTTTTCCATATCATTGAGGGCCGAAAAGGATTCAGGAATTAAATCGTATTTTCATAAGCAAGAATTTAATTCTAAGGAGTCAGCATCAGATCTTACGATTAGTTTAGGAGGCGATCTGATGCCTTATACGTATATCAATGGCGAAACCTGCCGCAACTTATGGGGTGAGTGCGGAACATTTTTCTTCTCTTCCGATATTGTATTTGCAAATCTGGAGACTCCTGTAGATACTACCCGGAAACCTTCTCTGGTACCGGAAGTGATGCTAAAGGAAATGCTCTTTAATGCAAATGAAGAGATTTTTGATGTATTCAATGGTCAACGATCTTACAAAGGATTTGACGTGTTATCTGTTGCAAACAATCACTCACTCGATCAGGGAGAAGAGGGTCTCGATCAAACGCTTAAATTTTTAATAAGAAAAAATATACAATATTCAGGTGCTGCGTTGACAAAAGATGCATTACATGACTTTCCTATTATTAGTAAAAAGGGAATCAACATTGCTTTTATATCATTTACTTTTTCACTAAATAAATTTTACTTACCGCCAGAGCGTGACTGGAGATGTAACCATATCCGCTTAAACAAACCGGGAGTTGATATCGACCTTATTGTGGAACAAGCTAGGATAGCTCGCCGGCGCGGGGCTCATCTAGTGATAGCTTCGTTGCACATGGGAAATGCTTACCAAGCTTATCCTGTCCAGAATACGATTGATGTGCTACACCGGATTTGTACTACTGCAGGGATAGATGTTGTAGTGGTAGGTCACGCACATAATGCTCAGCCTATAGAGTGGTTTGAATATAATGATGTAAATTTAACAAGACGAAAATCTCTTATTTTTCATTCATTAGGTGATTTTGTTGCCTATGATATTTATGTATTATCCCATCTTTCACTCCTGGTTAAATTATATGTTAAAAAGATAGGTGATCAAGTCACTTTGGATGGATTTGAAATTTTGCCTGCTTACCTATTACCTACCTTTAACGGAGACAAAATTAGTCAACTTACGTTTAGACATTTTGATAAGGTTTTTTCAGAACGAAAAAACTATTCACCAGATATTCGTAAACAACTTTCTGTCGTCCGTTACTTTTATAAGAAATTTTTATTCACATCGGCCCAGCGTAAAAAAATCATTCTTAAGTGATCGTTTTTATCAGACTCCTCTCAAAGCCTACAAATACTTTTTAAGATGCTGTTTAAAATAGGCCGCACTATCTGTTATACTTTGGATTGAATCCTTAGCAAAATTACCTCCTTGCTCCAGGAAGTAATATTGAAGACCAGCGCGTGAAGCTTCAGGCAGTATAACCGTATAATCAATTGATCCATTGCCGAGCTCGGTGTAATCTCTGCTTATTTTATCCATGTCTTTGATATGCCACATTACAAAACGTCCGGGTTGCTTGGTGAACAACGCTGCTGGACTTAGTTTTGATGAGTGCATAACCCAGTAGAGGTCGATCTGTAACTTAACGAGAGAAGCATCGGTGTCGCGCAAAATGATGTTGTAGCCATTGTCGCCTCCATGATCCGT
>CAZAHL010000563.1:0-2217 GCA_964484845.1 uncultured Chryseolinea sp. | reverse complement strand
AGTCACCGCCCACTAACTTAAGACATTGCCCTAACGGGACGTGGATAGGATTAAAGTATCCGCTCAATGACATTTAACGATTAACTTTTAACTTTTTAACTTTTAACGAATAACAACGATTAACGGTCATGAAAAGATTTTCCATTCTGATCATCGTGCGGGTTTTACTGATTGTTGTGAATGTCATGATCATCTCCTGGATCGCCGGGGACATGCGTCTGTTTTTTAATCAGATCATACTTGCCCTTATTTTCATTGTGCAAGTTTGGGAATTGATATACTATGCCAATCATACGAACCGTGAATTAGCAAAATTGTTCCTTGCTATCAAGCATTCCGATTTTTCCATCACTTTTAGTCGAGGATCGTTAGGCAACTCTTTTAAGGAATTACAGAGCAGCCTAATCGACATCATTCAATCTTATAAAGAGGTAAAAATTGAAAGAGAAGCACAATATCAATTCCTGCAAATGCTGGTCAATCAAATCCAAATAGGTATTATATCAGTACAAGAAGAAAATATTATTCTGATCAACCCTACAGCAGAAAAAATTCTAAATATAAAAGGCATAAAAAGCTGGAAACTGGTCCAGCAACAAAATCCCAAAGTAGTGGCTGAATTGTCCGACGATGGAAAAAAAATAATTGAAGTAAAATCCACCGAAGGAACCAAAATGCTTGCGGTAGAGATCAGCTCTCTGATCATGATGGATAAACCCTTCAGGCTTATTACGCTGCAAGACATCAATTCAGAAATAGAGCAAAAGGAACTTGAAGCGTGGCATAAACTGATTCGAATCCTGACGCATGAAATCATGAATTCCATCACCCCTATTTCGTCGCTTAGCGAGACCATGCAAGCTATGTTGACCGATAAAAGCGGGAATCAAAAACCATTGAACGATATTGAGGATGAGACGATAAAAGACATCCGGTTTTCATTGAATACAATCCAAAAGCGAAGTGAAAGATTACTCGACTTTGTAGAAAATTACCGGAAGTTAAGTCGCGTTTCAAAACCCGTTATGCAATCCGTTGACGTAAAATCATTTCTCAACAGCATTGAAAACTTAATGCATGAAGAATTGGTGCGACAAGGAATTGATTTAACGATCGACGTGATGGGCGATTCCTTTACTCTTATGATTGATCCTTCGCAGGTAGAACAAATTATTATTAATCTTCTCAGGAATAGCATCCATGCTCTGGATAGCCGTAATCGTAAACACATTTTCCTCAACGCCTATCCCCTGGAACAACAAATCGTTATCGAGGTAACGGACAATGGGAAAGGAATTCCTGAAAATGAGTTGAAAGAGATTTTTATTCCATTCTTCTCTACAAAAAAAGAAGGCTCGGGTATCGGACTAAGTTTATCGAAACAGATCATGAGCTTGCATGGCGGAAGAATAAGAGTAAGTTCAAAAGTAGAAGAAGGAACTTCATTTTATTTGTATTTCAAAAAATAAACAAGAAGCAAACGAGCATGATGAATGTGAATGAGAGATTTGCCTGGGCTATACAGTTGCTTAAAATAAAACCAACTCAAAACATTCTCGAGGTTGGTTGTGGCGCAGGACTCCTGGCGGAACAGATTGCACGTCGCCTTACAACTGGAAAACTAATAGCCGTAGATAAATCCCCTCCCATGCTGGAAAAGGCTAAGAAGAGAAACAATGAATTTAAAGATAAAGGAATTTCAGAATTCCTCGCAGCAGACTTCGCAAAATCCCAACTGCAACAAAATTTTTTTGATAGTATTGTAGCCTTTAACGTACCTGTATTTTGGAAAAATCCCGTTCGTGAACTGTACCTTATAAGGCATGCAATTAAACCGAAGGGAAAACTGTACGTGTTTTATCAAGCGCCATACGAAATAGACATAAGCAACGCAGAACCGATTCAACAAAAGCTAGTAGACAACTCCTTTGAAATTGCTGACGTCCAATTAAAAAAGTTGACACCGACCTCTGCGTTCTGTATCATCGCGAAGCCAAAGAAGACTGATGTTTTTAAAAAATAACATTGTGGAAAAACCACTTGCAAAAAGCAGGTTCATTGTTATATGAAAGATAGCAGCACAATGCTCGATGTTCTGCGAACATTTCGAAGGCTACTTATAGAAGCCAAAGAATACCCACAAACCAACCTATGAAACAGTCATGCCGCACTAATGCAAGTTGATATAACAAACTGCAGAACTTTGGCGGCATCCCC
>CAZAHL010000562.1:0-2244 GCA_964484845.1 uncultured Chryseolinea sp. | reverse complement strand
GTTGCCAAACAGTATCAGCATGTCGGACTCAGTCTCGGTGACCTCATTAATGAAGGAAACGTTGGTTTGATCAGAGCCGCTAAAAAGTTTGATGCTACGCGGGGTTTTAAATTTATCTCTTATGCCGTTTGGTGGATACGTCAATCGATCATGCAGGCGCTTGCTGAACAATCCCGGATAGTTCGGTTGCCGTTGAACAGAGTCGGATCGCTCAACCGGATTTCTAAGACCTTTTCTGATCTTGAGCAAAAATTCCAGCGCGAACCGACGGCTGTGGAATTGGCTGAAGTTTTGGAAGTAGCCATTTCGGAAGTTGACGACAATATGAAAATTTCTGGTCGTCATATCTCAATGGATGCTCCGTTCGTGCAGGGGGAAGAAAACAGTTTGCTCGATGTGCTTTCAAATGATAGCGCGGAAGCGCCGGATTCGAATTTGATTGTTGATTCATTGAGAAGAGAAGTACAACGCGCCCTGGCTACTCTTACCCAGCGGGAGTCAGATGTTATTGCTCTTTACTTTGGTCTTAATGGTGAACATACCATGACCCTGGAAGAAATCGGTGAAAAATTTAGTTTGACCCGTGAGCGCGTGCGTCAGATTAAAGAAAAAGCAACTCGTAGACTAAGACAAAGTTCAAGAAGTAAGACGTTAAGATCGTATCTCGGATAATAATAACAGATCCGTATTTTAAACACTTTCAAAAAGCTCATCGTTAATTCGCGATGAGTTTTTTTGTGTGTTAATGTTGGTTGAAAATGTAATGAGTATCTAACATACACTGTTCATCTGGAATTTCACATTTAAGAATTACCTTCCATTCATCTATATTCTCTTAGACATAATTTATTTTTGATGGAAGTCATTTCCATGTTACATTGTAATTCGATCAACCAACTATCCCGTGAAAAAATTGAATGTCTTATTTATTTGGATTATAGCATTGTCAGCTATTATGCCCCTCTCTTGTAAAAAGCCTGCCACGCTTCCCGAGATTGTAGCAGAAGATACTTTACCAGAAACTGATCCTTCTTTGAACGTTTTAACAGAAGAGGAAAAGGCGGCTGGCTGGGACCTGCTATTTGATGGCAGCACGCTCAACGGTTGGAAAAGATACAACCATGATTCTATCGGACCGTTATGGACCGTGTTGGAAGGAGCTATTAAATGCGATGGAGAAGGTCTGACGGAAGGAACAAAGGATAATGGCGGTTCCCTTATCACCATAAAACCCTATGATAATTTTGAGTTAAATCTGGATTGGAAAGTATCGCCGGGTGGCAATAGTGGTATTCTTTATCACGTCGTTGAGAAACCAGAATACGAGCATGACTTCAATACCGGCCCCGAGTTTCAGGTGATGGATGATCTGGGATGGAAAGGTGATCCACTTAAGGAAGCACAGAAAGCAGGAAGCAATTACGATATGCACGCGGCACCTGCTACTAAAAAGCTTATGCCCGCAGGCGAGTGGAATACAGCACGTCTTATTTACAATAAGGGTCATGTTGAACATTGGCTCAATGGCGAAAAAGTAGTAGAGTTTGAAGACGGAAGTCCGGACTTTATGGAACGTTATAAGAAAAGTAAATGGACAGAGTATCCGGGATGGAACAAATTTAAGAGCGGTTCAATCGGCTTACAGGATCATGGTGCTCCGGTATATTTCCGGAACATTAAAATAAAATCGTTATAAACTAGCGATACAGGATATGAAGTTTTGTGACCCCGATCACCTGCAAGCACTCACAGAACCTAGCCACTATAACGACCCTACTTTAAAAATAAGCAATCAATCTTCCACAGGTAATCACACTTGTCCAAACCAATAATGAAATAACGGCGGCTGCTTTTGCAGCCGTCGGTGTTTGGAGGGGATCCCAGCTCGAAGCAGATTGAAATATGTACTTGTGAAAGATTCCAGCATTGGCAAAAGCCACCAGGATCAGAATCAGTTTTAATCCGAATACCCCATTTGTACTCAGTGCCTTTGCCTGTGTGATAAATAACAATAAGCCAGTTGGTACAACGATCAGGACACTCCTTCGTGACCATGGAAGAACATAACGCGCTACATCCTTGACAGAAAGTAATCTTGAGAAGCCTAACAATCGAAGATCAAAAAGAAAAGCGCTTCCTGTTAAAAATATAAACCCAATAATATGGGCGATTTCGATGGCCGGGAAAAGCAGCGGAGATTGACGTATATAAACGGCCAGACCAGAAGCCTCCAGCCATTCAAAT
>CAZAHL010000561.1:0-2258 GCA_964484845.1 uncultured Chryseolinea sp. | reverse complement strand
CTAAAGATTTTCAATTTGATAAAAAATTAATGCAAGTTCACTTTAATGAGAAGTATATGGAGTCTGAACAATATCCCCGATCTTCTTTTAAAGGAAAAATTATAGGTTTTAATGATTCCAGTCCCGAATTACAGCACGTAAAGGCCGTGGGTCAATTAACCATTCATGGAGTAACAAGGGAAATTAGTATTCCGGGAACACTTCAGATTCAAGGTAAAACAGTTGCATTGAAATCAAAATTTAGTGTCAAGCTCGAAGACTATGATATTAAAGTTCCACAAATTGTTTGGCAAAATATTGCTCAGGAAGTAGAGGTTACGGTTCGCTTTTTATACAATACAGTTCCCACAATAAATTGACTATGAAAAAAATAATTTTACTTTTTGTATTAACTCCGTTTTTTGCCTTTTCGCAAGACGATCTGTTAGCTGAGTTAGAAAAAGACACGAAGAAGACCACTGAATATACATTCGCTACTTTTAAAGGAACCAGGTTAGCGAATGGACATTCTATTGAAACCAAAAATGCGGGATCGCTTGAATTTATTTTTGCCCATCGTTTTGGTGCTATTAACGGTGGTTGGTATGAGATGTATGGTTTGGACGAGGCTCTTGTTAGACTTGGGTTGGATTATGGTATTACAGACTGGCTATCGGCTAGTGTCGGACGAAATTCGTTCGATAAGACTATGGATGGTTACTTGAAGATTAAAGCTCTTCGTCAAAAGAGCGGTGAAAAAAAATTCCCCTTTACGGCGACCTTTTTATTAGGAGGTGCGTACAAATTGAGTCCTAAAAGTAACAGTGATGTTTCTGCTGATTTCAAAAACGTCGATAGGCTTTCTTCTACAATCGAAATATTGCTAGCAAGAAAATTCTCACAAAATTTTTCTTTTCAGCTAATGCCTATTTTTGTTCATAAGAACGCAGTGGTTAAATCTCAGGAAGAAAATAACCAGATTGCATTGGGAGTAGGCGGGCGTATTAAATTGACTAAAAGCATCGCCATAACTTCCGAATATTATTACAACTTCAGTGAGAAGGACAATTCACCTTACTTTAATCCGTTGGCCTTTGGCATCGATATAGAAACTGGTGGCCACGTGTTTCAACTCGTCCTCACCAATGCCGTGGGATTGACCGAACGCGCGTTTATCACGGAAACCAGAGATGACTTTTTTGATGGGGATATTCATCTCGGCTTTAATGTAACCCGAACCTTTCAACTAAAGAAAAATAAATAACGGAACAATCCGATTGTTGTAAAGAAGAGACAGTTATTTACTTTTAGACTTTTAACTGTCTAACTGTAAAAAGATTGTTACTGCTTTTCATCGTTGCCTATCTCGTACTGACTGTTCTGGTCGGATTCTGGGCATCCAGAAAAGTTAAAACTTCCGGTGATTTCATGTTAGCAGGCAGAAGTTTGCCGTTAATGTTAAGCACGGCAGCATTATTTGCAACATGGTTTGGTTCTGAAACAGTTTTCGGTGCTTCATCTGAATTCTTAAAAGGTGGTCTTTATGGTGTCATTGAGGATCCCTTTGGCGCATCTCTTTGCTTGTTTTTATTTGGGATGTTTTTCGTGCGGAAACTTTATTCTATGAAGCTCCTAACGTTAGGCGATTATTTCAAAGTGAGATACGGAAAGCGCACGGAACTGATTGCAAGTGTTTTTTTGGCACCACCCTATATCGGGTACATCGCTGCACAATTGGTGGCTATGGGCTTAATTCTCAATGTCGTCATTGGGATTGACGTGTGGCAAGGCGTCGTGATAAGTGCTTGTATCGTTACCTTATATACATACGTGGGTGGTATGTGGGCAATTTCAATCACAGACTTTATTCAAAGTATCATCATCATTGCCGGGATGGTTGTGTTGTCTTACGTTCTTTCGGCAAAAGCGGGCGGAGTTTCTGCCGTTCTCAACAATGTCTCTTCTGAAAATCTCAAATTTTTTCCCTCGTTGGAAATTAAAGAAATCGTCAGCTACGTGGCGGCCTGGTGCGTGCTCGGTTTAGGTTCCATTCCTTCCCAAGATGTCTTCCAACGAGCAATGTCTTCAAGCACCGCAAAAACAGCGGTTTGGTCTTGTTACATTGCCGCGTTTTTGTACCTCACCATTGCCATGCTTCCGCTCTTTATAAGTCTTTGTATAAAGCATTTATACCCTGATCAGCTTGGAGAAGACACCCAGCTTACGCTTCCTACGATGGTGATAATACATACTTCGATGCCCATTCAAGTTTTATTTTT
>CAZAHL010000560.1:0-2337 GCA_964484845.1 uncultured Chryseolinea sp. | reverse complement strand
GAGTCTGAGCAAACTACGCCAGGTAAGTATGGAAGGGCTATCGAGTCAGGTTTATTTTCGGGATAGCTGATTGTATTGTCGCTGTTGATGGAACACTGAATCGTGCCAAATAGGACAGCGAGAGCAAGTATTTGTTTTATTGATTTCATATGCAATCGGGTGATGAAATTTAAAGTATAACTCGGACGGTCAACGTTTTATTAATTCAGGCAGTGCCAGTCCTACCGGACATATCGGTGTGTTGGCCTTTTGTATTTTTATTTAGTGGATAATAAAAATGAACAACTTCCTCCTCCCTTGCTCCGGTTGAACGGTAAAAGTCCAACGCGTAGTCATCAATTTTATCGGCTTGTACAAACACTTCCTCTATTCCAATTTCCCTGCAATGTGAATTGATGGCTGAAATCAACAATTTCCCAATACCTCTTCGCTGATGCGTTGTTTTTACGGCAAGATCATAAAGATAAACCAATGGTAATTTTGAATAGTATTGAACTAAAATATAAGCCGTTAACCCACCAACCACTTCATTGTTTTCCAGCGCCACAAAAACAAAAAAATCTGACTTTGCCAGGAGTTGTTCGAGATGCTTTTTGTCCGGGATCTCAAAATTTTCCATGATAAATACATCCTCAAAAAGTTTAATTAGTTGGATGAATTTATCAAGATCATCTGCGGCTAATTTTACAATTTCAATTTTTTTACTTCCGATACTCATAAATATAGGTACGCATTCACTTTCTATTTGGTTGTAGCGCCAACCCGCTCTGGAACTATACTGTTGGCGCCAGGACGGAGGATGACATTATAGTCATATAATAGTTTGCACAATGAATTGTCCCTAAGAGCAGGATATTTTTAAAGTCAAATTGCTCTAGTTTTTCCGTTGTTGAAATAGTGTAGTCATATCTGAGGTTCTTCCAGTTAAGGTCAGGCTGAATTACGAGTAATTCTTGCTCGTCCTTGTCATGAAGAACGTATGCGCTTTTGAGAATTCCCTTGTGCTGAAGAATAAAGTCTTCTTCTATGTCTCCGAACTTTGTAATAACAATATTTCCGTTCCAATTCATTTTAAAGTTTAACAAAACAGTCTCGCCCTGCTTGAGTTCAATCGTTGTACCCCAAAAGCCTTTTGGCTGAACTTGATAAGTTGTATTATCTGCTAAAATAATTTCTGATTTAAACGAAAACCAATTTTCGTATTTTAAAATGCCAATTGGTTTTTCATCGGACGTCGTTAAGTAAAAATGCTTAGTATCGACTGATTTTACCTGGTATTCCATATTTTCAAGAGTTGGTCAATTTGTCTTTGTCATCTGGTGTTAAGTTAATCGTGGGATGGCGGTTCCGTTTTACTAGAAACCGTTGACTACGAAGGCGTTTCCACGATTAACTTTTAACATTTCACGATTAACTTAACACTAGTTTTCTTTTTCAAGAACTATACGTAAGCATAATAGGGATAGAACAAAGGTCATTGGTGTAAAAACGTATAATTCGAATTTAGTGTTAGCAAAAAGATTTCCTATGGTATTCACGGCGAATACGATCATGAAGACCCATATGATTCCATTAAGGAGTTTTTTGGAAGTATTATTTTTGATATAGTTGGCTTTGAGCAGCAATACCATTATAATAAATGTATTGATCAGTATGGAGACTACTTCAAAGACCCTCATTTCTTCGACGCTCTTTAATCTACCTCCCCACACGATCGTGTACGGAATAATTTGTACAAAGATCAATATATGGAACAATAACACCATGCTCAATATGCCAAGGGTCACCTTTATAGCCAAGTTGGCTGAAAGTATTTTTTTCATATGGCGATACTAACTAATCCTGCTTCATGTTTTCTAAATTTGTTGTTTAATAGTATTAAGGACATCTTTTGTGTGCTGCGGAACAGCGATGATCGTCTCTTCTTTTTAACCTTTATACTTTAAAAAAGATTTGCTTTCTAGCTCATATTTCTATGTTGCTACGTTTATTGTTAATCCTATCCACATCCCTTTAGGGATACAATACTGGTAGAAAGAGGAACAAATGAATTTTCACGAAGTGCCGTCAGGCACGATATAGTCAACCGGTTTAACTCCATGAATGGGCAACGTCATTTAGTTAAGATTTTTAACGTGATTTTGAATCGTGAAAAAATTTTACCGCGGAGAAACTAGCCGAGAAAAATTACGATGAGAAAGCGGTGAGTCGTTATTAGTTTCTCCCTCTGCGATTTCTAGATATTCATATCGGCATTCTCCTTCTATAACTCAGCAAGACCCACCCTCTTCCATCGAGCCTGTCATTCCGCGGCTTCTAACTTACTCCGTGAGATGC
>CAZAHL010000559.1:0-2348 GCA_964484845.1 uncultured Chryseolinea sp. | reverse complement strand
AAAGTATTTGTAACGTAAAAATTTTGTCCCACATTAATAATCCCCGGACCGAAGATTATCCCAAACCCTTCGTAATCAAGGCCGATATTAACACCAATAGGAGCAAATTTTGCTTCATATCGCCCCTGATACCGAGGATCTTTATTAATTCCTTTATCTGAAGTGTAAGTGGAAGTCAATCCCGAATACACACCTACGGACAGAGAGAATTGCTGAGTCCAGGCTATGAGACTATTAAATACAAGTAACAATGTAAAAAAAGCTTTGCCCATGTATGGTTAAAATATCTAAATTAAACATTTATCGCCACCGAGTGACTCGGTTAGTCGCCTGGTGGTTTTTATGACGGTCGACACTGGGTAAAAAATCTTTTAAATTATATTAACCACCTCTCGCTGAACCAATAAAAAATATAGTAAGCATTAAAACTTTTCGAAATCACGATGGGCCGTCAAATAATTGATAGCTGGTTGTTATATTTGACTTTAAATAACGTACAGACTACCGCACAATCAAGAGCTTCAATCAGGTCAAAAATTTAACGGTAAAGGCTCTTAAATTACCAGATTAAAAAAAGATAAAAAAGGTTCAGTATTTACGCCAAGTTATGGTAAACGGTTTGTACATCATCATCAGCCTCTAATGCGTCAACTAGTTTTAAAACCTCGTCCTGTTGGCTTTCGGGCAATTCTTTTGTGGTTGTAGGGATATATTGAAGTTCAGAGCTTTTTGCTTCAATTCCTTTAGACTCTAGAAATTTCAGCATGTGACCAAATTCTGTAAAGGAAGTGTATATTATAATTTCCTCTTCACTTTGTTCAATGTCTTCAGCCCCTGCGTCAATAAGGTCAAGTTCAAGTTCTTCCAGGTTAATCTGATTAGGGAGGAACTTAAACACCCCTTTTCGCTCAAATAAAAACGCGACAGATCCCGAGTTCCCCATGGCGCCTCCATTTTTCGAAAAATTCAAACGGATATTGGCAACCGTTCTGGTAGGATTATCGGTCGCACATTCAACCACTAAGGGTACGCCATGCGGCGCGTAGCCTTCATAAACAACTTCTTGAAAATCTTTCTCTTCTTTCGAGGATGCCCTTTTAATTGCTGCATCAATCCTGTCCTTCGGCATATTGACACCCTTGGCGTTTTGAATGCACATCCTCAGCTTTGGATTATTCTCCGGTAAGGGCCCTCCATGCTTAACGGCAATGGCAATGTCCTTACCGATGCGAGAAAATGCCTTGGCCATCCGGTCAAAGCGCGCAAACATTTTATGTTTCCTTTTTTCAAATACTCGGCCCATGATTGTTCATTTTCAGTGTCGCAAAATTAAAGGAGATATGCAATTAGCCAAAAATAGATGTCCTGTAGCCGAATAAAAAACAAGACTAAGAAGTAAGAATATCGGAGGCATAGGAAATTTGAAATATTGATGTATTTTCATACGTGCATGCAAGAAATGGGATGTGAATTCCTGCCAGAATTAGTTTCCAGCTGCTCTAATTCTGTGTTTTTCTTTGAAATAGTACCTGATCTCTGGTGTTACATTTAAGAATCTGGCGGCATATAGATCAAAAAATTGATTATTTTTGACCCGTCTATAGTTCCTATTATGCGCTTTTTCCGTCAAACATTACTCTCTGTTTGCCTAATACTGCCTTGCGCATTCGCATTTGCACAACCTATTGCTGTAGCTGATAATCCCCCCGCTGTTAATGAAGACAACAATGTTGTATATAATATCACAGCCAACGACACAGACGCCACTTTCTTAATCGATCCAAGCACGGTTGATCTGGATATTTCAACGGTTGGAGTTAACGATAATACCTTTATTGATCCAGGCAAAGGGACATTTAGCGTAGACGCCTTGGGCAATCTTACTTTTACGCCCCTTCCTAATTTTTTCGGCACTGTTACGCTTCAATATACCGTTCAAAACAATAACGCTACCCCGCAAACATCGCTGCCAGGTGACATAACTGTTATAATAAACTCAATAAATGATGCCCCCGTAGCAGTAGATGACAATACGACCACACCTGAGGATACCCCCGTGAGTATTGATGTAACAGCAAATGATACGGATGATGTCGATGGAGCGATTAATGACGGAACGGTAGATCTGAACTTAAGTGTTCCCGGACAGCAGACTAGCATTTCAAATGCATCTGGAGGTTGGGGTGTAGATGGAAACGGCAATGTAACGTACACTCCAACCCTAAACTACAACGGATCGGCATCAGTTACATACAGAGTGAGCGACAACACCGCCATTGTTTCCAATACTGCTACGCTTTCCATAACCGTAACCCCAGTCAATGACGCACCAGTAGCAGTCAATGATA
>CAZAHL010000558.1:0-2387 GCA_964484845.1 uncultured Chryseolinea sp. | reverse complement strand
ATGAATGACCTGATACCAATAATTAAGTTGAGCTTTGAAAAGAGATTTTGTTTTTAGGAGAAAGTAAAATTTTTCTTCGAGATCGCCGAGAACATCTTCAGCAAGATCGTCCCGAAGAAAACTGAGTAGGATCCTTTGAGGCAGTTTGGGCGGTATAGGGTTGTGTGCTTTCAATTGTCTGAACTGGGATGGTCGGGATTTAGCGATGAGCAGGATTCGGGTGTAAAAAAGCGATCAGTAATATCTTTCATATAGGCTTAATTAATTTTGCTTTACTCTTAGTTGGCACTTTCATACTGTCTGAATCAGGACGGTCAGGATTCAGAGATGAACAGGATTTCCGTTTTGAAAGAAGGGCCATCTGTAGAAAATAGTCTACATAGCACTAACCTCATCCTGCCAATCCCTATCATCCCGACCATCCTGATTCAGACATTTTATTCCGATCTTAAACTGTTCACAGGATTCATCAATGCTGCCTTCACAGCCTGAAAGCTTACCGTAAATATGGTAACGCACAAAGCCCCGATGCTCACAACAAGAGGTATCCACCACGATATCTCGGTGTGATACTCGTAGCCTTTCAACCAATTCTGTAAAGCGTAGCATGATAACGGAGTAGCTATCACACACGATATAACTACAAGTACTACGAAATCCTTTGATAGCATCCTCCATAAATTGGTGACCGACGCGCCAAGCACTTTGCGGATACCCACTTCTTTCGTGCGTTGCTCCGCTACAAAAGAGGCCAGACCGAATATGCCTAAGCCACTGATGAGAACTGCCAAGAAGGAGAAGACAGAAGTTAACTTGCCAATACGTTCTTCGGAGTTGAATTTTCTCGCATACTCCTCATCGACGAATTTATATTCAAACGGCGCTGAATGAATGTGTTTCTTAAACACAGATTCAACCAATGCTAACGATTCGCTTGTGCTTTTAGCTGGATTCAATCTTAAGTTCATCCAGTTTACATTCTTGTAGCTTAAAACATAAACCGTTTGCTTCACAGGCTCATAAGGCGATTGTGCAATCATATCTTCCACGACCCCTATTACATGAATTTTTTCATCGTCCCAGGTAATTTCCATCCCTACTGGATTTTTAACGCCCATAAATTTTACTGCCGCCTCGTTTAAAACGATACCCGCGGAATCAGTGACAAAGTCCCTCGACATATCACGTCCCTCTTTTATTTTCCAGTTCACCGTCTTTCCATACTCGTGTGTAATCCGTACTGTTGCAAATTCAGTCTGGAGCGTCGGGTCCTTACCCGGCCAGTTAAAGCCACCACTATTTGACCATACGCCTGTTATCGGGCTTGACGACTCAGACATTTCTTCGATAGCGCCTGCATTTTTTAACTCAGATCTAAGAATGTCAAACTTGCCGTAGAACTCGGGCGTGGTCATCAACATCATGATCAGCCCTTCCCGATTGTACCCGGTGGGCCGGCTTTTAGTAAACTGAATCTGCTGGTATACAATGATTGTTCCAATAACTAAGGCTACAGATACCGTGAACTGCACTACTACCAACACTTTTCGAGGTAAAGACGCAAATCTCCCTAAACGAAAAGCCCCTTTCAATACTTTAACTGGTTGAAAAGATGAAAGATAAATCGCCGGATAGGACCCAGCCAATAAACTCGTAACGAGAATAAAACTCATACTGATTAACCAGAAAAAAGGATTTGACCATTCAATAAATATTCCTTTGTCAGCAAGTTCATTGAACATTGGGAGCGCGATAACAACCAAAATGAGCGCCAGTACAAACGAAAAAACTACGACGATAAACGACTCGCTCAAAAATTGATTGATAAGTTGACTCCGCACTGAACCGATAGCCATCCTTATACCTACTTCTTTCGCCCGTTTTTCCGAACGCGCTGTACTTAGGTTCATAAAATTGATGCAAGCGAGTATTAGTACGAACGCACCAATTATTCCGAAGAGCCATACCATTTGAATGCGTCCTCCAACATTTTTTCCCTCCCTCCACTCCGAGCGTAAATGCCAATTTTTCATAGGACTTAAGAATATTTCCGGATGAAGTGTGCGCTCATCGACGTCGTTATCAGCTTTCACTTTTTTAATTTTTTCAGAGACGGCGTTGAGGTCTGTATGGGAAGGCAATTGAGCAAAGAGCTGAAAGGAATTATTACCCCACTGGGTAGACGCATTCTTTACCCATTCCTGACTTGTAATATATAACTCCCAACTGGAGATAAATTGTAAGTTATTAAAGGTTGTGTTGTAAGGAAGGTCTTCATAGACACCAGTAACTTTTACATCCAATTTGTCTTCTATCCGGACGGCCTGATTCATAGGATCTTGGTTTCCAAAAAGGGCTTTAGCAGTCGACTCAGAAAGCAAAATAGA
>CAZAHL010000557.1:0-2407 GCA_964484845.1 uncultured Chryseolinea sp. | reverse complement strand
GTCCTGTCAAGGGGATGGCGCGAAAATTTGGCAGTTTGTTATAGCAGATTATATTCGCGCGCCATGACGGTTTCATAGGTTGGTTTGTAGGTATTCTTCGGCTTCTATATTTTAGTTTAGGATTGGGTTTAACTAAAAGAAAACCTCCAAGGGCCTATGGAAACATCACAAAGTAGAACTATTGTTTTAGTGTAAACGCAACATATTTGTCACCCGACTGACTACCCAATTTTCCACCGCCGCATGCTATGACCACGTATTGTTTGCCGTCTACCGAATACGTTGAAGGTGATGCATATCCTGCGGCTGGTAGATCCGCTTCCCATAACAGATTTCCTGAATGTTTATCCAGTGCTTTAAATTTTTTATCGGGCGTGGCCGCTATAAAGATCAATCCGCTTTCGGTTACCAACGGACCTCCATAATTATCAGTACCGGTGGGAGGGACTCCATGTTTTTTAAGTGCTGGAAATTCTCCCAGGGGAACTTGCCAGACTCGGTCCCCGGTTTGCAAGTTAATGGCAGTCAATGTACCCCAGGGCGGAGTGTTAACGGGATAACCATTCTTATCATACCACCGGTTATAACCTGTATGGACATAAGGAGACGTATTTTTTACGGATGTTGGAATGGCGGCAACGGTGGTATCTTTCTTACCCATCAAATAGGCTATCATAATATCCCTTTCAGCCTTAGGTATATGGGTGAAGGCAGGCATCATCCCTCTGCCTTTTTCCAGAAGCAACTGAAGCTGAATATCCGTGATCCGATTTGAGAGATTCACTAAAGAAGGATAGGTGCCACTGTGATCGCCTTGCAAGTCAACCCCATGGCAAGAGCCGCAATTGGCTTCATACAATTTTTTTCCGGATGTTAACGCTTCATTTTTTGGAGCATCGGTTAATGAAGTAAACACCGGTATTTCTTTTGCAGGCACGTACATAATTCCTTCTCGATCAACGGCTGCACCGCCCCATTGAGCACCACCATCCGTTCCGGGAAAGATGATGGTTCGTTGTCGCGTAATGGGAATGTATGAACTGCCGGTTCGGGAGTTGCTCAATAATTTTACTATTTCATCGCGGTCAGCCACGGTTGAATTCAAATCGTTTTGGGTGAACGTTTGTCGTGTGAAAGGAGCTGGCTTGACAGGTACCGGCTGCGTTGCGTACGGCTGTTCTCCGGGCACATCTGAAGATTCTGTCACACGTTCTTCAATCGGAAACAACGGTGTACCTGTAAGTCTGTTGAACAGAAAAACATGACCTTGTTTGGTGATCTGGGCTACAGCAGGTATTTGTTCATTGTCTTTTTCAACCGTTAGGAGATTGGGAGGTGCTGGCAGGTCACGATCCCATATGTCATGGTGTACAATTTGATAATGCCATATCCGTTTGCCGGTGTTTGCATCCAATGCTAGCAGGCTGTTGGCAAATAAATTACTTCCTGGCCGGTCACCACCATAGAAATCAAAAGACGCAGAACCTGTGGGCACATACACAATTTCATTCTCGCGATCGATGGCCATTCCCATCCACGAGTTGGCGCCGCCATTATTTTGCCGTGCATTCTCAGGCCATGTATCACTTCCCCATTCCGTTTTATCGGGAATGGTGTGAAAGGTCCAGATTAATTTTCCGGTGATTGCATCAAAAGCCCTGACGTCGCCCGGCAGCGCCGTGGGACCTTCAGATACCCGTTGCCCGGTAATTAGCAAATTTTTGAATATCACTCCCGGGGTATTATAAACTACATAGTCATCAGCGCCAGGCCTTGAAAGTCCTTCCTTAAGATTCACTTTCCCTTTCGTTCCAAAAGAAGTTAGCGGTTTTCCGGTTTCGGCATCCAGTGCATACAGCCAGTGTCCAAATCCAAAAAAAATCCGATTGTTATTTCCATCGGAAAAGAAGGTTACGCCACGACTTGTCATGGCAAAGGTTGTATCTGCAAAATTTGTTTTCCAAAGCTCGTTTCCATTGGATGCGTTGATCGCAAAAGCTTGTGAGCTTGCAGATACACCGTATAAAATTCCATCCACGATAATAGGATTGCACTGGATCTGTGTTTTGTTTTTGAGCGTGTCCGCGCCTCCCGAACTATATTCCCAGACTTTTTCAAGTGTGTGTACGTTTTTCGGGCTGATCTGCGTCAGGGAAGAAAAGTGATTGCGATCAGGGCCACCGTTATATTCGGGCCAGCCTTCGGTTTTTTCTTTTATTTCATTACAAGCAACCATCAAGAGGGGAAAGCCGACCGATAATAATAACCTATAAACGATCCGGGAAATGCGTGACACCAAAGTTTTAGCCATCTGTTATTTCAATTAAATAGTCCTACTTTGTCATGTTTCCGAAATTGTTGTTTTATAGCATTAAGAACATCTTTTGTGTGTTGCGGAACAGCGATG
>CAZAHL010000556.1:0-2469 GCA_964484845.1 uncultured Chryseolinea sp. | reverse complement strand
GCAGGGGCATGTGCGGATAAAATTCAGTTGCGTTTCCAGAAGCGCGGCCCACCGGCCGTGGGAGATTAGGCCTTTGGAATACAGACAACTAACTAACGACATTGAGGGGAATTGTAGAGTGTAGAGTGACGATTGTAGATTTAGTTCGTGCCTTGATGAGCTATTGGAACATTCTTTCCCGAATTATTTCCGGGTAATTGCATTTTCCTGCCCGTTCCGTTACTACGCTATCAACTAAGAACCGTCCTAAACACTTAAACACCTACACACTTAAACACGCAACTTCAACACTTCAACACTCCTTCCATAAACTCCGAGGGCGTCATCCCCGCGTGATCTTTGAAACTTTTGCTGAAGTGGGAAACATTGTTAAACCCGCAATCATACGCAACCTGACTTACCTGAGCATCTTTTATTGCCAAAAACTGCTTTGCTTTTTCCAACCGGAAGTGTTTTATAAATTCTCCTGTTGATTGATCCGTGAGGGCTTTCAACTTACGATGCAATTGCATGCGGCTAAACCCGATCGCCCGGTTAAATTCCTCTACACCAAAATTGGAATCTGAAAACTGATCTTCCAAAATAGCAAGTACCTTTTGGAGGAACTCCGCATCGACAGAAGTTACAACAACATCCTTTGGCTGAAGGGTAATTTCCTGACGATACAGTTCTCTAAGTTTTTTGCGCTGCTCTACCAGGTTAAGCACCCGTATTTTTAATTCCTGCACATCAAAAGGTTTCACCAGGTAATCATCAGCTCCTCGCTGCAAGCCCTCAATCTTATTTTGCTGACCGGCTCTGGCTGTGAGCATCACTACGGGGATGTGACTCGTGATTAATGTGGCTTTTAATTTTTCACAAAATGTTGTTCCATCCATTCGGGGCATCATCACATCGGTGATTACCAGGTCAGGAATAACTTCCTGTGTTTTTTCCCATGCCTGCATGCCATCTTCCGCTTCAATAATTCTATAGTTGGGCTGAAGTGTATCCCGAATAAACGACCTCATATCCCGATTATCTTCCGCAATTAAAATGAGCGGCTGTTCTTCACTTCCAACTGCATCCAATACTTTTTTATCTCCATCAGCCATTTCATATAGCCAGGATTTTACCGGACTTTTTTCGTCCCTGGTTTGTACAAAATCCTCCGAATGATAACGGTGGCGCTCGACGGGAATCATGAGCACGAATTCACTTCCTGCTCCTTCTTCGCTGCTTACCTGAAGCGAACCCTGATGCACCTCGGCCAACTCCTTTGCCAACGCCAATCCTATACCCGTGCCTTCACCGGAGCGGGTAGACGAATCATCAACCTGATAAAACCGGTCGAAAATAAAAGGAATATGAGCTGCTGGAATTCCAATACCATTGTCGCGGACATGAAGGATGATTCCGGGTTCTTTGCGCACCTCTACCACAACGCGTCCTCCGTCAGGCGTGAATTTAAATGCATTAGAAACCAGATTATAAATAATCTTTTCAAGTTTGTCACGATCGACGAAACAGTTGCCTAAGTCATCCTGAAGGTTAACCTGGTAATCCATGTTCCGTTGATCCGCCTGGGATTGAAATGCAGAACACAACGTCATAATCATACGCCGGATATCCGTTTCCTCAAGTTGCAATTTCATTTTTCCGGATTCTATCCGGGACAAGTCAAGCAACTGATTGATCAGCACGTGAAGTCGCGTAGCATTGCGATACATCATATGGATATCTGCTTGCGATAAAGTAGCGTTAGCCTGAGCAAGAGAGTTTTGCAGCGGACTTAATATCAAACTAAGAGGGGTACGAAATTCATGAGAGATATTGGCAAAAAATCTGGACTTAACCGTATCAAGCTGCTTCAGCTTTTCTGCAGTGCGTTGTTTTATCAGGTACCGGTTATAGACCACCGCGATTAGTAACAGGAACAGCACCGAAACTCCTACCAGGTAAATTCTTTGGCTACGCTGTTTCTCCAGCTGCAATGATTTGATTTGATTTTCCGCATGAAGCGCCGCGATCTCGCTTTCCTTTTTTTCGCTTTGGTATTTTGCTTCCAGTTCATTCGCAGCTTCTTTATTCCGGAGTATCCCAAGGCTATCTTTCAGGGTTGAATAGCGCACATAATTTTCATGTGCCAGGCGGTACTGCTTCAGTCCGTTATATAGCTCACTTTTACCCGAATAGCCATCCATCATTAAGGCCATGATGCGTTTCTTTTTTGCGAAGAACATAGCGGAATCAAAATAAAGAAGCGCTAGCTCAGCTTTATTCAGGCTGTGAAAGGTAATGGCAGCGGCATTAAAACCATAAGCCATGCCGACCGAATCAGGAATGGTTCTTTGGATCCGGAGTGCATCAAAATAATACGCAAGAGCCTGACTAAACTTTTGAAGTTCATAGTAAATGTTTCCAATACTTGAATACGTTTCACTTAGGTCTCTCTTCTCTCCTAGTTTTTGATGCACGCCGGAAGCCACG
>CAZAHL010000555.1:0-2495 GCA_964484845.1 uncultured Chryseolinea sp. | reverse complement strand
CTCAGATTGTAACGAATAACTATTAACGAATAACTGACCTCATGGCCTTTAGTTTTTTTAAGAAATCAGACAAGTCAAAAAAAGAAGAAGCACAAAGCGGACCGAAGTACTTTGATTTGCGCGTGAAGGATATCATACAGGAAACCAAAGATGCGATCTCCATTGTTTTTGACCATCCTGCGGGGGGGAAGATAAGTTATAAAGCAGGGCAATTCTTAACGCTTATAAGCAACGTCAATGGCAAGGAAGTGAGGAGGGCGTATTCGCTGTGTTCGTCACCGTTTGTAGACAGTGATTTAGCAGTGACAGTTAAGCGTGTTGAAAAAGGATTGATGTCTAATTGGCTGCCCGATAATCTGAAAGCGGGTTCAACTTTGAGAGTGATGGAGCCTATGGGCCAGTTTACCACCGATCTTAACGGGAGCAATAAGCGCCATATTATTTTATTCTCTGGCGGTTCAGGGATAACTCCCATGATGTCTATTATCAAAAGTGTTCTGGCACAAGAACCCAATAGTATCTGTTCGCTGATCTATTGTAACCGTGACATTGATAGCATCATTTTCAAGGGTGCATTAGAAAAATTAGAGATAACCTATGAAGGCCGATTGCATGTTATTCACGTGTTGGATAGTGCTCCGATGAACTGGCAAGGTTATTCAGGGTTATTAAATCATGATATGCTTACGAAACTTTTTGAACGTGTTCCGGATTGGGGAATTGCAAGTACTACCTATTTAATGTGCGGACCAGAAGGTATGATGAAGAATGTCGAAACTCTTCTGAATGCCAGAAGTATTCCGAAGGAAAAAATATTCAAAGAAAGTTTCGTCCAAGGCATCATCGCTAAGGAAGAAAAAAAGGAAATTGCATCTGGAGAACTAAAAGCCCGGGAAGTCACCATAAGGTACGATGGACAAGAATATAAAGTCCTGGTTCCTCCCAACAAGGCCATTCTTGAAACTGCCTTAGACCAGGGCATTGATTTGCCTTATTCCTGTCAAAGCGGCTTATGCACTGCATGCCGTGGCAAAGCATTGTCAGGGCAAGTAAAACTGGACGAGGAGGAAGGGCTATCACAATCGGAACGCGCGGAGGGTTATGTGCTTACTTGTGTAGGCCATCCCCTAACAGATGATGTGGTGATTGAGATTGGGTAAGACAGTTTAGAAACCGGTGGTGTTATTGATGCTACCGGTGCCAAGATCAATGGTGTAAATAGCATTATATCCTGCTCTCTCAGTCCGAGTTCGAGCTATAATTCCATTATAGGTATCTGTTATGTCTTTCGAAGAAAATTCTCTGGGTCCTCGAAAGAAAAATCCATTTTTCTCCCTTTCTAAAAGATAAAAGTTGTGATGAAATAATACAAATAGCTGGTTGTCCTTTGAATAGCCATAGATAGTTACTGATTCTTCCTTATCGCCACATTTGCACTGAGTGGCTGCACCTGTCTTTATTTTACATTCTACGTCAATCGAAGGTGCGTTGTTTATAAATTCATCAAATGTTTTATAGTAACCTTCCTTATACTTAGTTTCCTTGACTACAAGCATAGAGGCAACGTTGCGAAAATTTTGATTGGGATCTGTTAAATCCTCCAGAAGAAACGATTCATCAGCGTTAACTTTGTTCCCTCGAGAGGAAAATTGAATGAAAGCTCTTTCGATCACTTTGACAATATTTGCTGCATGTTCTCGGGTTACATCCATTCCATTAGGATCCACGGTGGCATATGCTGAAGAAATGTAATAGTAGTTGTCTTCATGACGTATGAAAAAATCGAGGCTTACTTCTGCTCTTGCAATTTCTTTCCATGCTCCGGTAATTTCAGAGATGGCGAGTTTAGAAACGCGTATCACAAGACCCTTTTCTTTCGAAATTAAACGGGAGCGATCCAATAATTCTTCGACCTCCTGCAATCCGGGTTTTTCAAACACCGCGAGGTCCTTTCGATTCTTCAGACCCAATTGTATAATTCCAACAACATTTTTATCCTTGCGGGCATCGATTATTTCAGAAACTCTTAACGTAATACCTGCCGGATCGATAGTGAATTTTTTAAGGGAAATAGTAAATAAGTCCTGCGCATATCCGCTTATACCAATAACAAATAAAAACGAGCTGGAGAGATAACACGTTATCCATCTTTTCATGCGAAGATTTGGTATGAGGATAATGTTTATTAATAGTTCAGCTTCTCGAGCCGGCTTTCAATACGTTTTTCTTTTGCGAAATATTCATTGACCAATACATAGCCTTCTTTCGCCCGATAAACAAAATAAGTCGAAGATTTCCTATTTAATGGAAGCTTATCAACTGTGAAGGTTTTTTCAGGTGTGTAAACAACTGAACCCAATATATTTTTTCCTTTTTCGCCTTTTTCGCGATCGTAATTAATGTACGTAGCTACAAAGGTTGTTTTATCCGGCGATGTCTGACTAAATACAAAATCAAATCCACCAACGGCTTTTGCGATGTAGGAAAGCATTTTT
>CAZAHL010000554.1:0-2499 GCA_964484845.1 uncultured Chryseolinea sp. | reverse complement strand
CTACTTATCTAACAGCGAGCAAAATTTGTATCCGTTGATTTATCGATTTTTACTTCACAACGGATTTCCGGCCGGACCTTTATTTCTAAAACAAATGCGAAAGGTCAGAGATATATTTAGATATATCAGGCTTGAGGAACGTGAACTGCATAAAACAAAGATGTTGGAGCAGATCTTAATGTTGTTTCCGGATAAAAAATATTTTTTACTCGGAGATAATACTCAGCTCGATTTGAAGATCTATTTAAAAATCGCTAAACAATTTCCGGGGAGCGTCCGGTACATCATCATTCGAAAGGTATTGGGCGATTCGCATGACCCCTCTTTCCTGGCAGAAACAACAAAAAAATTAAAAGAAGCTGGAATTGGATTTTATTATGCAAATACTTTCCCGTCAACCTTTCAAGTATAATCTTTCTCACCGGCATAATATGGGGTCGAAATTACACACCCGATCACGGCTAATACTTTCAGGGACGTTAAATTCCCTTGTTTACCGAATTATTATGTTGGCTTGATTTTTTAGTGAAGAATAGAAATTAAATTTCATCATTATGAAAAATCTAACTTCGCTCCTTTTTTTCTTCTTCTTTTTGCTGGCAATGACGAGTTGTGAGCTCGTGGGTGATATTTTTGGAGCCGGTGTTTATACAGGAATCTTTATTGTGATATTCGTTATTGTTATCATCATCGTGATCGTTGCGCGGATCTTTAAAAGATAACATCCAAATCGTCAACGGACCCAATTAAACATTTGGGATCAGTTGTCATTTGATCTCTCGCAATAGTAAGCCAAGGATCATCATCGGGACTCTTCTCAATTTTTTGGTGACACTTTTTCGTTAGCGGGTAGTATTTGCGGTTGTTTAAAGTCTTCTTTAGTGACCGCTGTCTCTTTCCCCAGATAGGTCCAATTGATGGAAGAGGAGTATTTTTTAAATACATTATTGATATCTTCAATCGAAGCCTTCTCGACATCGGCCATAAAGATCTGAGTTTTCTTCCAATCACCTCCAACTTCAGCTAGTCCCAACTGCATAGTTTGTGACGCATTGGTTTCTAAGCCGAGAAAGTGATTGGTCAGGTAAGTTTCCTTCATATCCTTAAGCTCCTTTTCACTAAAGCCCTGATTTTTTACTTCGTTAATCTGGGTCATCATGACCTGAAGCGTTTGTTTTGGATCGGTGGTTGACGCATAAAAAATGGCATACGGATTTTTATAAGCCGTGCTGGCATAAGCGGCGCTGGGGGCATACGTTAAACTTCGCTTTGTACGCAATTCTACGAAGAAACGATTATACAAAATTGCCATGGCTAACATCATAGGCACTCCTTCTTTTTCGTTCATGGAAGGTGCACTCATAATTCCACGGATATAGTTGGTAGGGATATCGCGCTTTTCAACGGTAGCTTCCGGTTTTATTTCCAGTCGAGGCTCGGCTTTCTGCTGATTCCCTTGTGGCATCGACGCGAATGCGGTCGTTACTTTTTCCTTTATCTCGGCTTCCGTAAGATTCCCTACGATGACAAGGAAACAATTTTGTTTTCCGATGATCGATTTAAAGTGACTAACAAGATTATCAAGTGTAATTTTCTCCAAGCTTTTTACGGTACCTCGCGGCACTTTCGAATAGTTGTGATTTGTAAAAGCATTTTCCAGGCTTCGATTTCGTAGATGTTCGTCGGGATTGGCTTCTGCTTGTTTAGCTTGCGTAACAGCTTGAGATTTAATTAGCTCAAAATCTTTTGCCTCAAATCTGGCAGAGGTAATGACATCAGAAAATAATTTCCAGGATTTGTCCCAATAACTACTTACGCATGACATGTTGATTTCGCTGTAATCCATTGATGTGCTAGACCCAATGTTCGTTCCCATCTTTTCTGCAGCCGTGGCAAATTCAGTCCGCGTCATATTTTTAGTTCCCCCTTCTACAGCCACAGACAGTGCAAGCGATTCTATTCCTTCCTGTTCTTTGCTGTAATTCGCAGTTCCCCCTTTAATAAAAAGGCGTGCGCTGATAATCTCTTTGATGGATGGTTTAAGAATTACTTTCAATCCATTTACAATAAATTCCTTTGGCTTCTCCTCGGTTGACGTGTACGAGAAAGAGGTAATGATTGCAGTAAAAGTTATCAGTGAAATATAACGTACAAGGTTTTTCATGCTCTTAATTTTTTGTGGTTTTTAATGATGCCTCAAGCGCAGGTTTGTTTTCGGCGGTAGTCAGTACGCCAGTAGCGTGAGGTTTGCCTTTGATGTATTTTTGAACATATTCCTTAATGTCTTCCCGCGTTACTTTTTTAATATTTTCAACATAAGAAGTATAGTAATCAATGGTAGCAGACGCCCACCAGTACGAGACAGAATGAACAAATGTGGAAGTTTTTTCGCGGCTTCGTGCGTCATTAATTGCGATCAGCGTTTTTGCTGTTTCCAATTGTTCGTCCGAAAAGTAATCATCTTTATCCCACTGGTTTGTATGTTCTTCCATTTTGTCT
>CAZAHL010000553.1:0-2545 GCA_964484845.1 uncultured Chryseolinea sp. | reverse complement strand
CAAACTTGTGTTTTCGTATTAAAAAGGATTTAAGGTTCGAATACAACTTTCATGATTGAACCTTTTCCTTTGTTAATAACCGTTTGTAAGGCATCACGATAATTTTCCAAAGGAAAACGATGTGTTACCAATGGGGATAAATCCACCTTTTCATTGCGCATTAATTCAATTGCAATTTGTAACGTTCGCATCTTCTTTCCTTGATATTCTTCCGTACTGTATGCAAAGCTTCCTTTAACATCTAACTCATTAAGCCAAACGGTCGTCCAGTCGACACCGTCCATGATCCCTGCTAATCCCAATAGAACGACTTTTCCTCCATTTTTAGCAAAACGGAGTGCATCGTTTATGCTTTGCTTATTACCGACGCATTCAAAAATAAGATCGGCTCCACCTTGTACAACCGGATCACCAAAGAGCGGCTCTAACACGCTTGCATGAAGAGATTTGGCCGTTTCGTAAATATAATTTTTATTTTTTGTAAGATAAATGATTTCATCTGCACCATAGTGGGAAGCAAGCTGTGCTTGAAAGGCATGTTTTGCCAAAACGACAATTCGGCAGGGAAATTCAAGTGCTCGAATAGCAGCGACAACGCAAATCCCTATTGTACCGGCTCCAATGACCAATACCGTATCATCCTTTTTTGGAGGATTTCGCAAAACCGCATGCAGGGCACAGCTAAAAGGTTCTACCAACACACCGTTTAAATCATTTACATTATCAGGAAGTTTTAATACTTGACTTTTATGTGCAACAAGATAAGATCCCCAACTTCCGCCGGTGTCACGGCAAGTGCCTATTAACAACCCTGGTGAAATTCCCCCTTCGGCCATAAAATGACAAAGGTTATAATCACCCCGCCGGCAATTAGGACAAGGGTCTGCAATTCCTCTTGTTATACATGATAATATTGGGTCAATGACTACCCGGTCTCCCACACTTATGTTTTCCACCTTTGAACCAACTTCTTCAATCGTTCCTACCACTTCATGTCCAATCGTAAATGGAAAAGACGCAAACGGAGAAGTGGTTGGACTATCCTTTAAAAGGATGAGATTTAAGTCACTTCCACAGATTCCTCCGTACTTTACCTTTACTTTTACCCATTCATCGTTTGGAAGTTTGGGGACTTCTACACGGCGTAATCGGACGCAGGATAATTTGGAGTTCCAATAAAAAGACTTTGAAACTTTACCCATTATTTTACTTAAGACATATCGAGGCACACTGTATTCAAATTGAATGGAATTCATTTTTACATCACCCCCTGGTATAGAATATTTTGGTTAGCAAGTATAATGTGTGCTTTAAAGTAGCAAATTATACATAATAGCAAATTTAAACAACGTTTTTCTTATAAGGTAATGGGTGAAGAAGTATGTTCTATACAAGCATGAAATGGATTTCCAAAATAATCCTATGTTTCATTTTTCGAATTGAAGTAATTGGCATAAAAAATTTCCCTAAAACTGGTTCAGTCATTGTGGCAGCAAACCATACAAGCAATTATGATCCTATTATTCTTTCCAGTATCTTTAACCGAAAAATTCATTTTTTAGCGAAAAAGGAACTGTTTCAGCGACGTATTACCAATTGGTTTTTTCAAAAACTTCATGCTATTCCTGTTGACCGACAAAGCGGAATTGTCATTCGTCCTGTCCGCCGTGCCTTAAAGGTGATTGAAAACGGGGAAGTGCTTGGAATTTTCCCTGAAGGTAAAAGATGTAAAAATGGGGAAAGTGTCAAACCGAAAAAAGGGGTAGCTTTTTTAGGGTTAAAAACAGGAGCGCCTGTTCTTCCGGTTGCGATTATTTATCTGGATACGAAAAAGTGGATTCGAAAGCCAGTAAAAGTTGTTATTGGGTCAATGATGTATTTAAACGAACTTAACAGTTCAGATTATACCGTACTTGCAGAGGCTGTTATGAATCGCTCAAGAGAACTTAGAGAAATACATACGTAAGTTGACAATATTTCTTCATCAAAAATTTTTCTTTCCAAGGATATGCCAGTAAACTTAAGCGGAGAAAAAAGCAACATCAATTACTCGTATTTTCAAGTGATTCCCGAGCATATTCGTGTATTTGTCCCGTTAGATAACATAAATGGAGCTGTTTGAATATTTTCCTTATCAAGAGGGAAAAATTGTGATTAAAAACAGACGGTAAAATTCACAAAAATAACCCCTAGTTATGGAATGATCTTTTTAACTATTTACAATAAATCGATTTTCGCATATCCTGTAAAACTTCATCATCTCTAATAAAAGGAAAGATCTATATATGTATTATTTTATCGTCAATAAAATCTCGGGTAACGGAAAAGGACTAAAAGTTTGGAAAAAGGTTGAGAAGCTGCTTCAAGAGAAACGGGTAAATTATCAAGTGCGTTTTACCGAACGTCCAAAACATGCAGTAGAAATCGCTAGGGAGTTGTCTTCTGAAAAATGTTATGCTGTTGTTGCCGTAGGCGGAGATGGTACAGTCCATGATGTTGCTAACGGATTAATCGATTCGAATATACCTTTGGGTATTATTCCTGC
>CAZAHL010000552.1:0-2628 GCA_964484845.1 uncultured Chryseolinea sp. | reverse complement strand
CCAATCCTATTTTTTTTCGGTGGAAGCTTTCAATGAAAATGGTATGTCGGCGAAATCGAAACTGGTAAAAGGTGAATGAAGCAGACAGCTGACAGCTTACAGTCTACAGCTTTGCGTGCGCACGGAGAGCTTTTAGCATTAAAGAAGTTTGACTATTAAAGGAGAGCTTAATTATTAAAATACTAACTAGCTTTTTGCTGTAAGCTGTCAGCTGAAAGCTTTTAACCATGAAACAATCTGACCAACAACAGAGTCAATAAAAACCTCTCTATGAAAAAAGCATTCTATTTATCCGGTATTATTCTGATCATTTTAACGGGATGCAGTCAAAAGTCGAAGCATCCTGACGGCGATATAAATAATAGGGTTGATTCCGTATTGAGTCTCATGACCCTGGAAGAAAAGATCGGCCAACTCACGCTATATACGAGCGATAATGATGTAACAGGGCCTACGATCCGGGAGAACTACAAGGAAGATATCAAGACCGGAAAAGTAGGCGCGATTTTTAATGCTTTTGGCGCCGACTATACACGGAAACTTCAGGAAATTGCTGTGAAAGAAACACGTTTACACATACCGTTACTTTTCGGATACGACGTGATTCATGGACAACGCACAATTTTTCCGATTCCATTAGGCGAAGCAGCAAGTTGGGATTTGGATGCCATGGAAAAATCGGCGCGCATCGCTGCAGAGGAGGCATCGGCCGAAGGGCTGCATTGGACATTTGCACCCATGTGTGATATTTCCCGTGATCCGAGATGGGGGCGTATGGCAGAAGGAGCAGGGGAGGATACGTATCTGGGATCTCGGATTGCAGCAGCAAGAGTAAAAGGTTTTCAGGGTGAGGGAATTCGGCAATTGAATTCCGTGATGGCGTGTGTAAAACATTTCGCAGCTTACGGTGCCGCCCAGGCCGGCCGTGATTATCACACAACAGATATGTCAGATAGGGTATTGCGTGAAACTTATCTTCCTCCCTATAAGGCAGCAGTAGATGCGGGAGCGGCTACGGTGATGACTTCTTTCAATGAAGTAGATGGTGTTCCTGCTACCGGCAATAAATACCTGATGACTGACATTTTAAGAAACGAGTGGAACTTTACCGGATTTGTCGTGACTGATTACACTTCTATTATGGAAATGATACCACACGGTATAGCGGAAGATACTGCATCGGCCGCTGCGTTGGCTCTGGAAGCCGGTGTCGACATGGACATGCAGGCTGGCTTTTATGATGATGCGCTGAAAAAATTGGTGGAGGAAGGGAAAATAAAGGAAGGATTAATTGATGAAGCAGTGCGAAGAATTCTTCACAAAAAATTCGAGCTCGGACTATTCAATGATCCATATCGTTATAGCAATGTTGAGCGGGAAAAATCCACGCTTATGAAAACAGAATACATTGAGTCGGCCCGCGATATATCCAGCAAATCTATTGTATTGCTAAAAAATGAAAAGCAACTTCTGCCGTTATCAAAAACAACGGGAAAGATTGCCGTGATCGGGCCACTGGCCGATGCCCGTAAAGAAATGATCGGCTCATGGTCAGCTGCAGGTGATTGGAAAAAATCGGTGACGTTGCTGGAAGGAATTAAGAGCAGTGTCTCACATTCAACGCAGGTCCTATACGCGAAAGGTTGTAACATCAACGATGATAGCGTTCAATTTTTTGCCCAAGCTATTCAGACAGCTAAAAAAGCTGATGTTATTATACTCGCTGTGGGTGAAGGAGCCATGATGACGGGCGAAGCCGCCAGCCGTGTTTCGTTGGATTTGCCGGGCGTTCAACAAAAACTTGTGGAAGCAATTCAGAAAACCGGAAAACCAGTGGTTGTCGTGCTGATGAATGGACGCCCATTGACCATTAATTGGATCGATAAGAATATTCCTTCGATTCTTGAAACATGGTTCCTCGGAACTCAAGCGGGTAATGCAATAGCGGATGTGTTATTTGGAGACTACAATCCGTCTGGAAAATTGCCCGTAACATTTCCAAGATCTGTTGGACAAATACCGATTTTTTATAGCATGAAAAATACAGGCCGGCCGATGGATTTGAATAACAAGTATACCTCGAAGTATCTGGATGAGTCTAACGACCCGTTGTATCCCTTCGGATATGGGCTGAGCTATACGACGTTCTCTTATAGCGATGTTACAATAAACAAAAGTGAGATCACCTCCAAGGATGAATTCACGGTTTCCTGTAAGGTAACGAACGCGGGTTCACGGGCTGGGGAAGAAGTTGTTCAATTGTATCTTCGCGATGTCGTGGGGAGCGTTACGAGGCCAGTGAAAGAATTGAAAAACTTTCAAAAGATTATGATTCAACCAGGTGAATCAAAAGATGTTGTTTTCAAGTTGAACAATCATGATTTGTCATTTTTCAGAAAGGACATGTCCTTCGGTTCTGAGCCAGGGAAATTCCAGGTCTTTATTGGGGGAAATTCCCGCGATCTGAAACAGGCTGAATTTATATTGAAATAAAGCATTTAACGGGATTGCAGATCACGCAGAAGCAATTTACTTTGGTATTCAGTAATAGGTGATCGGCATGATGGCTCATGAGTACGTCATTGCGAGTTAGACACCTTGGGGCAAGGAAAAAATGGGTGATGACGT
>CAZAHL010000551.1:0-2635 GCA_964484845.1 uncultured Chryseolinea sp. | reverse complement strand
GATTATATTTTTCTGAATGTTCAAAAGAAGAAAGTAAAAATATTGTTTTCAGAAATCTTGTACATCGAAAGTCAGCGTGAGTACGTCAAGATCGTTACTAAAAAAAGCGAATATTTGTCTAAGCTGAGCACCCATGAGGTGGAAAAACTACTGCCCTCCAACCTTTTTAAGCGCATCCATCGCTCGTTTATTGTTTCCCTTGAAAAGATCGAGTCGTACACGGCGGAAGAAGTTGAGATTAACGGCGTAGCTATCCCGGTTGGTAGAGATTACCGGAATGTGTTAGAGAATTTATAACATTGTACACCCTTGTTCTATACAATGACGTTACTTCGAGCGTCGCGAAAATACTAACAATCAAGTCTCGATAACCCTCCCGAATTTTTTTGCATGCGCTTCACCCCATTTGGAAATGAGATCTACGATTGGAATGATTGTCTTGCCATAGGAAGATAATGTATACTCAACTTTAGGTGGAACCACGGGATAGGCTTTGCGGATGATTAAGCCTGCCTCTTCTAAGGCTTTAAGCTCATTGATGAGGACTTTCTCCGAAATGGTCACAAGTAATTTTTTTATCTCACTATACCGCAACGTTTTACCTTTCAAATACCACAAAATAGGGGCAGTCCATTTACCTCCCATGATGGCCATCGTTACCTCTACCGGACAAAAGTATTTGTGACCGTCAATATCTATTTGCAAGTTTTTGTTATTTTTAATCATTTCAAAAAAATAATATTTAATATAAATGGCTGGTTATCATCTTTACTGTCTATTTTACCATGAACTATACTAATTGGTAAGTACTTTTTTCCTGTTCAGTACTAACCTACATTTCACGAAAGAATTCAATGTATGAAAAACAGAGCACTTTTTATTACCCTGCTATACCTCATTACTTTAGCGACCCATACGTATTCTCAGAAATCCAACTCGCTTCCTTTTAAAATAACAGTTTTTAGAGGAGAGAATCTATTGGAAAATGCTTTTCTCATTCAGTCCGGAAAAAATTTCGTATTAATTGATGCACTTAGCTCCGGAACTGCTGCTGAAAAAATATCCAATGTTGTTAAGGGCAAAAAACTCAATACGATTTTTATTACACATGGTCATCCCGATCATTTTCTTGGATTATCAACGATCCTTAAAAATAATCCGGATGCAAACATCTTTACGGGCAGTGAGGGAGTAAAAAAAGATATTATTGATTACGTAAACTACGCGACATCCAAAGGCTTGATGGAAAGTCAGGCCGAAATGAAACTGAAATCCGCTAAAAATCCTGGAGGTTTCGACTATGAAAGAATCAAAATACTTTCAGGCAATAAACTAGAGCTTGGCGAAGGATACTCTTTGATCGTCGAAAATATAAAAGAGGCATCTGAATCCAGTCACAACACCATTCTCTACACAGATCAATTTGATCTAATCTTTGCAAGTGATCTTCTTTATAACAAAGTCTTTAGCTGGTTAGGTCCTGGCGTTGAACAATCTCACATCGATAATTGGATAAAAAATTTAAATAGTCTTAAAGCAAAATTTAATAAGGAGGATCTTGTTATTTATCCAGGTCATGGAGAACAATCTGATCGAAAACTTTTTGATACAAATATTCAATATCTCACAACCTTCCGCGAAATTCTGAGCAGAACGAAAAGTAAGTCGGACGCTTTGGACTTTTATAAAAAACTTTATCCGGATTATCAGGGCGAGTTTCTTTTGTCTCGCAGCATCGATCATTGGACTGATTCCACAACAAACAAATCAAAGTACATTTCGATAAACCACATCCAAGATCTAACCCATACGCTTAGCAGCGATTTTCCCTTTATCCCTGTGCCGGGTATCACGTTTCCCTTTGAGCTTAAACCAATAGCAACCCTGGAAGCACTGGGCGTACGCGCCAATAAATGGATTATTCATGAACATATCGGGACGCAGGTAGACGCGCCCAATCATTTTGCACCCGAAGGAATTGCATTAGAAGAATTAAAAGTTGAAAATCTGATTGTCCCGGTTGTCGTTATTGATATAAGTAAAAAAAGCTTAAACAACCCTGATGCAGAATTGACGGTAGATGATATTAAACAATGGGAGACAGTTTATGGAAGGATAGCGGACAATGCATGCGTTATGATGTATTCAGGGTGGGAGGCATTTTTATATGAAGCTAAATATCTAGGACTCGACAAAGAGCATACGAAACATTTCCCTGGGATATCTTCGACCGCTATCCAGTTCCTTGTTTCAGAGAGAAACATCTCAGGTGTAGGCGTGGATGTGATTTCACTTGATCCTGGCCATGACAATGCGTACAAAGGACATAAAATTATTCTCGGTGCAGGGAAATGGGTGGTTGAGGCAGTTGCTAATTTAAAAATGATTCCTCCCAAAGGAGCGCACCTCTTTATTGGAGCGCCCAAAATTAAAGGTGCTACCGGAGGAATTGTGCGGCTTTTGGCGGTGTGGTAATGATTCGTTTTTTTTGCGCTACACTCTGGTGTTTAATGCATGTACCAATGATAAGTTTTGGACAACTTACAGAGACAGATACAATGAAGCTGAGCACGCTGTTATCGCTAAACGGAAATTTGACATTTGGAAACGTAGAGCGAATTTTAATTTTTACTAC
>CAZAHL010000550.1:0-2674 GCA_964484845.1 uncultured Chryseolinea sp. | reverse complement strand
TGCAATTTCAATGTATAGCTTAACTTAATGACATTGCCCTAAAGGGACGTGGATAGGATTAAAGCAATAAACATAGCAACATGGAAATATGAGATGGAAAGCAAATTTTCTTTAAAGTATAAAGGAAAAAAGAAGAGAAGATCATCGCTGTTCCGAAGTACACAAAAGATGTTCTTAATAAAACAACAAATTTCGAAAACATGGCAAAGTACGACTAGTCGGCTAGCCTTATCGAATTAGAAACCATTTTGAATTTTATCCTGTCAGGCAGAATTCTGCCTCTGAGTTGTAAAGAACTCGCGCATTATTCAAATGTATCGTTTTTTATTTTCGCCTAAACTCATTTTCGTCCGTTTTTAAGCGTCAGATGTCATGTGCCTTCTACTTATCTTAGGGGGTTAGGGAAAATAGTACAGATGGTTCGTTAAAGTCGAAAATAGACAACAACATACATTAATATTATTCCAGAAGTACAGTAGTTAAAAATGTTGAACTAATTTTTTACGGTTATTATGAGTGTGTTTTATTTTGATGATGATTTAGAGGATATTGAATTATTTAAAATGGCCATACGACGAATTGATCCTTTAATACATGTAATGGCCGCAACGGATTGTGAAGATGGCTTAACCACGTTGTTTAAATGTGAAACCCTCCCGCAACTGATATTTTTCGATATTCTCATGCCGAAAATGGATGGAATTGAAGGCGTAATTGCTGTCAAAAGAAATAAGAAATTTAACAGCGTGCCCATCATTATACTTTCTAACGGATTGAGTAAAGCACAAATCGAACAATTTAATGCGCTGGGTGTTTTTCAATTTATTTCAAAAACCAATTATATTGGATTAGAACAATCTCTAAGGGGCGTGTTGAGCCTCCGGGGGCAAATTGTAAATAGTAATTTATAACATTTCCCAATATCGCGTTAATCGTCAGGAGTTTTTTGGCTGATTTCAAAAGATTGGCACGCATTACTAATGAACTTACAAAGACATTATTTTTTTTGCAAATGTCTTACATACAACGAAAACGTTATAAAATTTTAGTTTTCAACGGTTCCAGCGATGGATTCACAATACCTAGGGAAAAGTTATCCGCAACTTGAAAGAAATATTTCATCGAGCCAACGGATCGGGGCGTAGCTGGAATTTAAACACTTTGCTCGTCGTACCTTTACCGCCTTCCATATGAAAAGGTGCGCGTGTGCTCACCGTTGCCCAGAGGCCTCGTCCTTTCCAGCCTGTGGTTGGATCATCGATACGGCCATCCATCCATTTTGTATAAAACCCCAGCGGATAGGGTACCCGCAGAACAACCCATTTTCCATCCTTCAGCGCCAGCAGTCCTTCTGATTCGTTTCCAGTATTGATCGGCACGTTTTCCCCTAAGCCAAAGGTGTTGAACTGATCTACCCAGGTATAGTAACTTGCTTCCGCGCTTCCAGGTTCTTTTACTCCCTGCAGTTGTGGTAAAGGTTCGGTATAAAACGTCCATCCTTCGGGACAATGCTGACCTGTCGCTTCGGGACCTTTGAGCGACCCTTTGCATTTTCGCCGGTCGAAACTCGCCAAGTGACCACTGGCCAATGCAACCCAAGCTACGCCTTCGCGGTCGACGTCCATTCCACGGGGTGAGAATCCTTCAACAGGTTCACCAGATTCATTTAAAGGCAGCTCATAATATTCCACAAGTGCAGTTGCCGGTGGGTTTGATCCGGGATCAAGACGGATGACAGCACCGGGGTACCCTAACGAAGATCCCCAAACCGAACTGTCTGCAGCGGGGGAAACAGCGTATAGGCCTTTCGCGATGCGCTTGTCTAATTTAGCATCCACGGGATCGTTGGGCTCTGTATACTTATCCCGTTTACCGTTGCCATTGGTATCCAGTATAAGTGCCGTCCAGCCTTGCGATAGGGCCTCATCTCCGGTCTCTTCATATTTTTTGGTATCGAGCCATCCAATAACATCTCCGCCACCGCTTGTCCAGAGCGTATTATTTTCATCTTCGGCAAACATCAGGTGATGTGTGCTAAAGCAAGTGCTGATATGAGTATACTTTTTAGTTTTCGGATCATAAAAACCGAGATGGCGGTTTGCCTTATTAAGCGGAAACAGCTTGGCCGAAGGATGATTTGATCCCTCTTTGCAGAAGTCGGGATTGTCGGATGGACGCACCGTTGCTGTAATCCATACGCGACCCTTTCCATCGAACATCGGATTGTGAACGTTGGTTTTGCTGCTCCATATCGGATCATCCCCCCAATAGGGAGAAGGTTGTGGCATGTGGGGTCCGGTCGCTGGTTCGGTCTTTGGATCCCGTACCGTTAAGGGCACCTGGCTCGTCGCGTGTTTCAAAGGATCAAGAACTGGCAGGTAGTCAGCACTTACTTCCAACGCACCATAGAGGGCACCGTTGGCGTTTACTGTTGGATTTCTCCGGTCGGTAGATACAAGGTCGTGGAGATAAGCCTTAGGATCGGCCCAGTCCCATTGTGTGATAACAACATTTCTCTCCAACCCTTGTGGACGGGGCGGGGTTGGTGGTACTTCGCCTTCGGCAATCCGGTCTGTCCAGTCGGCAAACATCCTGAGAACTTCCTCGCGACCTACGTCATGTATGGTGGAGATCATATTTCCACCGGCCTGCCCCGACTGTAGCCGGCGTTCCC
>CAZAHL010000549.1:0-2690 GCA_964484845.1 uncultured Chryseolinea sp. | reverse complement strand
TTGCGATGTAGGAAAGCATTTTTGAGGATGTAACTAGCATTCCCGGTGGGAGCGACACTGGATTTTTGTCTTTTTCGAAAAGGTGAACTTTTTTAATGGTGAAGTCTGAGGCAAATTGGAAGATCACCAGATTAAACACATTTAATTTCACCGCCATGGGAGGACCGCTTTTTTTGTATTGTTCCCCGATAGCGAATACCTGCCCATCGTCCATGCGTATGAACTCATGAAACAGAATGCCGGTTTCTTTAAATGTTTCTTTGTCTTTGGCCGCGACAAGCTTACTGATATCTGCGGTCCACGAGTTTACTTTTTCTGATATAACCTTGCCGTTAATATCCAGCACCACCGTTATAAATCCCTGACTTTTATTTTTAATAACGTTCTCATCTTTGTTAAAATATTCGCCGAAGACCGTGAATTGTTGTTTAGCCTTATCAAAAAATATTTCAGCCAAAGACAATTTATATTTTGCAGTTTCAAGCGGGACACGAAACACTTGTTTACCATCTCCGATGTTTTGCACTAACAATTCAAAATCAAAATCGGTAGAAAACACACTCGTACGTTTTAGAATCAAGGAACCTGCATACTGGTCATCCTGGAATGCTTCTGCTGCATTTTCAAAATCAAAGTCATCTGCCGGAGCATACGTCGACCAGCTTTTTTTCATGGTGTTATTGTAAAACTCTATTTCATATTCGCTTTTGGAGTCATCTTTGATGCCATAGTAAATAAACCCTTTATTAGGCACCGACACAAGGAAGGCTTGCATAGGTTCGTTACCCTGAGCGATATAAGCGTACGAGGCGTTGGCATACTTATTCTTTAACTCCTTGGTAACCTTGCCGGCTTCCTTTAACGTCCGGTCGAATGCGATAAGCTCCAGTTTTTTTTCACGTGAATCATAAAACAAAAAACCAAAAGCTTCTCCATTGAATACCCCCTCAATAAGGAGGTAAGTAGCTGGACGAACAATGGTCACCGAGTTGATCTCACGTAAATTTTCATCGGTGACGCTCAACAGGTAATTGTTGTTCTTGCGATCCGCTTTTTCGAGATTATAAAAATGGTAATAGCCCTTTACGTTTCCGTTTTGAACGATTGCTCCCGCATTTCGAAGTTTGATTTCCGTAACATTATCTTTGGATAAGGATTGCCCAACAGCCCAATGCCAAGTGCAGCCAGTAATAAATACGAGGAGGATTAAGTTTTTCATTTTTAGAGATTGGTTAAGAATCAAGGCGAAATTATTAAAGCACAACAGCAAAGAAAGTATTTGACTTTTCTTCATTCAAAGGGCTTAGGTCGGTTAAAGTACCAATTTTATGTTCGCCTTGACGAGGGATGTAATAAATACGAGTTAATTAAATCCTTTCTGCGGGGGTGAAGGCGGAAATCCAATTCTCAGATCTTACTAAAAGCTCGCCCCATCAATTTATAAGTCCGGAAGATTTAAAGTTGGAGGGACTGTCTTTATATAGGCCAAACGGTATCTGATATTTTAGTCCGTACTTAACTTTGTTAATGCTTTTGAGTTTCGTAATAAAATTACATACTGAAAAAAATCGGTAGTCTTTTGGTTTTCATTGTTCGGCAAAAGATCCTCGCCAAACAGATTTACTTTCATACCGGCAAGTTTCTGGCTATTGCGGTATGGTGAATCGGTTTTATTCAGATTAAAAAGCGTCATGGTATTTTCCGTTGTTACTTCTTTCAAATCTTTAATTCCCTTGGCCAAAACAAAGGGACCGTCTAAATTGAATAGGGAAGTTTTTTCATCCGGGGGAGATGGATATTGATTATTCTTTGGCATGTTCATTTCGCTGTCTAACGTAAAACAAACTATACTTTGGATTTTTTTAGAAAACGGAAGATGTGATCTTTTGATTTTTGCGGCAAATGGATAAATATCTTTTTCTCCATACCCACTTTGTAAAACGTGCGTGTAGCCAAAAAATCCGTAAAATTTTTCATTCTCCAGATTTTTGGATTCAACGAGTTTGCTAAAGTTTAGAAGCATGACAGAGTCCCGGGAGATATTCGTTGAGTCATCTTCAAAATTTGTGTCGAGTCCTACCACAATGAACTTTAAGGAATCGTGCAGACTTCTATTATAATCGTAGATATCCGCCCACTTTTGATATAGTTCTTCACTGGATTGTTGCGGGATTCGTATTGCAATATCCCTGATTACTTCCTTCAACAGGGGGAGGTCTTTATTGTCGTTTGACAGGAACAGGTTTAACTTACTTGCCCTGCTGCTATCCATTTCGGCGAGGTAGTACCTTAAACCGATTTTTTTGTTTAGGTGTATTAACAAGTATTTATCTATCCATTGAACATCTGCGTAGCCATGATTTTCACCTAACAAAAAAACATGGTTGTTATAGAATGCGCTATCAAAAATCTCGTTTTCGGAGGATGCATCAACGGATCGATCAATTACATGTTTATTTTGTTCTAAATAAGATAAGTTGTCATTCTCCACACCGCCCAGGAAAAACCGGTTCTTAGTCCAGAGGAGACCAAATATAACGAAGGGAAGGATAATCAAAAGGGCAACGATTCCTGCAAATATTTTCAATATTTTTTTTATCATGTATGCGCGAGGTTTAGCTAGCCGCTACAACGTTGGAACCTGAGTTCGGGATAAATAAAAAGGGAAAAAAGTTTAAAAATTAAAAAAG
>CAZAHL010000548.1:0-2697 GCA_964484845.1 uncultured Chryseolinea sp. | reverse complement strand
ACGAGGCCCGTACGTACAGTGGTGTGAGAGGCGCACCCCACCAGCTCGATCTGGTAAGGCCGTCTACTCGATCGCGGCCCACCGGGGGAGGCCACGCCTTTGGAATTACAGACAACTAACTAAATGACATTGACATTCTTTAACCAGCATCTCTAAAAAATAAAAAGTTGTGTTCACCTTTATGAGAGAATTCCAGCACAGCTAAGAAACCTTGAACGTCCGAAAGAGTCGCAGCGGTCCTGCCTTTGCGTTAGGATTGTAATTTTTAAGATTGCTATTTCTCTATGCTACCGGATATGATATGCGAGGATTTAGGGTAGGGAGATTGCTGCTCCGCTACTTTTACTTTTACCAATTGGGGTTGTAGTCCATCGTCCATAATCCTACCCCACCATATTTTACCCCAAATTCGTTCATGGAGATAGAATAATCCGATTTTAGTAAAGAGTTCAAAACCTCCGATGGCAACTGCGTTTAGCGGAACGCCTGTTATAAGGAAAGCAATAAACATGGTATCAATGGTACCAACTGCCCTCCAGCTTATCCCTTTGACAAGGCTGCGTCCATGTGTAGGCCCTTTTCCATGAATTCTACCCCAGGCAATTTTATCCCAGATACGTTCATGTAAATAGTATAAGGCTACTTTTGTAAAAACCTCTGTTAGCCCGATTTTGAGCGAATCGGAAATACTGCCTGTAACAAGAAAGGATAACAAAATGGTATCAATGGTTCCGACAGTTCTCCAACTTATTCCTTTGACCAGACTTCTTGGATGAGAATCTCTCACAGCTTTTTTGGATAAAAATTAGGCTTGCAATATACCAATTCCTACTGAATTAGTAGGCTTTGAATATTACAAAATATGGGGATATTAGGCTGAAAATAGGGTGCAAACGTTAGCATATGGTGATTAAAGGGATTATTTATCCTCCAGCTTTGATAAATTTATGACAATATTTAATCGATACTGGACTGCTCAACCGCCTGATTGGTTATTTACGCTGCCCTGCTAAAACTCTGTATTCAAAGTCATTTAAAAGTAAACCGAATGTTTTCAACTGCCCAACCTTTTATGAATCGATTGCTGGCCGGTATTTTTATTTTCCTGGGGATAAATACAAAGACATTTTCCCAACAGCCCTCTTCCAATATGGAACGGCAAGCTGCGCCCACCTTGCTACCTGGAAAGGGATTAGCACAATTTGACTTTTTGTATGCAGGTGAGGCCAAGATTCAAAATATGTACATTGTTCGTAAAGGAAAAATTGTATGGTCTTATCAAGATACCTTAAGTCGTGGTGAAATAAGTGATGCGGTCATGTTAACGAATGGCAATATTCTCTTTGCACATCAATATGGTATTACTCTTATTACGCCTGAGAAAAAAGTGCTTTGGAAATATGAAACTCCCGAAGGATGCGAAACACATACTGCTCAACCTATCGGTAAAGAGCACGTCGTATTTATTCAAAATGGTGATAGCGCTAAATTATTTGTCGTTAATATCGTGACGGGCAAAACTGTGACTCAATTTGGGTTGCCGACCAAAAATCCAAAAAGTGTTCACGGGCAGTTTCGACATGCAAGACTAACTTCCAATGGAACCATCCTGGTGGCGCATATGGATCTCGGGAAAGTTTGTGAATATGATAGCAATGGAAAAGAATTACTTTCTCTCAATGTACCCAGCGTTTGGTCAGCGGAGCCTTTGAAGAACGGAAATATATTGGTTAGCAGCAACCGGGGTTTTGTTCGTGAACTTAACAGAAAGGGCGATGTGATTTGGGAATATGAGTTGAAGGACGTTCAGGACTACGTGATCACTTCACCTCAAATAGCCATTCGCAGGTCAAACGGAAATACTATTATTAATAACTGGTTCAATCAGTGGAATGGAAAAGTAGATTTTAAAAATGCACCGGTACAAGCCATCGAAGTTACGAAGGACAAGGAAATAGTCTGGGCGTTGCGCGCATGGGAAGGTACGGTGAATTTAGGTCCATCAACTGTGATTCAATTACTCGACGAACCCGGTATTTCAGAACACGTCTTCTTTGGGAGTATTCATTAATTTAAAGTTTAAGGTTCATGGTTTAATGGATATAATATTCGCCTTCTATTTATTTATCTTAGTACAAATTTGTAGTTCTTCAAACTTAAGATTATAACCTTTGGACGCGGTCTGGTATTTTTCTTTGCCGATACTTCTTTTAATTATAGTATGTTCCTATCTGATTTCACTGCTTCGGAAAGCAGATAAGAAGCAAAAAATAATGCAAGGAAAACTGGAGCATTTTCAAGATCATTTTGACTCAGTGGAATTGCAGAAGGTAGAATCAAAATTAGATCCCCATCTTTTTAAGAACATTCTAAACTCGATTCAATCACATGCCTACCAGACCTATTTTGCATTGGATAAACTTGCCAACGTCTTGGATTACATACTGTACGACAGTCGTCATAAATTCGTAACGCCCAAAGAAGAAATTGAATTCGCCCAGAACCTGATTGAAATTAATAAGATCAAAATCACTCCGCTGTTTGAGCTAAAAGTTAAAATCAAAGTCGACGAAAATGAACCGTTGTACCATCAAAAACTGTTAGCTCCTCTTATTTCGATTGACCTGATCGAAAATGCTTTTAAACATGCAGACCTTCAAAGTTCCGATTCGTTTATTAGCATTACTTTTGAATTCA
>CAZAHL010000547.1:0-2717 GCA_964484845.1 uncultured Chryseolinea sp. | reverse complement strand
AGAATTCGCTATAAAAGGGGACCTTCTTATATAAGTAGTATCTGCAAGCTGATCCACTAAAAAAGCTGCTATGTCGGCGGCACTTATTTTAGTTCCCAAACAATCTTCCAAGCTGACCTGTAACGCATTTCGCGTGTCATTAAACTCGATGAAAGGAACTCGTACCATCGTCCAGGCTGTATCACTTGCTGACAAAATCGAATAGGCTTTTTGCTTGTCTTCATGATATATGGAATAGTTTGTTTTCATCCATTCGGTCGCCGTAGAAGTTTGAAGACCCTTCCTATCAAATGGCGTATCGACATTCAATCCTGTGACCAACAAGTAACGTTGAATTTGATGGGCTTCCATCGCTTTTAGTACATTAATCGTGGCCTGACTTGCAACCAGTGGTTCATCCTTTCGTTGGCCGACGGTGCTAATGATAGCCTGGCAGCCCGCCAATAGTGAATGTATCGATGCTGGATCAACCGCATCTCCCTTAACTATTTCGATCAGCGAATTTTGGACGTTGAAATTTTCCATATGTCGGAGAAGAAGTTTTACCGGATGGCCATGATTTACTAATTGATCTACAAGATATTTTCCGGTTCTTCCACCGCCGCCAATGATGGCTATTTTTGATTTTTGTTTCATTGCTTTCTTTATAAATTTTTAAGAATAAGAATCTCTTTGTTTCGCAGGACGGAAACGAAGGGTGACTAAAGCGGATAGCTTCGATCAAGAGAAATTATGTTTATAAAGAAGTTTTAATGTGTTAAAGGTAATTATTTAGAGTCCATCTACAAAAGTAGTGACGTTAAAATATTTCACCCCGCCAGGACGGGCGAAGTCAATCCGCATAGGGCGCTAAAAACATTTTCTGCGGCCTTTGCCTTTTCTTTGTGGACTTTGCGTGAACCTGACTTTACAGACAGACAATTACGGATGAATTAGAAGTACCTCTGACGGTAGAAATCTTAGTGTTTGATTACCTATTTTTGAAAAAAAGGTTGCATGAACAAACATTTCAATCAAAAAGAACGAGACCTGGTGAAACTTGCTGGCTTTTTTAAAAAGCAAAGTAAAAAATTAATCGAGGAAGGAAAGTTAGGCGATGAACATAAAAAAGTGGAAGAAGCCGTTGATCGGTTTATGGAGTTCTTAAACAACCATGCTAACACAAGGGCATTTGTCATGGAACAACGAGAGTATCTCAACAAATTGGTAAAAGACAATGCCGTATGTCCAAAGTGTCATACCAATGAGAAATTAAAAGTTGTAGGTACCGAGAAAAATGAAAAAGGATGGAGAAGCAACCGGTATAAATGCAGAAAATGCAATATTGAATTTACCTGGAATATGCCGAATAATCCCTGGCATATGATTGAGCATATCGAGCAAGTGCTCCAGCAATTGAATTCAAAATCCAGCGACGAATCGGCAGAAGGAGGAGAAAAAGAACAAATAACAGCAGCGATTGAAAGCATGCAAACAAATCTGGATAAACTGAAGCCCGTAATTGAGGCGCACGATAAAGATTATTCGGCACTTCAGACGCGCGAATCGGAAATGGAAAAATTAATTTACGAATTCAAAAATTCCCTCATGATAGAAAAGATAAAAATGGATACCTGGGAGAACAAACATAAATCCAATACCAAGTAACATGGAGTTTTTAACTGTTTCAAAAATCTATAAACAGGGCTTAGGAGATTTTAAATTGCAAAACATCAGTTTTTCTCAGCGCAGAAATCGGCAAATTGCTATTGCAGGTGAAACAGGTTCGGGAAAAAGCACACTCCTCAAAATCATTGCCGGCCTGGAACAGCCTGGATCGGGGGACGTTCATTTCAATGAAACAATAGTACAGGGCCCTGCAGATCAGTTAGTACCTGGGCATCCTGCTATTGCTTATTTATCGCAGGATTTTGATCTGCCTAAGTTTTTACGTGTTGAACAAATACTTTCTTATTCCAATACGTTGACCACTGACGAGGGCAACACGCTATTTGCAGTTTGTCAGATCAATCACTTATTGAAACGAAAGACCGACGAATTATCGGGAGGAGAGAGGCAACGAATTGCATTGGCTAAGTTACTGATAACATCCCCTCAACTTTTATTGCTGGATGAGCCATTTTCAAATTTAGATATGGTTCATAAGAGGACGTTAAAGACTGTCCTTAACGATATTTGTCGTAGGCTTAAAATTACCTCTATTCTTGTTTCTCATGATCCGTTAGATACTCTCTCGTGGGCCGATAAAATTATTGTGATGAAAGATGGAAAAATGGTTCAGACGGGGTCACCAAAAAGCATCTACAATAAACCGTTGAATGAATATGTTGCCGGTCTTTTCGGAAATTATAATTTGATTTCCGCTGCAGATGCCACTGTGTTTTACAACCTATGGAAGATAAGACCAAAGGACAAGAATCTTTTGGTCCGTCCTGAAGATTTCAAAATCGTTAGCAGAAAACAAAAGGCGCTGCAGGGTAAAGTAATATCTGCGACCTACTTTGGAAGTTATTATGAGATAGAAGTTTTATCAGGTGATTTACGTATCCTCATCAAAAGTAAAAAAAGAAAAGTTAAGCGGGGTGATGACATATACTTTAAATGTGCAAAGGAAGATGTTTGGCATATCCACTAGTGTCATGTTAAGCAAATTTTGAAGTGATTAAAGCTATGAGCTTCGAGGCATGAGCTTTGAGACAATCGCTCGAAACTCGCGG
>CAZAHL010000546.1:0-2739 GCA_964484845.1 uncultured Chryseolinea sp. | reverse complement strand
AGGCCCTGTAAAACCTTTCCCGGGCCGCATTCAACAAAAAGTGTGGCCCCGTCCCTAGCCATATGTTGAACGGATTGCGTCCACCGAACAGGCGCCGTAAGTTGAACGATCAGATTCTTCTTGATCTCCGCTACACTGATTGATGGCAGCGCATTTACATTTTGATAAATCGGACAGATCGGATTATTAAAAGTAGTAAGGTCAATCGCAGCAGCTAATTCTTCACGGGCCGGTTCCATTAAAGGGGAATGAAAGGCGCCGCCTACCTGCAAAGGCAATGCGCGCCTTGCTCCTGCAGCCTTTAATTTTTCACAGGCTATATCAATTCCTTTTATCGAACCGGAAATAACAAGTTGCCCCGGACAATTGTAGTTAGCTGCTACCACAACCTCATCGATAGACGCACAGATGTCTTCGACAATTTTATCGTCTAAGCCGATGATCGCCGCCATGGTGGAAGGATTTAATTCGCAAGCACGTTGCATCGCTGTTGCCCGCTTGGAAACGAGTTTTAAGCCGTCTTCAAATGACAGTGTTTTGTTGGCGACCAACGCAGAAAATTCACCCAAAGAATGTCCCGCCACCATATCGGGCTTAAAACTACTGGAGGTTAATGCTATGGCAACAGAATGAACAAAAATGGCGGGCTGCGTAATATTGGTTTGCTTTTGTTCTTCGGCCGAGCCATTGAACATAGCATCGGTTAATTTATATCCAAGGATTTCGTCGGCCTTGGCAAAAAGCGCCAGGGCATCCGGGTTTGAATCATAAATATCTTTGCCCATTCCTGTGTACTGGGCACCTTGTCCTGGAAAAACGTAAGCTTTCATCTGTTGAATCTATTGGTGTAAAAGTAAGTGAATCCGTCAAACACTGAAAATACCTTATAAAATACTGGAAGGCTTATTCAACAAAGCGGTATTTGAGATCGGGGGATGGAATCATACAGTTGTTATTCTTGCCAAAAATCCGGTAACGACTGGAGGCAATTACCTGGTAACCTGCATCGCGAATAAATTTGGGAAGGATTTGAAAGGCAGCAAAAAATTTCCACGGACCATCCAACTGTTTTGCAATACGCAGGACCGCATCGCTTCGTTCAAATGCATGATCTTGTTCTATCAGAACTACTGTATGAAGGGAATCGGGATCTAATTTAAATTTCTTCAGCTGTGATTTGCCGTATGCAGATTGAAGCGAAGCAAACCGGAATTTTTCTTTGGAATCTCTTTTTATAATAAACTGAACCGCACCGTTGCAAAGATTACAAACACCATCAAAAAGAATGAGTATCGGGTTGTGAACGTTTATCGCATCAGATGAACCCATCCCTTAATTACTTTTGTTTTGTTGGGTGACACGATATCAAAGGTGACATCGGCTACATAGTAATACACCGCGGAAGGAAGCAAAGTTCCACTGTTATCTTTCCCATCCCAATCAATGTAGATGTTGTTAAACTCATCTCCAAGGCTCCCTTGGTAAGTATAAACTTCCTGACCCCATCGATTATAGATCTTGATGCTCACACGCTCGACAAACCGCGCACATTTTGCTTTTGCCGTTTCCGATAAAACGCAAAGCGGTGAACCTTCCTCTCCTATCACTTCCCGATCGCTGTAGGCGCTGAACAAATCGTTGCAACCATCTCCGTTCGGTGTGAATACATTCGGTAATTCGTAATAAGGACAATTATCGTTGCATACCGCATCGCTCAATTCGCTTTCGTTCAAAGATCTGTCTACTGCCGATATTTTATAGCAGTACGCATAGGAGGAAACACTTTTATCGGTAAAGAATGTATCGGCAACTATACCCGCATCCTGCAAGTGTACAAATTCTCCTTCCGCACTGGTAGCCCGGTAGATCTTGTATCCCAAAATATTCACATCACAAGTGTCCTCCTTGTCGCGCTGCCAAAAAATAGTGTTCTGAAAGATATCGTTTTGACAATTATTTTGATCCGCTATGAATTCCTCACAGCTCAACGATTGTACGATCAAAGTTGGTTTACAAGGGGGAATACTGTCGCCCACCTGCGCACATATAATCTGTGAAAAATTTTCCAGCGGTTCATCAATATCAGGGTTCCCATACCCTCCCCGTGTCATGATCCGGTAACAATAGGTCTGTGCGTCCATTAACTCCCCATGCTGTCCTTCATCTACAAACATCTGACCACCCGATAAAACATCCACGCTGTCGATCAATACAAACTCACTTTCCGGAGCCCCTTCCTCTCCCCGGTAAATCTTGTGTTTGTTCGGAAAAGTTTGAATCTGATTTGACCACGGTACAAAGGCACTCCAGGTCAATTGGATTTTTTTGATCTGCGATTGTGCCGTTAACCTCACCGACGAGGCAGGAAAAGAAGAACCTACAGTATCAGCGTCGGATGCATGCGCCGTGACACTATAATTGTATACGTTATCCAACGTGTTGAGTCCCCCATTTAAAAAGGTAGTGTCTGTTGTGCTTCCTACCAAAACTGAATCCGCTCCACGCGCAAAGCCGATTGCTCTATACAACGCATATCGGTAAGGGGGAGGAAACTCCGTTACATCCGCATCAAAAGGTTTCTTCCAACTCACCCGGATTTCTCCCGTCGAGACATCTGTTTTTTCTACCGAAACATGCGTAATGATGGGAACGTCGGCAGGAATAGGTGCGATACAGGTATCCCTTGAAACATAACTTTCTCCTCCGGAGGGAAGCGGGAAAACAGCCACCAGCCGGTAA
>CAZAHL010000545.1:0-2742 GCA_964484845.1 uncultured Chryseolinea sp. | reverse complement strand
CATCGAGATCTTTAATTAATCCTTCTTGCATATCGTAAACCCAACCATGAATGTGTAAGGGTTGCTGTTTCTTCCATGCGTTTTGCACAATAGTTGTTTTCCCTAAGTCGTGAACCTGCTGGATAACATTTAATTCTACAAACCGTCTTGCCCGAAGCTCCTGGTCCTGGATACTATCCAATTCTACATGATGATATCTGTATACGTCTTTTATATTTCGCAACCAATTATCAATCAATCCGAATTGTTTATTACCCATCGCTGCAAGAACACCTCCGCATCCATAGTGGCCACATACGATGATGTGTTTAATCTTCAATACTTCCACTCCGTAGGATAAAACACTGAGTAAGTTCATGTCAGTATGAACCACCATGTTGGCAATATTTCGGTGTTCAAAAATTTCTCCCGGTTTTGTTCCGGTAACTTCATTGGCTGGCACGCGACTGTCAGAACATCCAATCCATAAATATTCCGGATGTTGCCCTTGGGCTAATTCACCAAAGAAAATCGGATCATTATACTTTTTGAGGGTTGCCCATGCTTTATTGTTTTCAAGTAATCTGAGATATGATTTTTCCATTTTTAGCTAATGTTTTAATGACCTGATACTCCGTTAAAGCTCGGAATGTCCTTAAGTTCTAATTTTATTTTTTTAAGCTCAGCAGTGCTTTTAAAATCATGAATGATCTCCAGAACATCAACGTCAATGCTGTGTGATTTGCTACCATCGATCGTCACGGACGAATTGTCTGGCAACTTATCCAACGTATGGGCAATGCTACCTTTGTTGAGGAATGATACATCCTCTGCTAGCTGTATAGTGATTTTTTCGTCATTGCCGTTATGGTGCTTTTCCTGATGGAAATTATAAGCCCGCCTATAATTATTCCGAAGGATAAAAAATATAGAAACCGCCATACCTATGCCAATACCTTTTAGTAAATCGGAAAATTGAATGGCTATGACAGTCACGACAAATGGTAAGAATTGATCCCATCCCTGCTTGTACATTGATTTGAACAGAGAGATTTTAGCGAGCTTGTAGCCCACCATTAATAAGAGAGCAGCAAGGCACGCCAACGGAATTTTGTTAAAGAAAGATGCGAGCGCTATTACACTCAAGAGTAAAAGGAAACCATGAAAAATAGCAGATAGCTTTGTTTTTGCTCCTGAATTGATATTTGCAGAACTCCGGACAATGACAGCCGTTAACGGTAATCCACCTATTAAACCCGAAACAAAATTTCCTAAACCTTGTGCTTTCAATTCGCGATTAGTCGGTGTATTGCGTTTATAGGGATCAAGCTTATCTGCGGCTTCGATACTGAGCAACGATTCCAAACTGGCAATGATTGCTATCGTAATGGCCACGACATACACCTGGTAATTCAGCAGCCCTGAAAAATCGGGTAATGTAAACTGACTAATAAATTCGCCTGCCGAATTCGCAACGGGTAATCGTACTAATTTATCGCCCGTCAAAAAGAAATCAGGATTGGATATTTTAAACCATTCATTCATTAATATTCCTACCACTACCACTATCAATGCACCCGGCACCAGTTTGAAAAAATTATATTTTTTCAAGAATGGTCTTTCCCACATTATTAAAATGAACAACGAAACCGCCGAAATCATAAGGGCGCTGGGATGCAGATGATTGAGGGAATTAAGAATTTCGGAAAATGTATTTTCACCGTCGGCCTGGATAAAATCGAAATCACCTTCGTTGTCTACATCATAGCCAACGGCGTGTGGTATTTGTTTCAAAATCAGGATAATACCAATTGCGGCAAGCATTCCTTTGATAACATTGGAAGGAAAATAATAGCCAATAATTCCAGCCTTTAAGTAGCCGAGAACTATCTGCATTAATCCCGCCAGCACTACGGCAAGTAAGAATACTTCGTAACTCCCCAAAGTTGTTATGGCATTGTGCACGATTACGGTTAATCCGGCGGCAGGCCCGCTGACACTAAGCGCTGAACCACTGGCAAAGGCCACCACTATTCCACCGACGATTCCTGCTATGATTCCAGAGAATAACGGAGCGCCTGAAGCAAGTGCAATTCCTAAACAAAGAGGTAAGGCAACGAGGAAGACCACCAACCCTGAAGGCAGATCATTCTTCAGGTATTCAAATGTTAAACCTTTGATTTTTTTCTTGGCATGCATAAACGAATGGATATAATCTTTGAGCACCCTATACAGGAGCAACGGAGATTTAATTCAATAAAAAATTGACGTAAGTAATGTTGGAATTACAACGGCGTGCGAACCAGAACATAGTTCACGGCCAAGGCAATTAAATGTGCTAACAACGTGATGTTGTTAAGCCAGGCAAGAAATATCAGGAGGGGCGTAAAATGTAAGAGAGTGGTTAGCGTGTAAGTAATGATCAACCACAATTCGATTTGTACTTATCGACATTAAGAAGGAAGCTGTATGATGAATTTGAACCTGCTGCAAGATTAGGTCAATTCCCTTCGTTGCCCCATCATTGCCTGCCGGTTCGCAATCGCGTTCTTCTTCAAAGCCGCTGTTAAGAATCAATTTAGCAATGTTTTCTATGAGCTCTTTTTTATCAAATTGCAGATACGTAACCTCTGCTAAAAAAAAACTCATATTCAGGAATATCAGACCGGTCAAAAGACCGAAGACCTTGGAAAGAAAATGTTGTCTGAGTATTTCCATTTACCTCAAAAGTAAGAAACTTTTAAAACTATTAACTATGTATGT
>CAZAHL010000544.1:0-2752 GCA_964484845.1 uncultured Chryseolinea sp. | reverse complement strand
ATTGTATGATGAGCGAGTAAAAGAATTCGGAAAACAGAAAGCAGATATAAAATTTGTTATCGATGTCTTATTGCTCTTCAGGCCAGGAATTATCAGACCTGCGGAGGGATATCAAAATATTAATCACTACGGTATGTATAAAAATTATTTTAAAACAGGATGGAGAAATCTCATTAAAAATAAGGTGTTCTCCCTTATAAACATTTCGGGTTTGTCTCTTGGCTTGACATGCAGTATTCTAATTGCATTATGGGTACTGGACGAATACAGTATCGACGCCTTTCATGAACACGGTGAACGGATTTTTATTGTCACCAGTCGCGACTACTTCGGTGGAGATATTAATTATGGAGGTTATGATACTCCTGGGTTATTGGGTGAGGAGCTTAAAAAAGTATTACCTGAAGTTGAATATGCAAGCAATTATGGGTGGAATTCTTATCATACTTTCGCTGTCGGCGATAAAAAAATAGCGTTACCTGGAAATTTTGCCGGAGTTGATTTTTTTAAAATATTCTCTTACTCCTTATTGCTGGGAACAAAAGAAGCTGCATTAAAGTCTCCGGAAAGCATAGCCATTTCCAAAAAAATGGCAATCACTTTATTTGGCAGCCCGGAGTTGGCAATAGACAAATCAATAAGGTTTGAAAACTACAGGGACCTGAAAGTAACAGCAGTATTTGAAGATCTGAAAGATAATGTTTCTGAAAAATTTGAATACCTGATTAATTGGCAGTTGTTTGTTGAAAGACAAAACTGGGTGAAAGACTGGAACAATAGTGGTCCCGTTACTTTTGTCAGGCTTCGTGAGCATGTGAAGTCTGGGGCCGTGAGGCCTAAAATCAGGCATTTTCTTAAAAACTACGCTAAGGAGTATTCCGACCTTAATCGCATGGAACTTGATCTGCAACCCTTCGGAGAAAAATATCTTCACAGTAATTTTAAGGATGGATATGTTTCAGGGGGAAGAATAGAATATGTAAAGCTTTTCAGACTTGTTGCCATCTTCATCTTGTTAATAGCCTGTATTAATTTTATGAATCTGAGCACAGCCCGTTCAATAAAAAGAGCAAAAGAAATCGGGGTGAGAAAAGTAAATGGCGCCATGAAAACAGCTCTAATAAGCCAATTTATGCTGGAGGCTTTTTTATTTACCGTTATGGCTATTTTCCTTGCCTTGCTGTTATTACAATTATTCCTACCACAATTCAATATCCTCACTGGAAAAAATATACTTTCTCCACTTTCTGATGGCAGGTTTTGGATGGGAATGGCAGCATTGACATTGATTACCGGGATTATTTCGGGAAGTTATCCGGCCCTCTTACTGTCATCCTTCAAGCCCATAGATGTTTTAAAAAGTAATTTGAAAATCAGTCACTCTTCTGGGTTTTTCCGCAAAGGATTAGTTGTATTTCAGTTTGCTTTATCAATGATCTTTATAGTAGGCATGGTTGTGATTTCGAAACAGGTGAATTTTATTCAGAATAAAAACCTGGGCTACCAAAAGAATAATCTTATTTATTTACCGCTGACAGGGAGTATTCGTACAAGCTTTAATACATTCAAAAATGAGGCACTTCAAAAGCCCGGGATTATTGATATAAGCCATATGTCTCATCGCCCGATAGGTTTGGAAAACACGACGGAAGGTGTTGAATGGGAAGGTAAGACACCTGGTACCAAACCTACTTTTACGGAAGCAGCCGTGGGTTATGATTTTGTGAGAACCATGCAAGCCACATTGCTGTATGGTCGTGATTTTTCTCAAGATCTTGCTGATTCAGCCAATTACATTATTAACGAAACGGCATTAAAAGTTATAGGATATAAAGACCCTGTTGGCATGCCCCTTACATTTTGGGATGTAAAAGGAACGATCATTGGTGTCGTAAAGGATTTCCATTTCAATTCCCTTCATGTACCGATAACCCCATTAGTAATTAGACTACACACGGGTACACTATGGGGTACTGCCCTCATACGAACTGACCCGGGGAAAATGCAGCTTGCTTTAGCTGGACTGGAAGAACTGCACCAAAAATTAAATCCTGAATTCGTATTCGCGCATCAGTTTGCCGATGAAGAATACGGCTCTTTATACAAAAGCGAGCAAGTTGTGAAAAAACTCTCCGGCTACTTTGCCTTTTTGGCCATCTTTATTTCATGTCTGGGATTATTGGGGCTAATAATCTTTACATCCGAGCAGCGAACCAAAGAGGTTGGGATCAGAAAAGTTCTTGGTGCCAACGTATCACAAATTGTGACTCTATTGTCGAAAGATTTCATGAGACTGGTAATCGTTTCAATTATCGTTTCAACGCCGGTTGCTTATTATGTCATGACTGAATGGCTTCAGGGTTTTGAATATCACATTGGCATCGAATGGTGGATGTTTGCACTGGCTGCTGCGGGGGCAATCCTCATTGCGATCCTCACCATAAGCTTTCAGGCGATTAAAACTGCTAGAGAGAATCCTGTGAAAAGTTTGAGAGCAGAATAGGGGCAACTGTTGATAGTTAATGGTTAATTACGCTACGCTCCGAGATGGCAAGTCACGTTTCATTCTTAACTGGAACCTAAAGATTCGAAACTCTAAGCTCGTAACCAAACTATAAACTCTTAGCAGAATGCCACCGAAACTCATCCTCCGCTTCTTCCGATGGTACTGCCATCCGAAGGTGCTGAAATACATCGAAGGTGATTTAATGGAATTGTATGATGAGCGAGTAAAAGAATTCGGGAAACGAAA
>CAZAHL010000543.1:0-2762 GCA_964484845.1 uncultured Chryseolinea sp. | reverse complement strand
TAAATCCTGACCATCCTGATTCCGACAGTTTGTTACTCCGATCTCAAACTCCTCACCGGATTCATCATTGCCGCTTTGATAGCTTGATAGCTCACTGTGAGTAATGTGATCGCCAACGCTCCAGTGGCAGTAGCAATAAAAAGCCACCACGAAATTTCCGTATGATACTCATATCATTAGCCAATTCCGAAGAAAGTAATTGGCTATTGGTGTCGCTATTCCGCAAGAAATGAGAACGAGAACAATGAAATCTTTAGACAACATTCGCCAAAGACTAAAAATAGAGGCCCCCACCACCTTACGGATTCCGATTTCTTTTGTGCGTTGTTCGGCTACAAAGGAGGCAAGTCCAAATAATCCAAGACAGGATATCAAAATGGCTAAAATAGAAAAGACGGAAGCTAACTTTCCAATGCGTTCCTCTGATGCGAATTTCAGTCCATACGCAACGTCCACATATTTGTAGTCAAAGGGTGCGGACGGACAATACTTCTTAAAGCAATATTCAATACCTTTTAATGCCTCTGTAGAAGAAAGAGCAGCATTCAATTTAATATGTATCGTAGCAAAAGATCGTTCTTTAGGATCCATTAAAAATACCGTAGGCATACTTTGTTCGAACGGGGATAGCATGACCATATTCTTTACGACGCCAATGACATTCCAAGTCCTCCCATGCCACTGGACATTTTTTCCAACGGGATCTTTCAATCCCATTTGCTTAATTGCAGATTCATTAAATATAAATCCGGAAGAATCGCTTGCCAGGTCAGCTGAAAAATTACGTCCTGCAATAATTTTCCATTCCACTACATCACCATATGCGGGATCCACCAAAATAGTACCAAATTCCATTTGAGTATTTGGATCCTTTCCTTCCCAATCCAAATTATTCGCCGACGAAGAAATGGTTGTTGTCGTGCTAGAGGATATTGAAATATTTTCAATCTTATTACTACTTAACAATTCATTTTTAAAACTTTCATAATTCGATTGGATCTCGGAGTTATTAAAAGGAATCGTCAACAACCGATCGCGGTTGTATCCAATCGGCCGGTTTTTCGCAAATTCAATTTGTTGAAACACAACGATAGTCCCTATAATGAGAGCTACCGATATCGTAAATTGAAAAACCACTAAAACTTTTCGGGGCAACGATGCGAAGCGGCCTACCCGGAAAGTACCCTTTAATACTTTAACTGGATTAAAAGAACTTAAATATAAGGCAGGGTAACTTCCGGCTAACAGAACGGTTAAAAAAACAAATCCACCAATGATGAACCAAAAATAAAGATTAGTCCATGGAATCATCATTGTTTTATCAGCCAATTCAACAAAGAGGGGCAATACTAAAATCACAATCAGTAAAGAAAACGCAAAGGATAAAAACACAATGAGCAATGACTCCGAGAAAAACTGATAAATCAACTGACGCCTCACAGAACCCATTGTTTTCCGAATCCCAACTTCCTTGGCTCTTCTTATAGACCGCGCAGTATTTAAATTCATAAAATTGATACAAGCCAACAGCAATACAAATGCGCCGATAATTCCAAATAACCATACAAATTGTAACCTTCCTGGGATTTTAACACCGTTTCTAAATTCATACAAGTGCCAATCTCGCATCGGGTTTAAAATGAGAGCCGGCTTGGTTGCGTCGCCTGACTTCTCGAACAATATATTTTTGATTTTACTAGAAACTTCATTCAGTGCACTATGTTCATTCAGTCGGGCATAGACCTCGAATGAACTGCTTTGCCAGTTTTCATATACGTATCCGTTTTTTACAAGGATGGAAAGCGGAGCGATAAATTTTACCTCGTGAAACCTGGAATTTCTTGGCAAATCTTTATAAATCCCGGTAACCTTTTGCGTAAAATTGTTATTCAACTTTACCTCTTTGTTGATTGGATCTTCTGATCCAAAAATAACATTCGCTAACGATTCGCTTATTAAAATTGAACTAGGATCATGTATGGAATTTTGAACACCGCTGATCATAGTCAGAGAAATAATTTCCGGAAATTGAGGTTCAGCAAAAGAACCTAACCTGGTAAATACTTTATCCTCATGGCTAATGAATTGCCCAAAGATTACCGTAGCCGCCACCAAATTAAGATCATTACCATGGTTATTTCGCAACTCCGTTGCTACTGGCAAAGGCAGTGCTGCATATGTGACAAAGCCGTCGCTTATTGATTGGTGCTGTAGTACTTGCGCCACCGTTTCATAGTTTCGATTGTATCTATTAAATGACAATTCATCGTGTATCCACAAACCTATCAGCATAGCGACCGCCATACCAGCGGAAAGTCCCCCAATGTTTATAAAAGAGTAGCCTTTATTTCTAAAAAGATTTCTCCATCCAATTTTAAAATAGCTTTGGAACATATGATAATGATTAAATGTTGAAGATGATTTTCGTATCGCAAAAGGCCGCAGGTAGTGAATAACCTGGTACCAGTAATTCAATCTTGCTCTGAAAAGAGATTTTGTTCTTAATGTGGAATAAAACTTTTCCTCGAGATCGCCGAGCACGTCTTCGGCTAGATCATCTCTTAGGAAATAGAGAAGAAGTTTCTGAGGGAGTTTGGGCGGTATCGGGTTGTGTGCTTTCAATTGTCTGAACTGGGATTGTCGGGATTTAGCGATGAGCAGGATTTGCGTTTTGAAAGAAGGGCAACAATATTTTGTTCATATATACTAGTTAGAGTCTGTCTTTAAAGTCTAAATATCTAAAAATAAATTAGTTACATCAG
>CAZAHL010000542.1:0-2827 GCA_964484845.1 uncultured Chryseolinea sp. | reverse complement strand
GCAGCATCAATGCCTACAATATTTTCATGAAGCAGGGTCATAAACTTCCACCAATATTCCTTGATGTTATTTTTTAACTCTGCTCCATTTTGTCCATAGTCATATACTGCGCTCAGTCCGTCATAGATCTCGCTGGAGGGAAAAACAAACCCATACTCTTTAGCATGGGAGATTACATTTTTAAAAAGATTATCTTCTTGATTTGCCATAAAGCGCAAAGATAATATTAGTCGACAGTCGGCAAGTTGGGTGCCGAAGATTTTTAAGAGATAATCCGTTTTTAAACTCGTAGAGACCATTTATCAATGATAAGCCATTGATTGATATAAGATCCTCAGAACAAGAGTATCGAACAATAAAGAGTGAATCCCAATTACGAAGTGCTGGTCAGGTGACTAAATCTAAAAAGATTTTACAGGGAATTCCTATTTTAGGCCAAAGCGCCTCTGCTGGGTAGCTCAATGGTGAAGGTGGTTCCTTCTCCCACTTTGGATTCAAGATGAATGGATCCGGAAAGTTTCAATAAGGCTTCTTTCACAATGTATAAGCCAAGCCCCGAACCTTTTGACTGTTCGTTGGCGCGAAAAAACATATCAAATATTTTTGTGTGATATTCAGTGGCTATTCCTTGTCCGTTATCCTCGACCTTTATGTAAAAGGAACGTCCGTTTATGTGATATCGCAAACGGATATACTGATTTTCTTTTTTAAAATCGTGATACCGAACAGCATTCGAAATTAAATTGCTGATGATTACTTGCAACCGGTTTTTATCCGATTCGATGTAAACGTCTTGGGGTATTTCTATTTGGAAGTCAATATTTTCGGCATCTGGAGAAAACTTTAGACTTTCCCAGACTTCGTGGGCAAGATCTACTAGTCTGACTTTTTCCTTTTTGATTTCTAACCGGTTGTTCCGAGAGTAATCCGTAATGTCCTTTATCAGATGGTTCAGCGCGTTAACTCTATCTTTCATCAATGAAAGGTATCTTTTTACATCCGTTGGGTTTTGAGAGTCTAGCGTGATGTTGATCAGACCCAAAATAGACGTCAGTGGTGCGCGTAAATCATGTGATGTGCTGTATACAAACCGATCCAACTCAGCGTTGCTTTTTGAAAGCAACATGTTATTTTCCACGAGTTCGAGGGCGTTGTGGTGATTGAGACTTTTAAGTAAGTACACCGTCATTACCGTTGCAGGTAAGGCGGCCGTAAAATTAACTATGATACAAAACAGAAGCACATCATCGCTATAGTCGCGATGGGGCAAAATGCTGAAGTCAACAAAATAAGCAAGTGCGAAAAGCACATAGGTGAAAACAGCAAAAAGAATAGAAAGTAATCGTTCGTGGTAACTAAAAACGGCAAAGGAAACAATGCTGCTAACAATAAAAAACATGAAGGATCCTGTCTTGGCAGATTCGCTGGAGGCAAGAATATACACAGAAATGTTCATCGTGGCGAGCAACGTATAATTTGCCAGGGAATGATTGCCGTAACGATGAAAAGTTAGCGTTAAGATTAAAAAAAAGACTGTTCCGGATAATATGGGCAAAGTTTCATGATAACCCATATCAAAATTGATAGCGGCTGACATGGCACAAAATATCATTCCAATAATAGCAAACCGGCCCGACAGCATAGCCTGCTTGTATTCGTTATACGATTCAATATACTTGTCATCACCAATGATTAGGTTCCTGATGACTCGTTTGAATGACATATTAATTAATTCGTTTTAGCAAAAATACTGGGCTATTTAGGGGGGTGCAACCGCATTGCGAACAAGAGAGTATGCATGCAAGGTTTTACTCTAAATCCAATAAATATGCGGTTTGAGAGCTGAAATAAGGTAGAATTACTGCAAAAAGGCAAATTCTTAAATCGAACAGACTATCAAATTTGGCAATTCAAAACTTTTGGTTTTAAATAAATCAATAACTTACCCTTCGCATGATGACCAATATTAGAAAAATAGGAGTGGCCGTGGCTTTTTCGCCACGCATTGAAGCTGTTCTGGCAGAGGCAATGCGCATGAAGAAAATGTGGAGTGCGGAACTGATCCTTATCCATGTTGGCAAGCACGGAGAAAAAGAGATCTCGAAATTAGATCAATTATTAAAAAGCACCGGACTAATCGATACAGGAGATATAAAAGTTTTTTGGGAAGAGGGAAAACCAAGTCAACGAATCCTGGCAACATGCAAAAAAGAAAATGTTGATCTGCTCATTGCAGGCGCATTGAAAAAAGAAAACCTGGTTCAATACTATCTTGGAACGGTAGCGAGGAAAATTATTCGTAAAGCGGATTGTTCGGTTTTATTATTGACAAATCCATCCGCTTCACCTCAACCTTTTAATACCATTGTAGTGGATGCTGAGGACAGGCCTTACGTGGAAGAGACACTTTTAGCAGCCTGTCAAATAGCGTTGAAAGATAAATCCATGTGGCTCCATGTTGTCCGTGAATTGAAAATGTATGGACTTACCATGACGGCAGCGGAGCATTACAATGAAGCAGAATATGAAGGATTGCGTCATAAACTGGTGCAGGAAGAAATTGATATTGTGACAAAAATTTTGGAGCGCATTCCGCATGAAGGGTTGAAGGTAAATATCAAGTTAGTCTCCGGTAAGGCTGGGTTTGAACTTACCCAGTTTGCCCAACGGAAGCAAGCAGATCTTTTGATCGTCGGTGCGCCACAGCGAAGGTTTTCTTTGTTTGATCGCGTCTTCACACACGATCAGGAATATATTTTTGCAGACCTGCCGTGTAATCTATTAATTATCCATCCCCGAAAGGAGGTTGCCCGTGGGTAAGCTAAGT
>CAZAHL010000541.1:0-2850 GCA_964484845.1 uncultured Chryseolinea sp. | reverse complement strand
CTAATTTCCTGAGTTACCGCTTGTTAAAAGTTGCAGGACTCGTTTCATCAGGATGTTGTTCGTACTGTAAAGTATTTTTACTTCCTTGCGGAAATTATTTTGATCCATAGAAATGACAATTTCGTACAACTGGCTTAAGGAATACATAGAACTCACGGAGAGTCCCGAGGAGATTGGCCAGGTATTGACGTCCACCGGTCTTGAAGTCGAGAGTGTTGAATTGCATGAGACAGTAAAAGGTGGCCTGAAAGGGTTGGTGATCGGGGAAGTGTTGACGTGCATCAAGCATCCCAATGCTGATAAACTTTCGTTAACCACAGTTGATGTCGGAGGTTCGCGAGTTTTATCCATTGTATGTGGAGCTCAAAATGTCGGCGTAGGTCAAAAAGTGATTGTTGCCATTCCGGGCACCACTATCCAGCCACTGGGCGCTGAGCCTTTCACTATTAAGTCTGCTAAAATTCGTGGCGAACTTTCCGAAGGTATGATTTGCGCCGAAGATGAGATAGGCTTGGGAAATAGTCATGAAGGCATCATCGTATTGCAAGACAATCCTGCCAACGGAACATCAGCAACTCAATATTATAATGTTCAATCAGATCATATACTGGAAATAGGATTGACGCCGAATCGCGCGGACGCTGCCTCACACATTGGTGTTGCGCGCGATATTAAAGCGTCGAAGGATCGCGTGGTGAAGCTTCCCTCGGTTGATAGTTTTAATATTGACAACAGACATTTAACCATCGAAGTTGAAGTAGAAAATTTAACGGCATGTCCGCGGTATTCAGGGTTAACTATTTCGGGTTTAACAGTAGGTGAATCGCCCAATTGGCTAAAGCAACGATTGGCATCGATCGGATTAACTCCGATAAATAACATTGTAGACATAACGAATTTTGTTTGCCATGAATTAGGGCAACCGCTGCATGCTTTTGATGCGGACCAAATTGCAGGGAATAAAGTACTTGTTAAAACTCTTCCTGAAGGAACGCGATTTCTTACCCTTGATAAGAAGGAGAGAATTCTTCGTGCGACAGATCTGATGATTTGCAATGCTGAAGAAGGAATGTGTATTGCCGGTGTATTTGGCGGAGCGAAATCGGGCATTACGGAAAGCACAAAAAATATTTTTCTTGAAAGTGCTTACTTTTCAGCGGAATACATCCGAAGGACTTCCATGCATCATCAACTAAAGACAGATGCATCGTTCCGGTTTGAGCGTGGTACGGATCCTAATATGACCGTTTATGCGTTAAAGCGGGCGGCATTATTGATCAAGGAAATAGCAGGAGGTACAATATCATCGGAGATCGTAGATGTTTATCCAACAAAAATTGACGATCTATTAATTAACGTAAAAGATAAAAATATCCACCGATTGATCGGGAAAGTTATACCGAGAGAGGAAATTTTTTCTATTCTGAAAAGATTAGAGATTCAAGTGATCAATGATGATTCTGAATCGTTTACTGTTTCAGTTCCTCCGTATCGGGTTGATGTCACTCAAGAGGCTGATATTGTGGAGGAAATCCTACGCATTTATGGATTCAATAAGATTGAACTTTCAGAAATTGCGCGTACGGATTATCTAGCATCTTTCCCCGCCAAAGATCCGAACAAATACAAGAGAACAATAGGTGAGTTACTCGTAGCCAATGGTTTTTATGAGATCTGGACGAACTCGCTGACAAATCAAAATTATCAGGGAAGACACAACCTTTTGCTGAAGGGAGATTCGATTGAGATTTTAAATAAGTTGAGTGAGGAGCAAGGGGTGCTTCGGCAAACTTTACTTTTTACTGGCCTTGAAGTGTGTGCTTACAATTTAAACAGAAGGCAAAAGGATTTAAAATTATTTGAGTTTGGAAAAATCTATTATCGAGAGTCGCAGCAGTACAAAGAAGAAGAGTATTTAGCACTCTACATGACAGGCGACGTTCAAACTGAAAATTGGCAGCGCAAGTCTCAAGCAGTCAACTATTATGACCTGGCGCAACATGTTCATCACATTGTTATCAAATCGGGAATGTTTGATGTTAAACAGGAAAGGATAAACGATCAACTCTTTGAGTATGGTGTTAAATTACTGCAAGGCACAAAAGAAATTGCTGTAGTTGGCAAAGTAAAATCCGCTTTACTGAAAGATTTTGGCATCAAGCAGGATTTATTTTATGCAGAGCTGAATACATCCTTGCTTTTCCAATCAGCAAACCCTAAGTTAGTAATTCAGGAAGTTGCTAAGTTTCCCGAAGTAAGACGGGACTTGTCACTTGTACTCGACAAGAAGATTAGCTTTGATGAAATACGTCACCTGATTTTGGATGCAGAAAAGCGATTGATTAAAAACATTATAGCTTTTGATGTGTATGAAGGGGAGAATATTCCAAAAGGTAAGAAAGCGTATGCTCTTGGTTTCACTTTGTTGAACGAAACCAAAACCCTGACGGATGAAGAGATCGACAAAACTATGGAGAGATTGATGGGTGTGTTAGAACAAAAACTTGGAGCAGTTATTAGAAAATAAAGATAGTATAGGAGATTATAGTCAAATGAGGCGCTAAGCTGAGAACACTTATCCCCTACACGTAAATTACAATTCATGGACCAGGAACTTCTAAAGACCAATCTCAGTGGATTGGAGCGTAAAATTATGGTGCTCGTTAATGAGCATAAAAACCTTAAAGAAGAGCTAAAAGGGTTAAAATCGGAAAATCTGGAACTGAAGACCGCTGTGCGTGTGCGCGAAGAACAAATCGCCGGTTTTCATAATCAATTGAAAATCACTAAAATTGTGGATAGTATTAACCCGGAAGACGGAAGTGTTTCGGAGTTGAAGAAAAAAGTGGA
>CAZAHL010000540.1:0-2860 GCA_964484845.1 uncultured Chryseolinea sp. | reverse complement strand
GATTGACGATTTTAGATTGACGCTCGATTGACGTTCATTGAGATTCGGAAAGGGCGTGTCGGTTTCGCCCTTTGCGGGTATTTCTTTGCGGCCTCTGCGTGAAACTGCCTTTCAGCAGATTAGATAGAGTTTCGAATGATGAGCGTAAATGGATTTTTCACCTTTTTACGGGTGCGATTTTTAATCATGTCGGCAAGTGTATCTCCCATTTTATCGAAATCGGTGCTTAACACGGAAATTCCTCCAGCCAATATTTCCTTAAAGGGAGTATCGTTATAGGTAATAACTCCAACATCTTTACCGAGTTTAAGATTATGGGCATTGGCTTTTTTAATAAGCTCAACTAAGTCCACTTCTTCAATTACAACATAGAGTTCTCCTGCATTTACCTCCTGATGGCAAGCCCGCGGAATAACGTCATAGTCAAAGCCTTCTTCTTCACAGAAGTTTTGGAACCCTTTTTGGATACCAGAACAGTAATAGTTATCGGTAGGAAATACGAGAATGAGTTTATTATACTTCCTGATCTTATCAAGGCCTGTATATAGAGCCTGATGAATGTCTAGTTCAAAGTCTTCAAACACACATCCATAGTTACCCTCTATCCCCTCCAAGTCTTTGTTCAACAGGATCAATCTTTCCGTTGGAATTTTATTGATGGCAGCTTTTACACTGTCGGTTTCGTCGCGGAGATGGGGCATGAGTACATAATAGTCGTAGCGTCCGAGGCTTTCAATAATTATTTTTTCTAACGTACGGCTATCCCCATTATGGACCTGCAGATCTACCGTAAAGCCCTCACCTACATTTTTGACGAAGGAATTATAGATTGTTTTTTTATGATCGCTTAATTTATTGAAGACCAGAACCACTCTTCGTTCTTCATTTTTTCCGGTACTCGAGACGTAAAAACCCTTTCCCCGGACAGCCGTAATAATGCCGCGCTTGCGTAAGATCTTATACGCTTTTTCTACGGTGTCGCGCGATAAATAATATTCCTCACTGGTTTCGTTTATAGAAGGGATCTTATCACCCACCTTCACAATTCCAATTTCAATATCCGATACGATGGTATCAACGACTTGCTGATACTTTGGAACCTTGGATCCTTCATCGATTGTTAAAAATCCTTCAAACATATATAACTGGTCTGGGCTATAGTTTCTTTACAGAGCAAAAATATAGGGAAATTTTCCCATTGAATCAATCTGCAACCGATTGAAATGGGATATTTACATTAGACGTTGACAACATTGAGTAGAGAGTCCTTCCCCAAATAGGCGTTTTTACCTGTAACAAGCCATGCGGCGCCTAATGCAGCGGCACGGGGATGATCCGAAATAAGAATTTTTCTTTCCTTAAGTTCGGCTTTCATGATTTTAAGAAATAGTTTACTCTTTGTAAAACCTCCAACAACAATGATGTTTTTTACTTTATAAGAAGGATCAATCAGATCAATGGAAACTTTTTGCCACTGAACGAGCTGCCGTATGAGCTGGTGTTGCGCTTCTTCAAAACTTTCGAAGGCATCATAATTTGTCTCATGAGCCGGGTGCTGTAAAAAGGGTCCGGTTCCTTCCATCCCCAGCGGATGAAAATAGGCTGGGCTGTCCGCCAAATTTTTATACAGCTCCTCGTTGAATTCAATGCTTTTGTAATGTTCCTTGTCGACTTTGAAATAAGACGCCATGGCCTGCTGCTGAAGCTCGTGCTCGTGACCTAAAAAAATCCGCGAAGCTTTCACCGGTTTTCCATCGAATGTCAGGTAGCATAAACAGTCTTGTGACAATTCTAGTTGGGTCAGTGCAGCATGATTGAACGGATTAAAACAAATATTCCACGTTCCGGTAGAAAGCAGAAGAAATTTCTCTTTCATCACTACTAAGTAGGGCATCAGGGCGGCTGAGCTATCGTGCACGCCGATGCCGACCGTTATCGGTCGATCATTGTATACATGTTCAAAGGAATGGTCAGCGTGTTGTACAGGCCCCAGCAATTTTCGGATGTCCTCTTTTTCCACCCATTCATGATAATTCTGTTTTTGAAAATCCCATAGCATCGTATGGCATCCGATGCTGGTAATATCTGTAAACTTTTTTCCTGTGAGCAGGTGCGTAAAAAATTGTGGAAAATGCAACGAGGTATGTATACGTGAAAAGACCTCCGGTTTTTCGTATTTCAACCAAAACAATTGAAGGCCGGAATTTAACAGTCCGAGGAAAGGGGATGTCGTAAGTGTGCCAAGGTCTCCGTTCTTATTATAGCGTTTTAGAAATTCTTCCTTGCATGATTCCCGCATTGGCTTCAAGTAATTGTAAAAAGTACTGAAGGTATTGTTATGCTCATCCAGGTGGACAAGGCTGGCCCCATAAGCGGAAAAATTTATGTGAGTAACGAGAAAGTCAGGATGATGCAAATAATGGTGAAGCATTTCTTTTGTCCACATCGTTAAGGAACCAAGATCTTCGGAAGGGAAATCATCTTCATCCGTTACCTCAACAAAATTTTGGGTCTGTTCTTCCAGGACGTGAAAATTTTCATCAAAGAGGAGGACCTTCTTCGTCGTTTTTCCAATATCAAAAATCAGGGATACAGTTTGGCGGTTCAAAGCTTTTCAAGTTTCAGGAATATGGGAAAAAAATTTGAAGAGTTGGGATTCAAATGTTTGGTTAGAAAGAGCGGCTTCTGCAAAAGAAAACCTCAGGAAATAAGAAAAAATATTTCGAGAGATGTATCCTGTATTATCATGGAAGAAGGGATGTGGCTCTAGTTGCGAGTTTTGAGTTTTGAGTTTAGAGTTTAGAGTTTAGAGTTTAGAGTTTAGAGTTTAGAGTTTCGAGTTACGCTCGAACCCCTACTG
>CAZAHL010000539.1:0-2863 GCA_964484845.1 uncultured Chryseolinea sp. | reverse complement strand
ATAACTCTCTTCGATCATCCGGGAATAGAGCGTTTTTAACTCCGCGTCCAGGGACTCCGTATTTTCAATAGCTTTTTCGTAACCCTTAATCCGGTCATTGTTAATTTTGATAAGATCATTGACAATTTCAATAGTTCTTTCAACAGATTCTGACGTTTTCATATCTATTTGTTTAGTAGGTGTTCACCCTATTTGTTTAGTATGAGTAGTTTGATCGTAAAATCATGCCATGGGCAAAATATGGCAAGTGAATGTGTCGTTGGTTAAGGATGCTATATGCATGTAGAAAAAAATCCCACGAATGTGAATTTACGCAGCAATGTTCCATTCAGGAGATTCAACCGCACTTTGAAGAACAAAACGACACAACAGGGAGAAAGAAATTGGAATATCGAACCAGTTCATTAAAAAATGGTTATTTTGACAAGCAGCAGAGCATGTTTCACCAGTAAAATTCGGCATCTGCAGGAATTTAAAGCACACTATGCGATACTTAACAATATTCCTTTTTGTAATTATTTCTTCAATAAAAATCCACGGGCAAACGCAAACGCGTCCAGTGGTTGTTCCCGCCATACCTCAGGATACAACGAAAGAAACTCCTTCGTCGGTACCTGCAGGAAATACGCAACTTTCCGCTCCTCGCAATTACAATAATATCATCCGCTCGAATGCCATTACCAGGAAAGGACTATTCACCGTACATAAGGTGGAGGATAATTATTATTTTGAGATACCCGATAGTCTTTTAGGAAGAGATCTACTAGTTGTTTGCAGAATCGCCCAGGGAGCGGCTGGAGTGCGTCCTGAATATACTGGATATGCAGGCGATCAGATTGGTAGCACAGTGATCCGTTTTGAAAAAGGACCTGATAATAAATTATTTCTCAGGAGAATAACGTATGAAGAGAATGCAGGCGATAGTACGGATGCCATGTTTAATGCAGTGGTGCGCTCCAACCTTCAGCCCCTGGTAGCCTCATTTGGTATTGGTGCTTACAGTCCCAATGGCAGAGGTAGCCTTGTCGAGGTTACGGATTACGTCAATAGTGATAATGATATTCTGTTTTTTAGCTCAGCCTCGAAGAAGACCTTAAAAGTCGGGAGCTTTCTATCGAAAACGAGCTACATAAAGGATATTAATTCATTTCCGCTTAACCTGGAGATGCGTACAATCAAAACATACAGGCACACCGTTACTGACAATGCGGTCACCATGGAACTCAACACCTCGTTTGTTTTGCTTCCTAAAAAACCAATGCGCAAACGTTTCTCGGATAGGAGGATAGGGTATTTTACAGAACGGTATACCGACTATGATGCAAATCCACAAGGTGTTAAGGTGGTGAATTATATAAAACGTTGGAGGATGGAACCAAAACCCGAGGACATGCAAAGGTACTTGCAGGGAGAATTGGTTGAGCCACAGAAACCAATTGTATACTATATTGATCCAGCCACCCCACGGAAATGGGTACCTTATTTAATACAAGGTGTAACGGACTGGCAGAGTGCCTTCGAAAAAGCCGGCTTCAAAAATGCCATCATTGCCAAGCAAGCACCCACCGCGAAAGAAAACCCGGATTGGAGCCTGGAAGATTCAAGGCATTCGGCCATCGTGTACAAACCGTCGTCCTTTGCGAACGCTGCGGGACCGATCATAACCGATCCCAGAAGTGGCGAAATTCTGGAGAGTCATATTAATTGGTACCACAACCTGATGTCAATTTTGAGAGAGTGGTATATGATCCAATGCGGTCCCCTGGATCCTCGTGCTCAGAAAATGCAATTTGATGATGAGCTGATGGGCCAGCTGATCAGATCAGTTGCTTCTCATGAGGTAGGGCACTCGTTGGGCCTCACGCACAACTATGCTGCAAGTGCAACGGTGCCGGTTGAAAAACTGCGCGACCGCGTCTGGCTTGAGGCCAACGGTCATACGCCCTCTATCATGGACTATGCCCGGTTTAATTATGTTGCTCAACCCCAGGACAGCGTGGGTGAACGAGGTTTGATTAGTCGCATTGGTATTTATGATCATTGGGCTATCGAATGGGGCTACCGGCTGTTTCCTGAGGCTAACTCCTCGGAAGCTGAAATTTCAGTCATGAATAAATGGGTTGTTCAAAAATTAGAGAATGAAAAATTGCGATTTGGATCAGAATTTACTACCGATGACCCACGTACACAGACTGAAGATATAGGTGACAACGCGATGAAAGCCGGTGAATATGGAATCCGGAACCTGCAACGCGTGGTGCCTAATTTAATAAAGTGGACCCACCAGGAACATGAAAACTACCGGAGCCTAAATCAAATGTATACCGGAGCAATCAATCAATTCAATTTTTATCTCGGCCATGCGCAATCCTACGTTGGAGGTATGTATGAAACGATCAAATCATCGGATCAGCAAGGCCCGGTGTATGAAGTTGTACCGATTGAGCTTCAATGGGAAGCTATGGATTTCCTGGCACGTCACGTATTTCAAACCCCAACCTGGCTTCTCGATTCAGCGATTTTGACACGCACGGGGAAATCTCCGTCCTATATTGTTAGTAACTCTCAGGAAAGGGTATTGACCAATCTCCTTAACAGCAACACATTATCAAAACTATCGGATGCTCAAAACCTGTACGGTAAAAAAGCGTATCCGCTCATTAATTTTTTTGACGACCTTGATGCGGCAATATTTACGGAGTTAAGGACAAATGACACAATCAGCAGTTACAGACGAAATCTTCAACGGATATTTACCGATAAATTAATCGACTTAATTACTCCTTCCAAATCAGACAGGGATTACCGCGATGTCGCGCCGATTCTGATAAATAAATTAGCAGAGATTCAAGTTCGAATTAAA
>CAZAHL010000538.1:0-2878 GCA_964484845.1 uncultured Chryseolinea sp. | reverse complement strand
GCAAAAAGAAACCATTTACTAAAACCTTCTGCAATCCCAAAATGGAAACATCCATGAAGGGATAAGGATAAAATCCTGAAAGAGCTCCCCGGCCTAAAATAAAAATCAAATAAATAAGCGGATAGATCAACCAGCTTGGTAACTGGCTCCATGTAACCGCTGATTTATGTTCGTATAAAAACCAAATTACAATTACACAGACGGGCATGATCGAATGGAGTAGTTCGTCTACAAGCATTTGAAGTCCGGTAGGCTCCCAGATGTGTCTTAACACTGCCTGATAAACTAATCCGACAATCGTAATGTAAACCGTAATGGCTGTCAGCACTCCCGCCTTGTCAAAAAAATGTGGCGCTACTCCAGTTCGTTTAATTGCTTTAACTGTTAAATAAATGGCCGCCAAAGCATTTGTCAAAATTGTGAAAAAGCTAAAAAAGCGAATCGTTGTTTCACCGATAGAGGCCACACGGTTTTCAATTATTAAATAGTATTGCAACAACACCGCAAACCAACCCAGTATTGCAAAAATTACGGTCAAATTTTTTTTCATGACTTTTTTGTTTGCTCCAGACTTAATTTTTCATCCTCCTCCAAATTGTAAAATACTCTACCTTCTAAAATGGTGTTACCATAATAATGAATTGCGACGCGGATTGCCAGGACATCAGATTAAAAGAACTCGGTTATTCGAATCCAGAAATCAATCAACTTATGATTAAAAACCGCAGAAGCATTTAGCATAATAGTAAGGAACATCCAATGAGTCGTCAATCTAAAATTAAATTTCGCCATTTGCTTTCCCCATCTTCTTAGAGAAGGTATGCTTCGAAATTCCTCCTACGCTCCCACCGTCGAGGTTTTAGTTTCTAGTTTTGCCTCCCGTTCTTTGAATCAACCGGCCCTGTCACGTAGGAATCGCACATTTCCTAATGTTAATATGTTTTTATCAACAAAACTATAACTAATTTTATTAGTTATAGTTATACAATAATACTAAAATATTTAGTTTTATTTGTGGGGCATGGATCGGAACATTATACATATGGATTTAGACGCCTTTTTCGTCTCTGTGGAATGCAAATTGCATCCGCGACTTAAGGGCCTTCCTTTAATTGTTGGGGGAAGCAGCAGAAGAGGAGTTGTCGCCGCCTGCAGTTATGAAACCAGGCATTTTGGTGTACATTCCGCCATGCCTATTAGGTTAGCCCTTCAGTTGTGTCCGGATGCTAAGGTCATTTCCGGAGACATGGAGGCTTATAGTAAGCACTCCCATTTGATAACCGAAATTATTGCCGAAGATGCTCCTTCATTCGAAAAAGCTTCGATCGATGAATTTTACATCGATGCCAGTGGAATGGACCGCTTCTTCGGCGCTTTTCAATGGGCCATACAATTACAAAAAAAAATCGTCCGGGAAAGCGGGCTTCCCATTTCCTTAGGAATGTCTGTGAATAAAACAGTCTCAAAGATCACCACTGCTGAATTTAAACCCAACGCGCAAAAACTAATTCCAGCCGGGACAGAGCGGGATTTTTTAGCGCCGCTTGCCGTTGAAAAAATGCCAGGTATTGGTCCCCAAACCGCATCGTTTCTTCACGATATGGGCGTAAGAGACTTAGCGACGCTACGCAGCATGCCCCTAAAATTTCTGGTCAGTGCGTTCGGAAAGTATGGTATCGCGATGCACAACAAAGCAAATGGAATTGATTTTACGCCGATTGTTCCTTATAGCGAACAAAAATCCATTTCCACAGAATGCACCTTTGAAGAAGATACCATCGATACAAAAAAATTAAAGTCGCTTCTCATCGCGATGGTGGAAAAAATTGCGTTCAAACTCCGTGAGCAGAAAAAACTTACGTCCTGTGTCACCGTCAAGATCCGGTACGCAAACTTTGATACCGAGACCAAGCAACTCCACGTTCCATATACTTCTACCGATCATGTTCTATTGCGTGTAGTCATGGAGCTGTTTGAGAAATTATATAACCGGCGTATGCTCCTTCGGCTGGTCGGCGTCAGGCTGAGCGGGCTCGTTCAAGGTAGTCATCAGATCGATTTGTTTGATGATACCGAAGAAAGCATAAGCTTGTATGAAAGAATCGATCACATAAAACATCGGTTTGGTTCTGAAAAGATCATGCGCGCCGCGACCTTGGATGTGTCAAGCAGGGTGAGGATGGACCTAAACATGTTCAAAGGATAATGTTTCTCAATTGTCACACCTGGTTCAGCTTTAAGTACGGCACGATGTCGGCCGAGAAGCTCTTTGACGAAGCCAAACGATGCAATGTCCGGAAGCTTATCATCACGGAGATCAACAACACAGCATCCTATATTGAGATACTGCGAATAATCGATGAAAGAAAAGATGAATTCCCCTTAGAGATTGCGTTGGGAATGGAATTCAGGGAAGATAATATCTTACAGTTTATTGCCATTGCTAAAAACAATGTCGGATTTGAAAAAATAAACCGATACCGATCATACCTCAACAATGAAAAACTAAAGTCACAGGCCATTGCTCCCGTCATTGAAGAAACATTTATTGTGTATCCCTTCCTAAAAGTTCATCCTGAAAGATTGAGGGAAAATGAATACATCGGAGTACGCGGTTCCCAACTTACGAAGTTCGTGCTCAATAAAGAGTTTGCAAGCTTCAGCCATAAATTTGTCATCCTCCATCCCGTAACCTTTGCTGACAAGCAAGGATTCAATGTTCATCGCCTTTGCAGAGCCATCGATCTGAACACGCTCTTAAGCAAACTGGATCCAACGCAACAGGCACAGGAAGACGAAGGGGACCACCTGTCCGAACGCCTCTGAATCCATCGAGCCGAGGCTGTTCGCGCTGACGATCATCACGCAACTGATCCCG
>CAZAHL010000537.1:0-2923 GCA_964484845.1 uncultured Chryseolinea sp. | reverse complement strand
GAAAAATATTCCTTTGGATTATGGCCCGAAAATTCTTTAAAGTCCTGTATAAAATGTGATTGATCATAATAACCGCATTCGTAAGCAATTTCGGTTAATGATTTACCTTTGTTAGCATAGTTACCCAATGCAGTTTGAAAACGGATTATTCTTGAAAATAATTTTGGATTAAAGCCAGAGAACTGCTTGAAGTTTCTTTCAAATTGTCTGGTCGATCGAAAATTCTTTTTTGCAAGCTCCTCAACGCTGATTGTTCCGTTGCTTTGAATGATATATTTAATAGCTTCGAAAACTCCGGGTGGTTGCTTTTTTACTTTTATTAATTTCATTTCAAGAAAATCAGAAACAATTTTAAGCCTTACATTATTGTTGATTGCCAACATCACTTTTTCTTCCAGTTCATTTGCTTCAACTCCTAATAATGAACGCAAGTCAATCATTTGATCTTTTGTGTCGGTCCCCTGAAAATAAAATAGCTGCGAAACGGCAAAGGGGTAAAGGTAAACACCAAATATTCCAAAGTTCTGCTTTATTAAAAAACGTCTGAATAGTTGAGTTTGTCCTGCAAGTCCCGATGAAAACGATTTTTCGGTTGAGTTGTCTTTGATCATCTCGTCAAAAACTCCATTGTAATGAAAAATAAGTTCGGCGCAACCATCAGCCATTGAACGATGGACATACTGTTTGTCAGCAGACGCCTCACCTTCCAGGACCCAAAAATAGCGCACATATCCTGCGAGTCTTTCTGATGGTTTTATGGTGAAGTATTTCATTATTGCCGCTTCTATTTATGACATTTACGCTCGTCAATTTGATCAGTGTATGATAATCAAAGTTATCTAACGACCGCTGGAGAATCAGTGATCTTATTTCATTTGTCCATCTGTTTTTGAACAACCTAATCCAAGATAGTAAGGTTTTTCAACGTAGCGCCGTAAATAGAAATTACTATCAAACAATTGCATTAATTTCTTTGTCCGATTGTGACTTTTTGCTCAGCAATTTTACATAACGCGAACTCCTTCACTGTTAGGGTTAACGAAGCACTTTCAACATCAACCAGAAACCACCCATAATGTGGCTTATTATTGATTTGCATCTTTACCGAAATGTAAAACTCTCCGTTGTTGTCCAAATTATCCACCTGGTCTTTTTTTATCAAAAACGCCAAAAGGTCGACATTACCAAATGATTCGTAATCTAACGCTTCACCGAATGAATATTTTTTAATGTAACCCTTGGTTAAATCCGAAAGGGATACATCATAGTTCTTCGTCGGGCTCAAATAGATTAACGCATCGGAAAGTTGGCCGTTTTCCAGAAATACGTGCGTAACACGAAAATCAAAATCTGCCAGACCGTCATTGTTTAGATCGTATAAGCCGTCCGCAATCGCAGAACTGACTATTGAATCATGTCCTGTTGAACTAGCCTGAAGTATACTATTCCTTCTAAGATCATCCACTGTCCATGGAAAAGGAATCATTGAAGTCATTGCCTTGTCAGGGTCAACGTCTGTGTACCACATCAACTCCCTTTTCTCATCGCATGAGCTGAATAAAATTGGACAGATTAGAACAAGTAACTTCAGTTTTTTCATATTCGTTTTGCACCTGTCATGGCGCTAAGAATTGTATGGGCATTCTTAAAACCAGAAAATCTCTTTCATAAAGTTAATTGTAGGCAGGTAATAATAAAGGGATCCATGGATTTATATGTTGAAGTCGTGCACCGGTAGCACAATTTCATGTTCATCAAAAATTTGGTCCTTCCATATAGATAAATCCCTCAATACCATCACGATATGTGATGACGTGCTATTCATGCTATTTATGCCTTAACTCATCAGAGGAAAGTCCCAACGGTTTTGCCATCAGGTTAAAATAATTCTCTGTAGCATTAAGCCAGGTGATTTCAACCACTTCTTTTTCCGAATAATATCTCTTTAAATCATTGAATGTTTCGTCGGTGGCGTTTTTTGTGAAATTCACTTCTTCCAAATATGCCAACAATGATTTTTCCTTATCTGAAAATCTTTTACTGTTTCTGAAATTCAGAAACTCTTTCCATTGTTGAAGTTCAAGATTTTCTTTTTGCATCATAAACTCGGAGCTGTTGGAACAAAAAGGACAATCATTGAGGTGCGAGGTGTAATACCGGATGAACAATTTTGTCTCTTTTGGAAGGCTTAATCTATTTTCAGATTTGTAAATTTTTACAGAAGTCATCAAAGCGGGAATACTTCTGGAATAAATGTATTTGAGTGGAGCAATCACTTTTCCAAATTGTTTTTTACTTACGTAATATGCTATTTTCAGAAATAGTGATTTTGGATTTTCAATTGATGTGAGTCTCATTATTGACGAAGTTTAAATGATTTCTAAAAAGTGAAACCTTCCTGCTGTAACAAAAAAACACACCATGGCCGTGAGAAGTGTTACAGTCGCAGTTTTGTATTCCCTTCTCTGAATATGAATACCTGAAGCCATTGTTACATCAATTCCGAATGCAAATGCGGCAACAGGAGTAAGAACGGGTAGCACGTTGAGGAGCCATGGAAGTATCAGTCCAACCGCACCCAGCAATTGGCAAATACCAATGAAGCGTATCAAAGGTTGTGGTAATCCTTCCACTCCCGTTTGCTTCATTTCGTACACTAATTTTTTTTCGGAGAAAAGTGATTTACTGAATCCGGAAAACAAACAATTTATGGCAAGGTATATTTGACCTGCCCAGAGTATAGTATTCATACATTTTGATTTTGTTAAAACAAAAGTATGTTGATCTATAGTCGCTTACTTTGACATTTGTCAAAAAAGCTAAATCTGCGACCGAATTCGGCTCAAGGTTTCTTGGGTCATACCCAGATAGGATGCAATCATCCCCAAAGGAACTCTTTGGATAATTGAAGGATTTTCTTTCA
>CAZAHL010000536.1:0-2934 GCA_964484845.1 uncultured Chryseolinea sp. | reverse complement strand
AAATCTGGCGCATGATATCATCAGCGGAAAAAAAACAGTCTCACAAGCCCGCAAAGCTTACGGTGATATTGTGAAGGAAAAAATGAATGGCGGCAATCCCGAATACATGCAAAAACTGACGTTTAAAGCGCAGCCAGAGGCCGGAGATCCGGACAAAAATACGACGGGCTTAACCAAAGAGGACGTAATGAAAAAACAAAAAAACAAGGGGTAAGCCACCCCAGCACTTGAATAGCCACAGCGATCCCCGGTTGTGGTTTTTTTTAATAGGTCCTATAATATTAAAAAAGTTGCAATTCTGAGGTTGCTATTACCATGTTCAATATTCTGAGCGATAAAAAGGAAATGAATTTTGTCCAGCATCTGGAAGAGTTGCGATGGCATGTTATTCGTTCACTTTTTGCGTTGTTGATTTTCACGATAGGTGCCTTTTTAATAGCACCATGGGTATTTGAAAATATCATATTCGCGCCTGCACGCGTGAATTTTCCGACCTTTCGCATACTTTGCAGCCTCGGTAAGGCACTCGGCGTTGATGGTTTTTGCGTTGAGGAAATCCCCTTCCTGTTGCAAAGTCGTTTAATGACCGGACAATTCACCATGCATATTCTCGCCTCGTTCGTTATTGGTTTCATTTTAGCTTTCCCCTACATCGTCTGGGAATTTTATCGCTTTATAAGGCCGGGTCTCCATAATTATGAAAGAAAGTACTCACGAGGCGGAGTTGCCGCAATATCATTCCTTTTTATTTCCGGGATCCTTTTCGGGTTCTATGTCCTTTGCCCGCTCATGATCTCTTTCCTCGCTAATTACCAGATCAGCGACATGATCGTAAACGAGTTCGACATCACTTCCTATGTAGGAACCATTGTAGGATTGCTTTTAGGGACCGGTCTGCTTTTTCAACTCCCCGTATTCATGTTCTTCTTAACCAAGATAGGTGTGGTCAGTCCCGAACTGCTGAGAAAAAAACGAAAGCACGCCATCGTAACGATACTGATCCTCGGAGCCATCATTACACCATCAGCCGATCCGTTGAGTCAGTCGTTGATAGCCATACCCCTATACATTCTATACGAAGTAAGCATCACGATCTCTGAGGGAGTCGTCAAAAGAAGGTTACGAGAGGAAATACAAAATCGCCTCAGGGACGTGGCATCGATTTGATTGATGAATCAATCTACTTGAAAATGAAAAGTGAAGTCGCCAATAATTTATATATAACTAAAATTCGAAACATATGAATACCATATTATTATTTCTGGGTGGGATCGGCATGCAGGAGATCCTGCTTATTGGTCTTGTAATACTTATTTTCTTTGGCGCTAACAAAATCCCCGAGTTTATGAAGGGGATCGGAAAAGGGATACGGGAATTTAAAGACGGGATAAAAGATTTCAAGGGCGACCTTGATCGGCCAGCACCGAAATCCAATCCAAAAATAGAAGGTGAGTAAAATAAACCTGGTTGTTAAAATTTAAAACGATTAATCATAGCTTTATGCATTGGGCGCGTGCTGTAAATTGGCGTTTGACAGGAGTTTTACATGCTTAGGCGTTTTAGCAATGAGTGATTAGCGCTGACGACCGCGAAGTTTTTCGGGAAGCACTTGAGGCGGCTGGCCTTTCATATGATTTTTTATGTTGTTACCGCCACTGGCGTGTTCGAGTCTCTTGTTAACCCGTTAAATCCTATTCGGATCTCATTTTTCTTGACTTGAACATGCCAGTAATGACCGGATGGCAATCCCTGGCAACGCTTAAAAATACAAAACGAATGGCCCATATCCGGTATCATATACACGTTGTTCACTCGCTTATGAGGATCGTGAGCAAGTACCGATATGAAAAAACTTGTCAGCATTACCAACTTTAGTCAGGATGATTCTTGCGTGCGACATCGACAACTTGGGACGAGTGATCGACTTAAGTCTTATTCTGTTGTCATTTCCCTTCCTACTCCAGTGATGGATAATTTTTGTTCAAAATCGATGGCTTAAAAGTATGGCGAACATTCAGCATTAAGGCGCTCCAACCGCCGCTAAAAATCAATAAGCGCTTGCTATCATAAAAGATAATTGCTGGCACGATTTTTTTCCATTTTGTTATGTTGCTCGGCCTTCATATGTTGCCGGAAAAAGCGACAAAGACAAATGTCAATTGAAAGAAGTAAGAGTCCCATTCTTAATCACTTTTTGGAAGGTCAATCAGTTTACATAACTGAGCAATACTACAAAGATTCAGACGCCAACTTTATTGAGATTCCCCGCTTTGGTTAGGTCGTTAAATCGGTCCTAAATGATGTCTCAACAATTGAGTATCAGAGAAAAAATATCAAGTTAAATATGACTCTGATGATCGACATGAAGTACCTATCTAGAGAATGCTAGGAGCAATCCTACCTGCGATGACTATTCTTTTCATCGACGACGATCCGGACGATATAGAACTGTTTTGTGAGGCAGTCGACTACCTGAACGCGTCGGAATTCTTTTACCGAAAATATGAACGAATGAGATGCCTTACCAGCCCTAATTGCTCGGCGGCCTTGGCATTATTAAAACAATTGGATGAGTTGCCTAAGTACATTTTTATGGACATCAACATGCCTGTGATGGATGGACGGGAGTGCTTACAGGCATTAAAGTCGAATCCTGTTTTTTCTGCTGTCTCCGTCATAATGCTCTCGACCACATTGAGGGAAAAGGACGTACAGGAGTTCCAAGCTATGGGCGCAATTGATTGTATTGTCAAACCCAGTGGATTCAACGCACTCGTTAAGGTGCTGGCAAAATACGTTTATAACATCTAGGAAAGGGCTACAACAGCCCTTCATCAGCGAATGAATAATATGCTTCGCTGGTCATAATCACGTGGTCGAGAACCGAAATATGTAGAAACTTTCCAGCAGCGACCATGTCTTTTGTGAGTTAAT
>CAZAHL010000535.1:0-2941 GCA_964484845.1 uncultured Chryseolinea sp. | reverse complement strand
CATTGATGACACCCAACGAAGATTTACATTTCATTAAGCTGGCCATCGAACTCGGGCAACGGGGTGCCGACCTGAATGAAGGCGGGCCTTTCGGAGCCTTAATCGTGAAACAGGGTGTTGTTATTGGGAAAGGTAATAATAAAGTGATCGCCACGACAGACCCAACGGCCCACGCAGAAATTGTTGCTATTCGGGATGCTTGTCGTCATCTGGAATCCTATCAACTGGACGGCTGCACGGTATATACTTCATGTGAACCTTGTCCGATGTGTTTAGGGGCAATCTATTGGTCACGACCGGACCGTATCGTTTACGCCTGCACCCGCGAAGATGCCGCTTCTATAAATTTCGACGATCATTTTATTTATCAGGAAATCATGCTCCAACCTGATCAACGAAAGATACCCGCATATCAATGCGGTCGCGATCAGGGACTCGAACTCTTCCAGCGATGGAAAGACAAAGATGACAAAGTTCAGTATTGAATTACAATTTGTATCACAGGTCTGTCCCAAAAACCACCATTGGCGTTGGGCATTATTAGACATCAATGTCGAATTTCGAACGCCGAATTTCGAATTTCGAAAGTGGTGTTGGATGTCAGTAACAAATGATTAATCTCTAAGAAGAGGCTTCTGTAAAAAGTCCTGAATATCTTTATCGACCGATAGGATAAAGCTTCTTTTATTTTTATCGAGTGAATGACCAATAATTTCTCTTGAATCAATTGTTTGGCGTTGTCGGCCTCCTATTGAAACTCCGGTGATTTGTTCGATTGCTTTGCTTATCAGCGCTTCGCGTGTGTCTCCGAGCGGATATATGAACAAATTGTTATCCTTATTTTCTATGTTAGGACTAAAGCCCTGACTGTAATCAGACTGATTCAAACTGTTGTAAACTTTTACAATGATGGGCTGCATGCCCCAGGTATTTTCCGGGTCTTCTTCATCGTAGATGGATATTGAACCCACATTCTTTCCATACGTTACATCCCCGATTAAAAACACATCCATATAAGGTTTTAGTCCATTAATGATCAGCTCACTCGCGGACGCTGTGCGCGATCCTGTCAAAATGTATAGCCGTCCCGATAGTTGATTTCCGATATTTTCTCCTTTATTTAAAAGCCTGCTTTGTAAAAATGACTCCCCAATGTTGCTGCGCACGTCGTTTTCAACAAGATCGTTGTATTCCCGGCGAAAGAATATTTTATCATTGCTGGCATCGGGAGCAATCAGACTGGCAAGATTCGTTGCCGATGTTTCGGATCCTCCACTGTTAAATCGCAGATCTAAAATCAAATCAGTAACACCCTGCGACTTAAAATCAGCGAAGATATTGTTCATCTGTATATCGTATTTCAAACTGTCTTGACCCGCGCCGGACGAAAAGAAATTATATACATAATAGCCGATCTTTTTGTCATTGACCTCAATGACTTTGCTGAGGTAATTTGGGTCTTCAGAATATATGATCGTCGGTAACGTCGCTGTCTTTTCGGAATCAAATTTTTGTTCCTCTATAAGAAGCGGTTCATAGGTTATGGTGTAGCTATCGCTGCTGGTGTTTTCTAACACAGTCTGATAATTTCCAGTTGTCATTTGTTGTCCGTTGATACGCGTGATTTTATCACCACGCTTTAAACCCGCAGTTTGTGCAGGCGAATTGGACTTAACATACAGTATCTGCGCAATTACGTTATCAGTTCCATCATCTTTGTAAAGAACGTACTCAAATCCGGCTTCGCGATTAATGCCTTGCAAAGAATTAAGTAAGTCGGCGTAATCATCCTGGATCCAGGAAAACCGGTCTTCGGCGTCCAACAAGGATTGGAAAAATTCATCCGGAACCTGACCTCTATCCGGTGAGGCGGGTAATTGATCGGACCATAAATACCAGTACTTCATGTTTTCCAGTATCCAATCATTCACGTGAATATTTTGCGCTAGTACAGGCGATGGGTTATCATCATCCTTACAGGACGATACAAGTACAACCAGCATGAATAACATTCCAGCGAACGGCTTATGCTGGAAAATCCTATTTAATTTATCGGTCATAGAAAATTTGCAGTGATGAAGATTTGCGATTTTAATCTAAATACGTATTTATCGGCCCTTCCGGATTGTCTATTTGAAACTGGAACTAACGTCCTGAATGAAAATGTTTTCCTGAAAGTAACCTAAACTTCAAATAGTTAAATAAGGTTTCAGGACGGCTTTTGATTTTTATTCATTAGTAACAACGAATTTTCCCTTAATTTAAGTATGGCATACATCAGTTTTTTAGATTCCTGGACCCAGGTACTGAATGCGTGTTGATTTCATGCTCAAATGTATCGGCATGTATTATCGATTAAACTAAAAATCGGAGTGATTATCGGCCCCTTATAATTTGCAGTAAGCAATGTATACGCCCTAATCCTACGCAGCACTGAATCTTAAGGCCACCTTAGGAATTTGACTAAACAATTGATTGCGTATCTCATTGGCTTCTTCCAACGCCTTTTTGCCAGATGCGGTGAGCAAAAATACGCGCTTCCGTCTTCCGCCACGTTCGCTGGTGGGCTCGCTCATTTCGGAGGTAACAAGACCTTTCTCTTCTAATCTTTTCAGAACAGCATGGACAGCGCTGATGTTCAGGCTTCGTCCGGTCTGTTTTTCGACCTCATCCATCACGGCCACGCCGTATGCTTGCTTATACAATATTCCGACGGTCAGCAATATAAGTTCTTCCAATTCGCCGATATATGTTCCTTTCATTTAGAAGTGTTTAGGTGTTTAAGTGTTTAGGTGTTTAAGTTGTCGCACTACCAGGTAGCACCTTGTAGGACGGCTTAGTAAAGTTGTTTGAGTATGGTCGACGTATGCGTCCACAAATTAAGAGTTTGACTTTATTCATTTTTTAATACTTCGGCGGGGTTGGTATGGGAGGCACGCCA
>CAZAHL010000534.1:0-2963 GCA_964484845.1 uncultured Chryseolinea sp. | reverse complement strand
TGGTTTAAAAATATCAGTCATATAAGAACCCCATCGGGGTTCAATATGAGGTGCCCCGGATGAAATCCGGGGTTTGATGATTAAATTATGAAAGCGTGCCACAGACCAACCTTGATCAAAGCATATTGCTTTCTGGCACGCAATATTCACCCTCGATTTGTGAAAGCGATGTACGCACCATGCAAAGGGCGGAGATGAAAATAAATTAGTACGTGGTGCGATTTAAGATTTAAATTTTACCCCGGATTTCATCCGGGGCTACCATCTTAAGTTAACGGCTATGCTACAGTGGCGTCAGCTGGACAACTCGTAACTCGAGACTCGAAACTTGTACTTCCCTTGTCAGTTCGATGTTTGAAGTTTCAGGTTTCGGGCTGCCATATTTGCACGTTGAATTATTGTAACGGTCCTCCTATACTATGAAGATGCGTTCTTGACCGTTATTGTAAGCTGGATAGTTACAACCTCTTTGCCATGCAGATGCTTTCCGTTACATCAACATAAGGAGGATAATTGGGAATTTGTATGTAAGCTTCTCTCTTATAAACTGCTATGGCCTCTGGCTGCTTTATTCCCGTTTCTAATTTCGAATGCATAAAACCTTCCTCCCTCCCCCATTGTTCCAGATCTCGCAATATAATTTTAGCAATCCCCTTACCTCTAGATTCAGGCATTACATACATTCGCTTAATCTCCAATGTATTACCCTCCGCCATCGGCCTGAAACATCCACACCCTACAGCTTTATGATTTAAATAAGCGACGACAACCCTTGCCGTTAGATCAACTTTATTGTAGGGTTCAAAATTTTGTTGCGTATCGGGATAGCGTACCCAAAATTCCTTGTCAAGTTCAACAACAAGGGACTGAAAATCCGTGTCTGTCGCAGTCGTGCGCTTTGTGACAATCATGCCTTATTCAAATAAGTCGGAGCTTAAATAGCGGTCACCGCGGTCGCATACAATAAAAACGATGAGTCCTGATTCTATTTCACCGGCAATCTTCATAGCCGCGCTTAATGCGCCCCCACTGCTCATCCCCGCCAGAATTGCTTCCTCCTTAGCCAATCGTTTCGTAAAGGTGCGTGCCTCTTTTTCACTGACATCCATGATACGGTCAACGCGCTTTGCATCAAATATCTTAGGTAAAAATTCCGGTGACCATCTCCTTATCCCAGGAATACAAGAACCATCCGTCGGCTGTGTTCCTACTATTTGCACAGCGGGATTCTGCTCCTTTAAATAACGAGATACGCCCATTATCGTACCCGTTGTGCCCATGGCGGAGACAAAGTGTGTTATTTGTCCTTCCGTATCGCGCCAAATTTCAGGACCTGTCGTTTTATAGTGTATACCGTAGTTGTCAGCATTCGCAAACTGATCGAGCATGAAATACCCTTCATTCCGAGCCATCTGTTCCGCCAGCTCACGGGAGTATTCAATGGTACGCGCAGACGGCGTTAAAATCACTTTAGCGCCATACGCTTCCATGGCAAGCACACGTTCTCGTGTTGAATTATCAGGCATGATAAGAGTCATATCCAATCCTTTAAGACGAGCTATCATTGCCAATGCAATTCCGGTGTTACCGCTGGTGGCTTCTACCAATTTATCGCCTGGCTTAATATCTTTCCGGTCTAACGCGCTTGTAATCATTCCATAAGCCGCACGATCCTTTACACTACCTCCAGGGTTGTTTCCTTCCAACTTGCCATAGATTGTTACTCCCTTATTGACAGGAATATACTGAAGTTGAACAAGGGGTGTATTGCCGATTAAATCTGCTAAGGTCATGTGTACTGAAGATGCATTAGATTTTGAGAGCTGCAGGAAAGATTATAAGGTTGTTAATAAGGTTTATCCATTTTAGGCAAACTATATACCTTCCCTAAAAATAACAAGGTCCGTTTCATTGGTATCTCCGTTATACATTTTCGCCTGATAATAAATTTTTGACTCCGGAGGGACGCTACGGGTAAGCCATACATTTCCACCGATGATACTATTCCGGCCAATAACAGTATCTCCACCTAAAATAGTAGCGCCGGCATAAACAATGACATTGTCTTCCAAAGTAGGATGACGTTTCTTTTCAGCATCCTCTTTATTTACACTTAATGCACCCAATGTAACGCCCTGATACAACTTTACACGATTTCCTATGACGGAAGTCTCCCCAATCACTATACCCGTACCGTGGTCTATGCAGAAATGCTCGCCAATCTTTGCTGCAGGATGAATATCAATCCCGGTCTTACTATGGGCATGTTCTGTAATGATCCGCGGAATGCCCTGAACACCTACTGTATGAAGCTGATGCGCAATCCGGTAAGCTGCAATAGCATAAAAACCGGGATAGGTTCTTATCACCTCACTCCGACTCTTTGCGGCTGGGTCGCCCTGGTACATGGCCGTTACATCATTTTCAAGTTTTTCACAAATTTCAGGAAGTGCATCAAATACCAGCTGAGCAAGCTGAGCAGGATTTCCGAGGCCTTTAGTAGGATTATGGCGGAGAATCCGTTCCAGTTCCTTCTGCAATCTTTCCATAAGTTGGAAAAATTCCTCTTCCGAAAGGGAAGCCAGTTGTGTAAAATCTGCAAAAAGAGCTCCTAGAAGCTCGACATAAAAGTTGGCAACTTCAATCGGCGCGGGGCACGTAGGACACGCCTGATGAGAATGGTACAACTTGGTGAGAAAAGTCTTATCCATACTATAAAATAAAGTATTCAACCGTAAGGTTCCTTGTAAAGGAAATAATAAAATTTTGAATATGATGACAGTTGTTAGACAAACGGAAGAAAGCACCCGGGAGTTGTTGCAATGGGCAATGGGCAATGAGGAATGAGCAATAAGCAATAAGCAATAAGCAATAAGCAATAAGCAATAAGCAATGGGCATGATGTTGCTGCGGGTTGTGGGGGGATTGGTGACACCCTGGAGGGCCCATTATGTGGCCTTTGT
>CAZAHL010000533.1:0-2973 GCA_964484845.1 uncultured Chryseolinea sp. | reverse complement strand
ATCCCGCTGGGATTCGAACCCAGGACCCCTACATTAAAAGTGTAATGCTCTACCAACTGAGCTACGGAATCTTGTCTCCGAACTTTGTTTCATTCCTTTTGGCTTTCGGATAAGCTTAAAAAGAATCAATTTTGGGTCTTTTCCCTAAATTGAGGTCGCAAAGGTAACAGGATATAAAAATTATGCAAAGGTGCTTTTTAAAAATTGTTCTTGGGGTTGTTGTTTTTCTGTTTATAAACAGCCCAGCCACGTGGGCACAGGTTTCTACTTTTCGATTGAATCAGGCTGATTCCCTCTACCAGCAAAAAAAATATACGCAGTCCCTGGAACATTATCAGATCATCTTAAACCAGAAACAATATACGCCGGCTATGTTATTGAAAATGGCATACGTACAGGAAGGCCTCAATCATATCGGACAAGCTCTTTATTATCTCAACTTATATTACCTCGTATCCAACGATAAGTCGGTGCTGGTTAAAATGGAAGAGCTCTCCACGCGCTACAACCTTGAAGGATATGAAAACTCGGATGCGGAATTCGCCTTTTCTGCATACCACGATTATCATTTTCATATTACCCTGGCGCTGGCAGTCATTGCGGTATTCTTGCTAAGCGTCATCTTTTCGATCAAACGCAAAGGTCAACGACCCGTGGCCAGCGGTGTTTTTGCATTGCTCACGTTAACTGCACTCTTTATTCATGTTAACTGGGGCGGTGACGTCCCAACAGCTATCGTAAGTGCTCCCAACACATTTTTAATGGATGGACCGTCTCCCGGTGCTTCGGTAATCGAAGTAGTAGGGGAAGGACATCGGGTTGAGGTTACAGGTAAAAACGATGTCTGGCTTAGAATTTTATGGAATGGCGAGACGGCGTATATAAAGGAGAGTAATTTGCTGCCGGTGAGATTGTAGATTTTAGATTTACGATTTTAGATTTAGGCTCGATGTTAATTCATCTCGGGGATTTTGGCTAAAGCCGGAACAAATCCTTTTTATGCTCCGCTAGCTGAAGCTAGCGGCAATTGATGTTGGGCTCGATTCTTATGTGCAGGGAATTTAAATCATCATAGCACATAATTTTTGGCCTAAGCAAATCCCTTTATTCCATTTACGATTTTAGATTGATGCTCGATGTCAATTCATATTGGGGATTTTGGCTAAAGCCGAAATGAAATCTTTTTTCTCCTCCGCTAGCTGAAGCTAGCGGCAAATTGATGTCGGGCTCGATTCTTATCGCAGGGAATTTAAATCATCATAGCACCTAGTTCTGGCAAAGCCCATATCAAATCCTTTATTCCATTTACGATTTTAGATTGGCGATTTTAGATTTAGGCTCGATGGGGTCTTGTGTACGTATTAAGTCATCAAATATCCCGTTTTCAGGGTGAGTAAATCCGAGTTGCTGAACTTAAATCTACCCACCAAATCTAAAATCGTCAATCTAAAATCGTAAATTTTCCTACGCACCCAATCTAAAATCGTAAATCTAAAATCGTCAATTTCCCCCCATTAGTTAAACCCCTTAATCCTTAAACTAACAACCTTATCATGGAAGAAATGAACATCAACATCGTGGCGATCCTCGTGGCAGTGGTAGCCAATTTTATTCTTGGATTTCTTTGGTACACACCGCTCTTCGGAAAAGCGTGGGCAAAAGAAATGGGATTTGATACCAGCATGAAACCAGCCGGAGGTCAAATCGCCAAAGGCATGATCTTTATGGTCATCGGTAATTTTTTTCTCGCCTACGTTTTTGCACACAACATTGCTGCGTGGAGCTATGTTCCTGGAATGGATGCGATGTCCCCTGCGATGAAGATCGCGAATTCAACAGTGTTTACCTGGCTGGGATTTTATCTGCCAGTTGACTTAAGTACAGTTGCCTGGGAAAATAAATCCTGGAAGTTGTTCGCAATCAACACTTCCTACCATTTTATGATGCTGCTGGTAGCGTCTGTGATTTTAACGTACATGTGAGCTTTCAAAAAGGTAAGAGGTAAGAGGTAAGTGGTAAGTGGTGCCAGTCGGTTAACACCGATCACTGATTACTGATTACTGCTTACCTTTTACCTCTCACCTCTCACCTCTCACCTCTTACCACTTACCGTTTACCTCGCCCCTACGTGCGAATCATACGACAACGTAATAACCCCTTTATACTCCTTATCCGAATACTTCAGGTGATAGAAGTAAAGACCTGTAGCCTCACCGTCGGCATACCATCGGAAATCTTTGGACCGGCTTTCAAAAACGGATTTTCCCCATCGATTAAAAATGCTGATGCCTTCAAACGTACCCGTGCAGTTATCATTCGGAAGAATACTAATTAACTCGCCGGTTACTCCATCTTCTTTCACCATGGCAAAAAAGTCATTTTGATCGTCGCCGTTGGGTGAAATGAAATTAGGCGGCAAAAACTCATCGCCACCAGCGTCTACATCTTTAATCGTAATGTTTACAACTATCGTATCGCCTTTAGGATTGTAACATTTGTCATCCATAACCCGGAATGTAAATGCATAGTCATTTTGATACAGTTCGTTGGTGAAGATCGAACACTCTGGATTCCAGGAGAATGTACTTTCAACGCTGCCGCGACCTTCTGCATCAGCATAGACATAGCCAGTTGGCTCCACGTTGCCTTCCGCCTTTATGAGCTCAAGCTTGAGGAGATCCTGGGGTTTAACATCACCATCAAAACCCAGTAGCGCAAGCGTGATTTGCTCGCCAAGGTTTACCGTCATTGAATTGTCCACCATCTGAATCTGACGATTCAGGTTACTTACCTGCAATTCTGGCTTTTCATTGTCTGGTGGAAAAAGTTTAACGGTGACATCCAGGGTATCTGCTTTGTATAACTTACAGGTATTATCGTTGTCTGCTACAATAAATTCGAAGGTGAACTCATTCTTCTTACTAAGATCAACCTTATCGCAAAATATATTCCATTGAAATTTCGACTGGACAA
>CAZAHL010000532.1:0-2982 GCA_964484845.1 uncultured Chryseolinea sp. | reverse complement strand
CTCTGAACGATACTCTCACTTTAGACCAGATTACATCATTCGCTAAGATTAAATGTTGGTGTGAACCGATATAACCCGTTTCACACAAATTTTTGTTTTCACTGAAGATCACTGGGTTTTAAATGGATTTTGCCACACATGATCGAAACAAAATACGCAATCTTGCCCCCGCTCCTTATCGAACCGATGAGCGTTCATGTGGAAAAAGATGCAGATTTATGGGCTGCAATGAAGGATGGAAGCCGTGAGGCGTTAAATTCCCTGTTTGAAAAATACGCTGCATCTCTTTATTACTATGCAAAGAGCATATCCCGGGACCAGGCATTGGTTGCGGATTGTATTCAGGATCTCTTTATAGAATTATGGATCAGGCGAAATACGATCAGCGATGTCAGATCCATAAAATCATATCTGATAAAATCCGTTCGGAGAAGGGTGCTTCGGAGGTTATTGACTGATCAGCGATTACAACTCCATCCCGGTCTTCCGGAAGATTATCCTGCCGAAGTCGAGTTTTCAATTGAGTTGGCCATTATCCATGAACAAGAATCAAAAGAATTAATGGGATGTTTAAAAGCCGCTATTATTGACCTGAGCGAACGCCAGCAGGAAGCCATCACCCTTAAATTTTTTGAGAACATGACCTATGAAGAAATAGCTTCAGTCATGGATATTAATGTGAAGGCCGCCTATAACCTTATCAGCAAAGCTATTATCGTATTAAGAAAAGCCCTCAAAGAAATATCGGCCTTAGATGTTTGAGCGCGCTTCCTCGGCCTTTTAATACCAAACAAATTTTCACGCAAAGGTTGCCTGAAAAAATACCCTCCACATTGCGTTTTTTCTTTAAGCGACCTTTATGAGCCTACGTTAGACAGGCACTAATAAGTGTCTGTTTCTATAGTCGATACCTGGCGTACCTTGATTTTTTCAACGTGAACTAACGGATTCGCTATGTGCCTAAAAGTTAATACTATCCTGGCGATTTCTTGCGTCATTTCCCCCTTGCGGTGAGTTTTTAGACTTTATGAGCGGGCTCATGAGTCAGGTTGCTGCAAAATAAATTCAAATAATTAAGGAGTAAAATGCAAAGTACATGCTTCTTACTTAAAAGCATTGTCTGTTTATATGGACTACAAAAATTATTCTACGGAGGGTTTTATCTGCGACGAATTTTTTCAGCAGTGGGTACGGACACCTGATACTGAAAAAGATAAATATTGGAAAACATTCTTAGACCACTATCCATGGCAGAGATCCAACGTTGAGGAAGCGAGTCAATTTCTTCGCTTAATGAAATCGGCGAACCATGTTCCTGATCCGATGATGCATACCATGCAACTCCGTATCAATGATGCAATAGATAAGTTCGAGCGTGCAAAAAGAACATCAGAATCTAATACACCCGTGGTGACTATGACACCACACAAAGAACGCTTTACCATTGCGTATAGAATCGCGGCCTCCTTCTTATTAATAGCATCGGTCATTGGCTATTATACTTATCAGGAAAATGAAGGGACCGGTTTTAAAGAATCGGTTTATACAGCCGAAGGGAATAAAATGAGCATTGTTTTACCCGATGAAACGAAAGTCTGGTTGAACGCCGATAGCAGGCTTACTTATGCATCCAATTTTATGGCAGGGGAGGACCGGCAAGTTTACCTGGAAGGAGAAGCTTTTTTTGATGTAACGCCAGATGCATCCAGGCCCTTTATCGTGAACACATCTGGGATCGCTGTAAAAGTGCTAGGTACAGCTTTTAATGTGAAATCGTATCCGAATGATCAAAGGATACAGACAACAGTTGTTCGCGGAAAAGTATCCGTTGAATCAACAGGGAAGAAGAATGGGCAGTTAGTGATGTTATCGCCCAATCAGCGCGCGGTGTTCACAAAAGGATCGGAAAAAATTGTACGGGAAGAGAAAGTTGATAGTGAAGAAGATACTTTATGGAAGGACGGATGGATCATATTTGATAACAAGCCATTTGGTTATATAATAGAAACCCTTGAGCGCTGGTATGATGTACAAATTATAATGGAAGACAGCCATTCTTTAAGCTGCACATTTTCTGCAAAATTTAAAGATAAATCATTGGAAGAAGTACTGGATATCTTTAAGAACACGGAGCCCATCAATTACACAATTGATGGAAGCAAAGTATCCATTACAGGAAGGTTATGCGAATATTAAATGGACACATAAAATCTAAAGCAAGGCAACTATGAAATTATAACGTATTAGAAAAAAGAATCGGAAAGTGCTGATAACACCTTCCGATCTCCCCAATACGCTCCAGGAGCGAATGGTACATTAACAAAAATGATTACACTCACTTTATTAACTACCCAAAGTTATGAAAAAAACTTTACTGGGATCTTATTACATGTTATTGAGTAACAAGATAGTATCACCCAAATCTATGCTAATACTCTTGGTTATGTCACTAAGCGCAGTTCAGCTTCCAGCTGCTGATACAGTTGACAGGAACATTATTTCCATTCGGGCTGAAAATGCATTACTGAAAGAAGTTTTGCTTTCGATAGAAGGAAAAACAGATTACCGTTTTTTCTACAGCCACAAGCGGATCAATGATAAACGAAAAGTTACCATTGATCTGAACAATGTCTCCATTGAATCAGCTATTTCAGAGCTGTTTAAAAATTATCCGTCAATAACTTTTAAGATCAAAGGCGACCAGATCATGTTGAAGAAAAAGCAACCTAAGCTTTTTTCGAAGCACGGGGATGAAACGATTCATTCAGATGATGAAAGTGAATTTTCAGAGAATGAAGATGCTGAAATTTTCACCGCGAATGATGATCGGTACGATTTTGCCGTGACGGGAAAGATTACTGACGAAAATCAAGCTCCCCTGCCGGGTGTGAATGTGCTTGAAAAGGGAACAACGAAAGGAACCACAACCGATGCCAATGGTGACTATACGGTTAACGTGCAAGATGGAAATGCCACACTGAT
>CAZAHL010000531.1:0-2987 GCA_964484845.1 uncultured Chryseolinea sp. | reverse complement strand
CTTCTTTGACATTATTTTATGTCTTTAAAACCAATTGATGATAAAGGATGTTTATGTACACTGATATTTCGACATTCTTTCCGCGCCATCTTGGCGTAAACGTTCCTGTATAATATGCTTTTAAATGTCAAAATTTCTGAAATCATTCCAATCATTTTAATGGATTATGTTTTGAGAACTGTATATCAAGAAAATTGAATGACTATGAACTTCGAAAAATTTACGATAAAATCTCAAGAAGCGTTACAAAAGTCTGCTGAGATTGCACTGAGTCTTCAGCATCAGGCTATTGAACCGGGGCACTTGCTCAAGGCGATTCTAGAAACTGATGAAAATGTTTCCGCGTATTTATTTAAAAAGATAAATGTAAACGGAACGCTCCTGAACACGAAACTTGAAGAAGTTTTGAATGCATATCCCCGCGTATCAGGACAGCAGCCTTATCTGTCATCACCAAGCAACGCTGTGTTACAACAGGCTGAAAAAGAACTTCACGAGTTTAAGGACGAATACATTGCTATCGAACACTTGCTACTTGCCATACTTACCACCAAAGATAAGGTAGGATTGATGTTGCGTGATGCTGGACTTGACCGTGCTGCGCTTGTAAAAGCAATAAAGGAATTAAGAGGTGGCTCCAAAGTAACGGATCAGAATGCGGAAGCAAAATACAAGTCGCTCGCCCGTTATTCTAAAAACCTGAATGATCTGGCTAAGCTGGGAAAAATAGATCCCGTCATCGGTCGCGATGAAGAGATAAGAAGGGTACTCCAAATTCTCTCCAGGCGGACCAAGAATAATCCCATTCTTTTAGGAGAGCCAGGAGTGGGGAAAACAGCGATCGTGGAAGGAATGGCCCAGCGGATCGTGAATGGAGACGTTCCTGAAAATTTGAAAGAAAAGATTTTAATATCCCTCGATATGGGCTTGCTGGTTGCTGGGGCAAAATATAAAGGAGAGTTTGAAGAGCGCTTGAAATCTGTTATCAAGGAAGTGACCGATTCAAACGGGCAAATCATCCTTTTTATCGATGAGATCCATACTCTGGTCGGGGCGGGAGGCGGAGGCGAAGGGGCGATGGATGCGGCTAATCTATTAAAGCCTGCATTGGCGCGAGGCGAACTTCACGCAATTGGAGCGACTACTTTAAAAGAGTATCAAAAATACATTGAGAAAGACAAAGCGCTGGAGCGCAGATTCCAGTCAGTCATGGTAGATGAGCCTAACATCGAAGATTCTGTATCCATATTGCGTGGAATCAAGGATAAATATGAATTGCATCATGGTGTTCGGATTAAAGACGACGCTGTTATTGCGGCGGTCGAACTTTCAAGCCGTTATATAAGCGACCGCTTTCTACCTGATAAGGCAATTGACCTGATGGATGAAGCGGCTGCCAAATTGAGATTGGAAATGGACTCGTTGCCCGAGGAACTTGATGAACTCAACCGCAAGATCATGCAGTTGGAAATTGAACGAGAAGCCATTCGCAGAGAAAAGGATCAAGAAAAAGAAAGTCTGTTAACGAAAGACATCGCTGAGCTATCAGAAGAACGGAATTCTCTCAAAGCGAAGTGGGAAGGTGAGAAGGAAGTGGTTCACGGAATTCAAAAGGCGAAGGAAAATATTGATAAGCTGAAATTTGAGGCGGAACAAGCTGAAAAAGCAGGTGACTATGGAAAGGTGGCTGAAATTCGCTACGGTAAAATAACCGAAGCTGAAAAAAGTCTGGATGCCTATCAAAGCAAAATTAAAAGCATGCAGGGGGAAAAAACATTGCTGAAAGAAGAGGTGGATAGCGAAGATATTGCGCAGGTAGTCGCCAAGTGGACAGGAATACCCGTTTCAAAAATGCTTCAAAGTGAACGTGATAAACTCCTGAATTTAGAGGAAGAACTGGGAAGGCGTGTGGCAGGGCAAGAAGAAGCAATTCGGGCGTTAAGTGATGCAGTTCGGAGAAGCCGTGCGGGTTTGCAAGATCCCAAACGTCCGATTGGTACATTTATTTTTATGGGTACTACAGGAGTGGGTAAAACCGAATTATCAAAAGCATTAGCCGACTATTTGTTTAGCGATGAGAGCGCAATGGTACGCATCGATATGAGTGAATATCAGGAACGGCACAGTGTAAGCCGTTTGGTTGGAGCGCCTCCTGGCTACGTGGGATACGATGAAGGTGGCCAACTTACGGAGTCCGTCCGCAGGAAACCCTACTCCGTCATTCTATTGGATGAAATTGAGAAAGCCCATCCGGATGTATTCAATATTTTATTGCAAGTCTTGGACGAAGGGAGATTAACGGATAATAAAGGGCGTGTGGCAAACTTTAAAAACACGATCATTATTATGACAACTAACATCGGTTCGCACCTCATTCAGGAAAATTTTGAAAAAATTACAGAGGGAAATTATTTTGATGTATTGGAAGATACTCAGCAAGAAGTGCTTGCCTTGTTACGAAAATCTGTACGCCCCGAATTTGTGAACCGGATTGATGAGATCATTATGTTCCGTCCTTTGAGTATGAAGGATATCCGAAAAGTTGTGGAAATCCAGGTTAATTTAATTGCCAAACGTTTACAGGATGCCGGTGTTAAAATCGAATTCTCAAATGCGGCGAAAGAGAGACTTACAAAACTTGGATATGATCCACAATTTGGCGCTCGCCCATTAAAAAGAGTCATTCAACGCGAGATTTTAAATGAGCTTTCGAAACAGATTTTGTCTGGAAAGGTTCAAAAGGACTCTGTAATATATATTGATTTAATAAATGAAACAGATTTCTCTTTTGAGAACCTTGAGGCACTGGAAGTTGTTAAGTAATTGGTTTAAGGATTGTGATTCCCTCCCATCATTGGGAATGGATGTGTTGGTTCGAGGGGGTTTGGTTTAAGCCCCGGGGTGGTTCCCGGGGCTTTTTATTTTCTATAATTTCTCCATCAAGTACTCTGCCTATCCTCCAATAATCCCCCAATAAGTTATTTCAT
>CAZAHL010000530.1:0-3028 GCA_964484845.1 uncultured Chryseolinea sp. | reverse complement strand
GGCAATGAAGTTCTTTTCAGGAATTCCTTCACCAGGAAAAGATCCCCAGGATTATCTTCTATGATCAGAATTTTCTGGTCTTCCGCTGCCATATGCTTCCTTAGCTATAACATATTTTATACTTTCCTGAGTCCGTTAACAAAAAACGGATACGGACCTGAATGGATGAGGGCTTAACAAAACATGATTTCTTCCGATTATTACACGGCTTGAACACATTTTGGCGAGGAAGACAAGAAACTATCGTAATTGCTGCTATCATTCATTTAAGGAGAAACATCGCATTTTTTAGTTCAAACGCCTTAATGTAAAGGCGGCACTTAATTTTTTTCTTCAAACGGAAATCCGTAATTGTCTGAACTCCATACAAAGACACAAATTTTTTATGGTTAAAAGTTGACCTTTTTACGGCCAAAAGTACGTTCACAATAAGAATGCAGAATTTCATGATAACCGTTGGCACATCTCGAAGAGGTTATATGTTTTTCCGAATCGTAAAATAAAACGTGCTTCCCGTATCCATCTTAGACTCCACCCACATGCTTCCTTTATGACCCTCGACTATTTTTTTGCAAATAGCGAGACCAAGCCCTGATCCTCTCTGTTCACTCTGATTATTTAACCTTTGGAAAATTATAAATATCTTATCGAAAAACCGTTGCTCTATCCCCATCCCATTGTCCGATATTAGAAATTTCCAGTACTTCAGATCTTCTTCAGCTTGTATCGTAATCACAGGCGAGGCTTCCTTCCGGTACTTTAATGCGTTTGCGACCAGATTTAATACAACTTGCTCCAGTTGAGTCTTAACACCCCTAATAGTCGGCAACTGGTTTACACGGATCTCGGCTTCCGAGTACTTAATCGATTCATGCAATACCTGCAACGTTCTCTGCACCACTTCATTCATATCAACTAGCTCGAATTTTGCGGGAATAGATCCTACGCGGGAATATTCCAATAAATCCATAATAAGCTTTTTCATTCGTTCCGATCCATCGACGGCAAAGTCGATATACTCTCTTGCTTTGTCATCGAGTTGACCTTCGTATTTCTTTTTTAAGAGTTGAAGAAAGCTTCTCACCATCCGCAAAGGTTCCTGAAGGTCGTGTGAAGCGATATAGGCAAAACGCTCCAACTCGGTATTTGAAGCGGAAAGTTTCGAAGCTTGTATTGCAAGGAAAGTATTAAGTTCCTGCAGGGTGAGCTCTGCCTTTTTCCTTTCTGTAATATCCTGGCTAATGCCCACTAGACCAACCGTTTGATTTCGCTCTATCAATGGAATTTTTGAAGTAAGTAGCCATCGAACTTCGTTGGTGTGACCAATTATTTTTTCCTCAAGATCGAGAACCGATGTACCGGATTTTAGCACTTTCCGGTCGGCTTCCATAAATTCATGGGCAATGGTTGGATCGAAATAATCCAACACAGTCTTGCCTATAGTTTCTTCCTCATTGGCAGCTCCAATAAGCTCAACGTTGGCTTTGTTGTTGATAATATGGCGTAACTGCGTATCTTTAATATAGATGTAAACAGGCAGATTGTCTATCAGTGTTCTTAATAAATAGCGTTCATGACGCAACTTATCTTCAGCCTCTTTACGCTCAGAAATATCCCTGTAATTGGCCACATACGCATTTACATTTCTGTCGTGTACCAAATTGGTAACGACTCCCTCCAGCCAAATGTAATGGCCATGTTTATGTTTAAAGCGAAATTGAAAGGGAAGAGGTTGGCCAGGAGATTCCGCTAGATTTTCGTACAGCTTTTTAAAACCTTCCTTATCCTCCTCGTGGACGTAATTCAAAACAGGTTTTCTTTTCCGTTCTTCAAATGTATATCCTAAGATTCTACCAACCGAGGGACTCTGATATAAAACATTAGAATCTTCGTCATTCAAAACGATGCCATCGGAGATGTTTTCGATTAATGCTCTAAAGCGTTTTTCTCTTTTCGTTAGCTCCTTTTCCGCCAGTTTCCTATGTTCGATTTCCTGCTGAAGTTTCAAATTTACTTCGCGTAATTCGACGGTTCGTTCAATTACCAGTTTCTCGAGAGATGCTGGACTTCGTAACTGCAGAATTTTCGGCGCTAATTTTATCATTGCAATAACCGTAGCCACAGACGCTATCGCTGTGATAAATCGCAATAGAGCACTTACCCGATAGGCAGGCCACCAAAAAATAGAAGCATCTATAAAATGAGTTGAGCCGCAGGCAACGATAAATATGATAAAGAGAAGGATGACCAGGCGAAACGATTTATACTGATCATTTTTTTTATAGAGGAAAACCCACAATGCGAGGGGAATCAAAAAATAACAGACGCCTGTAACCAGATCTGAAATAATATAAAGCCAACCATGAAAGGAAGTCCATGCACCGCATTTCCACCGGGGAGGCCAACTATCCGTATTAAATATCGATAAAAAAAAATCGCTAATTTGTGCAGAAAGAGCTAGATCACCCGCAGATTCGCTCCCTGCATGCACTACAGAACATTGGGAAATGCCAGTGTTATTCAACGTATCAGGGTGAAAGACCTCTCCATCTACCTTTATAGATAAACCGATATAGAAAGAGAAAATGAGGAAAAAAATTTTTGTCTTCATTGGTCGCCATTAACGCTAGGGGTACCCATAAATTTAATGGGGAGAATTAGCCAACGATCTCCTTTAATTTTTCCTAGACGTTGCCTCAGGGAGAACATCTCAGATAAAAATTTTATATGGTAAAGGCTAACGGTAAAAAATGAAAAAAGCTTTACAAAGGAAAAACAATGAGCATTGCCTCTCTGCTAAAAGGTAGAATGGTTAATGCGCTTGTACTAAAATTGTTCAATCTTAAAAAAATGACTGGATACTTTTCAGAAAGATTGAACGCAAGTTTTTAGTAGGGAGCAGGAAGCTGCTTGTAATGGAATAAAAAAATCGAAAACGATTTATCTCGATCCAAAATAAAAAAACCTGTGGTAAATCACAGGTTTTTTTATTCAATTCTAATTTCTTGAACGTACCGTTCTCTTGGTC
>CAZAHL010000529.1:0-3032 GCA_964484845.1 uncultured Chryseolinea sp. | reverse complement strand
ATTTCCAGAACACTGCCTCCGATGGATATCAAAGTGTTCTTAAATTTTTCTATAGGGCTTTCTGGCTTTGAATGATTGACGGTAATATGAGCTTCGTGACTTTTAGCTGGCTGATTGCTTTTCACCCGCTCCAATATCTTTTCTCTGCTATTCATTTTTTGTCGCGTTTTTTATACCATTCTGTAAAGGAGGATGGGGGAGGAGCAGGCATTTCCCTTTGCTTATACCAGGGATTAAATCTGTTGCTCACTAAACTGGGGAAATAATGCATCAGTTTTCTTCCGCCCCAACCCGAGAATTTGTATAACCAGGGAATTGAGAGAACAACGCTCATGATTTTTATTCCAGCTTTTTTGGAAGCGGCGACGTTGCCAGACTGAACAATTTCCTGGCGCCATTTATAAAGCTGATCATGAATATCAATTTTTACCGGGCACACATTGGAGCATGATCCGCACAACGTCGAAGCAAAAGGGAGATCGGAATTTTTTTTAATGTCCCAGGCCGGTGAGAGGATAGACCCAATAGGACCTGCGATAGCTGAATGATAACTGTGGCCGCCGCTTCTTCTATAAACCGGACAGGTATTGAAACAGGCACCACATCGAATGCATTTTAAGGCACTTCTGAAATCATCACTTGCCAATCGTTTACTCCTTCCATTATCTACTAAAACAAGATGCATCTTCTGCCCGTCCCGGGGTTTCCTGAAATGACTTGAGTATGTTGTTATGGGCTGACCCGTTGCACTCCTGGCCAATAGGCGAAGGAATATCGCTAAGTCTTTTCGTTTCGGTATGATCTTTTCAATCCCCATGCACGCAATGTGAACATCGGCCAATTGTACTCCTAAGTCTGCATTCCCTTCGTTTGTGCAGACAACAATTTCACCGGTTTCGGCGATCGCAAAATTGACTCCCGTTATGGCAATCTTACTGGTAAGGAATTTTTCTCTCAAGTGAATTCGGGCAGCATTTGTTAAAAGCTGAGGATCAGCATTTCCCTTCGGCGTTCCTAAATGTTTATGAAACAATTCTCCTATTTCTTCTTTCTTCCAATGGATACAGGGCAACACGATATGACTGGGTGGCTCGTTTGCCAACTGGACTATCCTTTCACCCAAATCGGTATCCACTACATCGATGCCGTGTTTGAGAAGATAATCATTGAGATGACATTCCTCCGTTAGCATCGACTTGCTCTTGACAATTTTACTGACGTTATGTTTTGCAATAATCGACCTGACAATCTCATTATGTTCTTCGGGTGTTTCCGCCCAGTGAACTATAACCCCGTTGTTTTTTGCGTTGCGCTCAAATTCAATGAGGTAGTCATAAAGGCTACTCAGCACGTTGTTCTTTATTTGAGATGCCCTTTCTCTCAGTTGCTCCCATTCCGGAAGTTGCCAGGCTGCTTTATCCCTTTTCTCCCGGACGAACCATAATGTTTTGTCATGCCAGTCAACCCGATTCTCATCGATGTTAAATTTTTCAGCGAGTGTTGCGTGATCGGATACCGGTTTATTTTCCATCAATACTTCCATTCAAAATCTCCGCGATGTGAACAGTTTTTACGCTGCTTTTTTGCCTTTTCAATATTCCTTCCAAATGCATCAGGCATGACATATCATTACCGGTTATGTAATCCGCTCCATGTTGTAAGTGATCGGTAAGTCTATCCTTCCCCATTTTGACGGACACTGCTTCTTCTGAAACACAAAATGTTCCTCCAAATCCGCAGCATTCATCTTTGCGTGACAAGGAGATCAATTCGATACCCTCCACCATCGACAAAAGTTTTTCTGTCTTTGAAAACGGCGGCGCTATCAGCTCTGTCATTTGCGAAATCTTCAAACCGCGTTGTCCATGGCAGCTTTGATGAAGTCCTACTTTATATGGAAACTTGCTTGAAATTTTTTCGACTTTAAGAATATCCGTCAGGAATTCCGTGAGTTCATATATTTTATTCCGAATGGAAGTTGCTTTTTCGTTTTGATCTTTAACTTTCAAATGATCTTTGATATGCAAAACACAGCTTCCCGAAGGGGAAACAATATAATCGTATTCGTGAAAATTACGCACGAACAGCGTATTGCAATCCTTGGTTAAATGCTCGAAACCTGAATTAGCCATGGGCTGACCACAGCATGTTTGATTTAACGGGTAGTAAACTTTTACTCCGAGTTTTTCAAGTAATTGGAGAGAAGCAATTCCAACGGCCGGATAAAATTGATTTACATAACAAGGAATAAAAAGGCCGATCTTCATAGTTCTATAAAACGGTTTCAATTTAAGCAACGGACGTGAACAAACCGTCATGCGCTGTGATGAACCTGCAAATCTTTCTTTGCTAGTCTCATCTATGATTTCATACTTCTTATTTTTGCTAAAGTGCTTTATTAGCAGAGCAATCTTTTCCTCCCGTTCAAATCCAGCTTAAATTTCTGCGCTTAAGAGGTTACAGAAAGGTGCAGGTCCCGCGTCTAAATTCAGGCAAGAGTAAATTCTACAACGTTATCACTGCTATAGGCGCGTCCACTCGATGAGCTATGCATCGAAAAGAATCATTGGCTAGCACCCCGTCTTCTGCGATGGATACGGCACTATTGCTAATAAATCCTCGTTTACGGCTTTATTTCACAAGCGCATACGATAATAAGTCGAAATCAAAAAAATTATCAGCTGGGGTTTTTGAATTTACCGTACGAATGGTTCGTACAACCACTAATTTTTTATGTGGAAATATATTCATGCGCTGGCCCAGAAATCCACGGGCTGCAAAACCAACGATGGTTGAGTTCTCCGTGTGCAAGGTATAGATGTCGTCAAAAAAAGATTTACCAAAAAGATATATTTTAAAGGCGAACCCACCTCCTATCTTCTTGATGGTGTTAAGCGTATCAAGTGCATTTAAAAATTCATATTCGTTTTTATAACGCCCTTTAATTTTATTTAGGTCTTGAAGAATCGTATCATTTAATCCTATTTGCGCTACTTTCTGCAGGTTGCTTTCGTCAAAAGTCACATAGCTTG
>CAZAHL010000528.1:0-3058 GCA_964484845.1 uncultured Chryseolinea sp. | reverse complement strand
AAAATTATGTTGCTAATCCAGAAGCTGGAAGAGAAAAAAGCAGTACTGAACGAAATTAATAAACGTGATATTCATTCTAAACCACGCCTGCACAACCGGACTTGAAGCTTGCGGCTTTTCCTGAAAGATCCAAAAAGTATGCAGAGTGACTGCCTTAACTAAAAGAAATTGATAGCGGAATGCAAACCAATGTTATAGTATGATGGCGGCGTGGACTAACGCTGTAATATTCTCCCCTACAACCCAGGCCCTGGGGTGATGTACTACTTATTACCGAAAACTTGGTATTTGTTCCAAAGAGTATATCGCATCGAAAGGTGTTTGCTAAACTCTTTAGAAAATGTGTTTCAAAATCACCTGTTTGTTATGACCCAAGCACTTTATTTTGGACGATGCATCATTAAGTCATTAATAATACCCGATACTTCAGATACCGATTGATTCTCGGTTAGATGAAACTGACCTTTGGCTTTATCATCCCATTTGTTATTGCCCTTCTCATCGACAACAATTTTTCCTTGTTTTAATTTGTAGAATGGCTCGTGTCCGCGGATGGCGACAAGAACTGCCGTTTGATCCCAGCTCATTCTTCCTTCCTTATCCTGCTCTGCTAAAGGAATACATATTCTAAAAACGTCCTTAACCGGACTATCGCTTATAGCGGTATTGCGAATAAGCGGCAAACCTGATTTAATTTTTGCGCCGATTTCAAATCCACTAAATATCACAGGCTTTGGAAAATTGCTCAAAGCATACTGGGATGCTAGAGCGTCTTCCCTCACATTAAATTCGGAGCCAGAAGGAAATTTCCCAGCCATGCTAACGAGTTTAGTTACCTTTTTCCGGATTAGCTCTACGCCGCTAAGGGGAGAATATTCATCGGCCTTGGATTGAAGTAAATTTGAAATATTGGTTAAAAAACCAACGGTGATAATCGTAACACTATTATCGGGTTGTTTAGATAGAATCCTTCTGTATAATGACACTGCATCAGGAACTTCATTATTGGAATTTATTTTGTGAGGATATTTAGCAATCAGGGTATCTGTCCAATGTTGAAAATCTTTCAATTCAAGCGCTTTGCCTCTTGGAACACCAATGGGAAGATCAGGTTTTTTAAAATAAGTGTTGAGCACATTTAAAACAGCAGCCACGCCTTCGTATTTAGTACTTGCTATGGTAGCGAGTACAGTAGCCTCACCCTTATCTTCAAAAGCATGGAGTAAAGTAATTGCTCCCACATCGTCATAATCTGGTCCCATGTCTGTATCAAAGATAACGCGGAGAGGTCCCGGGCTTTGTGCATACAAGGTTATACATGACAACAGCAAAATCGAAATGTTGAGTATGCTCTTTGAAAGCACACAGCAGCGAGGTAGACTATCTTTAAGTTTCATAGTCTGATAATACGAACTTAAATTTAGATAACCATTAAAAGTACTTATTCCTTGTTGTAATACATGAAATTTGAAAACCAGACGCTGATATAAGGTTTTTAACAGCCGAGTAATGTACTTCAGAACCCTTCGGACTTTGTGGTAAATCCATTGGATCGATTTTTATATTTATCTGGATCATTGATTAAACGATCAAGAACAGAAATAATGAAATTAATTAAATCTTCCGTTCTCACACCGTTCACTAACATCATGGCTACATGTCTTAAGAAAGGCCCAAAATTGAATTACTTTTTGCATTTTTTGCTTGGCCCACTTCTTTGCCGAATTTTTCTCCCGATGAAGACGCACATAGTGAAATAGCCGTTCAATCGTTTCAATCTCATCGCTTTTTTCCAACCTGGAATATTCTTCGGCAATTTGAATTAACTGGCCATTGGATAATCCTAAGCGCCGAAAATTCTTCAAGCGATTTGTATATCCGAATTTCCCGAACTTCATCCGGTTATTATCAATAAGTGCAAATTCAAAATGTCCGTCAGACTTTTTAAACAAAATATTACCACTGGAGTAGTCAATGTGATAAATTCCACTATGATGGAGCCTAAAGGTATATTTTGCCAAGTCTTTCGTCAGCACTTTTTCATCTGCAGGCTGACTCTGAGACAAGGGTTTATAGTCACTATATTCGCTTATAAAATAACTCTGCGTAAGAAGACCATACTCAAAACATTCAATAAAAGCGATCGGATGTGGAGTTGTAAAACTTCTACTCAAAAGTTCAAGTCCATAGGAGTAAGCTCGTTCAGCCTTTGAAGGATAAAAAAAAGAGTACCGGATCCTGTTAGGCAAGTAAATACGTCGATAGGATTTGATCACCAACTTCACTTGTGAAACCGCATCCACTTTTATTACATTTCTCTGATTATATAATACTTCTTTAAGGTCATTGAACCTGTCTGGAATTTGTTCAATATATTCTTTAAGAAAACTATATTTTGGGTGAACTACGATAGAGACCTTCATCTTGTTTATTCCTTAATGATTGAAACCGCACAGCCTATAATCATCCCAAGGGACTCATTTTACAGCTTAAAAAATTTACCAGCGTGTATCGTTTCATGATAAAAAAACCGAACCAATACTCACCCGTCAATGACATAACGCAAAGGAAGTAATGGGGTTCGGGGGTTGGTCGAAAAATTTGGTTATTTTTCCGAAGTCGGCTATCGGATATTGGATCTAAAGGGCTGCAAAAAAAATCCCAAGTCTAAAGGAGCTTCGGATATATTTTGTGAATCTGAACGACGGGATTTCAAACCCTGTTTTCTTACGAAAATTTCGATTGCGGAAATCTAGTCCAGATCAGCGCATACTTTTATGTAGAAAAATTCGGATCGTGACACCTGCATTACTGCTTTAAACTTGTTTATTAAAATTAGAAGATTAGAAAACCCGGGCTCATAACAGGGCCGGAGGACTGGCCATTTAATCCTCACGGAAGAGTCATTGAAATAATTATACCGGCGACTCACTCTAACTGCGCTTTAGCAGCTGATCAGAAATCCTTGTCTATGACGTGTGGTGGCTGAAATTAAAATAAAAAAATATGAGTATCCGTTTGAAGTCCTAAGTTGCCATAATGGCTAATATTCCTCTAT
>CAZAHL010000527.1:0-3066 GCA_964484845.1 uncultured Chryseolinea sp. | reverse complement strand
GCAGTTCCATTCCCTAAGGTTGTTTCGTCATGTTCCCTTAGGTTACTAGCCTGTAATAAGGGTTTGAGAGCACGATTTTTATTAAGTGTTTTCAATTTTCTTTGCACTACAGCTTCAAAATTTTCTGCATGATATCTACAAACTTACTGCCCTTCAGCTCACCGGAAAGAGCCTTGAGGGTAGCCTGATCTTTTTCAACTGTAGCTATTACCCAGCGCTGGAATGAACGGTTAACAGTAGACGAGCCTTTTATTTTATTCAATAGCTCCCCGGCTTTTTCTTTTTCCGCATTCTGTTCATAAATAAGGAACGGCAAAATATTATTGACAGAGGGTTCCGCGAAAGTACTGTCTGTATAGCTTATCACTTTCTTATACCACTCCGCGCTTTCACTACTCTTCCCAAGTTTGGCGAGACAATAAGCTGTCAGATAATCCTGGATCCTGCCATCAACATCATAGGGTTTTCCAACACCGAGATTTTCCGGCCACTGTCGCGACGATTCAATTTGAGCCAGCGCACTTTTATATTTTCTATTTTGAATCAGTTCAAGGCTCCATAATATTGTCGCCTGTTCATAAATATCCCTTCCATCACCAGATCCTTCAAAAGGTAATATGTATAACTTCTTCAACGCCTTGATCGATGCTTCATACTGACCAGTATTAAGCAAAGCCTTGGCATGCTCGAAACCAAGTGTGTAATTGTCTTTAAATTTTTTTGAAGCGTGGCTTGCCAGTGTGAGCTCCTGTTTGAAATCTCCGGTCTTTTCGAAATGACTGATAAGATAATTCCAGGTTCTCCACTCTCCCGGCGCAATGCGATTGGCGGTTTGAAGGTCAGCCAGCAACAGCTTTGAATCGTTAACGAGATAGGCTCTTGTTAAATAGAAAGGAGCATAGTCTGCTTCCTGTCCGCAAGCCCGAAATAATTTTACCGCCTCATCGTGACGTTGCAAGGCATGGCAATTCAATCCAAGAAAATATTTGAATTTCCAGCTCGTGTTTTCTGATACGGCCCACTCAAGAGCATTTAACGTTTCGGTTCTGTACGGAAAAACAAAAGCAGGAGACGCGGTTGCTACTTCCTTGAGGCTATTGGCATCTTTTTTCAAATAGGCACTCCAGATTTTTATTAGCGGATGTTGTGGAGCGTGCGCGAGCAGATCGATCGCGTCATGTTTTAATCCAAGAGAAACATACTCCAACGCAATTTCAAGATAGGTCTGGTATGGGAATTCGCCCCTTACAAGATCTTTAAATGTTTGAAGGTCATTGGCAGATTTGGTCAGCAGCGAATTTTCATGTTGGGCAAAATGGTTGAGCGGATCATATTGCAAGATCTCATTAAGTATCTTTTCACCTTTCTCTCTGTTGTTTAACTTGCGATAGATAACAGCAAGTTCATGTAACGCATTGAAATTATATTTATTATAACTCAATGATTGTTGTGCGTAATGTTCTGCCAAATGATAATTAGTTTCCTGAATTTTAATGGAAGCCATATGCGCATAGGCCACAGACCGGAATTCCATTGCTCGCCCTGCCCAGCCAAATGATTCAATGGCGTTAATGAGATCACCCTTGGCTTTGTAGCAGATTCCTGCGAGATAGTTAGCTTTTGGATGATAGGTGTCATGGCGCAAAACCTTGTTCAGATACATAAGCGATGAATCATAGAGCCCGCTTCTGTAATGCAATTCAGCCAGATCAGTGAGGGCACCAAAATGCAACGAGTCATTCCTGAGACATTGCCTGAAAACCCGTAAAGCTTTATCGTATTCTCTATACTCCTTATATTCCACCCCTTCCCGGTAAAGGGCCTCTTCTGTAAATTTTTTTGCTACAGGCGATGCCGTAAAGGGACGCTTCAGAACATTCTTTTTTCCTGGGTCATAGCGAAGGTCCATTCCGTTTACATTTATCTCAAACGCGGTATTTCTGTCTAGCTGTACCGATGTAATGAATACATCCATAGGCTTAAACTTTTTGCTTTCTGTATAAATTATTCTTCCGCTTGATTTTACTTCAACCGTCGCTTCTACAAATGCAAGTGAATTAATTCCAATCTGAAGCTTGTCATTTTCATGCTTAACCGCCAGCACCCCATAAGGAGAAACTTCGCTGATACCACCGATCTCTTTTACCGGAAACCAGATTTCAGACCAACGATCTGTTACACCAGGTGAAAATGGCACTTGTGTGAGAACACTTTTAACAGACGAGGACGGTGAGTACTGATCAAATAAACGGCCCGCCTGAAATTCCATGTATTGACTATCCGAATCGGTAAGAAGGTCTTCCCATATTCCACCGTTTCTTGACAATGCCCAAAGCCAAAGCTTATGGCCTGGCATCTCATCGTACAATGCCCAATGGCCAAAACCAAATTTTGAATTATGGTAATAGCCTCCCATGAAATCGTTGTATTCACCAACGGTGTGAACAGACTTATGAGAACCAAATGCATTGTTTTTATATTTTGCAAGATCACGTCCTTCAGCATCCACCGGCCACGGCGTCGGCGAGCCATCATGCTCCAACGCAAGGAATCCGGGGTAATAGAATTCAAGATCATCCGTGACAACTGCCGCGGCGGTCATCCAGTTATAATAGGATTGATGAATGGGTGTGGGGTTATTCCACGATGCTCTTGTTTCTACGTACGCTTTATCATTTGGTAACCTTATTTCTACACGCCAATCTGTTCGGGACGGAAGGTCAAGATTTCCCACGATGCAACTGACACTCCCATCGTCATTTTTTTGTATGAGATAATCTACCGGACTTGAAGTTGAGGGATGGTGACCGATGATTCCAAAGTTAAATTCCACGCCACCTGACGTCCACGGGCCACGCGTCGCTATATTTCTAAATTTGATTACTTCATTGCGATAGATGAACTCCTTGCCTGTTGATTTCTCAATGGCGCCCCAGATTTTTCCACCTACTTCAGGCAACACGTAAACTTCGATATAATCATTTTCAAGTTTCACTACCTTCCACTTTTGCTTTCTTCCTTCTTTGCTCAATTGGGCCCTGCCGATCGACAGTCAGCCGTTCATCG
>CAZAHL010000526.1:0-3121 GCA_964484845.1 uncultured Chryseolinea sp. | reverse complement strand
CAATTTTTAAATAGTTAAAAATCATAGCACATAGAGGAAATCGCGTCTAAACTTCCTTTGTGTCAAAGATTGATCCAACGCACTTTCAGGCCGCAAAAGGGCAATTTGAATTTTTACTGTGCGTTTCAAGAAATAAACGTCCGATTATGAAACCTCGAGTTGATTTGCGATTCACACTCAATTTTATGAATTTCCGAGACTCGTTTACACCCCGTTTCTATGGATAAATGCTTAGAAATAAAAATTTTTAAGGAAATCGAATAAACGGGTTCTAAAGTTATGATATAAATTTTATTGTGCTCCGAAGAATTCAGAACATAGACATGAAAGGGCATACAACAGGAATCATTAAGTTAACGGCAAATTAAAAAGGCGACTGGGTCGGTCGCCTTAAGTTTAGTAGACCGGAGGGTAACCATATCGAACCGCCTAATAACCGACTTCTTAAAACTTCAGCAATTTAACCCCAGATTATAAAATACCAAAAAACAAAAAAGCGGCCATTCTGACAGGCCGCCTTTTTTATTTTAAGAGTGGCAGATATGATTCCGCTATTGCTCTGGGATTTTCAAAATGATTCTTTAGAGCTATTTGATACGCCATGATTCAAAATCATTTTGCACGAAATTTCATTATGGCCAAGCGTGGGCAAAAATTTCATAACCCCGGAGCAGGGGAAACAATTACGTTCTTAGAAACTTCTTCCGAAACAAGTGGCGAGTATGTCAGGTTTGAACTTGAATGCACCAAAAAGGGTGGCGTACCCTTCGAGCATATCCATCCGCTTCAAACCGAGACTTTTCGAATACTCGAAGGTTCCGTTTACATCAAATTGGACGGTAATGAAGTTCATGCAAAGGCGGGAGAAGAGATTCAAGTACTTCCGGGAATGAAAGCACATATTTCTAAACAAGGAAGAGCGAATGATGCGGGCGATTATCGAAGTGAGGCCCGCAATGCGTTTTGAGCATGGCATTGAAACCATATTTGGACTTGCATCAGATGGTAAATGTGATTCTAAAGGCCAACCCCCCTTTTTGCAGATGGCTGTGCTTACACATTACACAAAGGGAGAGTTTTATCTTGCAAACATACCTATCCGTGTCCAAAAAATATTGTTCAGCATACTCTCCAAATTTGGTCGCTTGATGAGCTACCAGGCTTTTTATAAAAAATATAGTGGCTTTGATGCCTAACGCTCTTTATCGCGGATATGAGTCCAACGACTTATGTGTCAGCCGCAGCCGAGACATGGGGGCTTGCTATGAGACCCCTTATCTGAAAAAAAACATGCCTACGAAACTTAGGAAAAAAGTAGCCGTCCCTCTTGACACGAAATATCTGGGCGTTTTACTTTTACAGTAACGTCAGTCATGGAAAAGTACAAGGAACAACTTGAGGAATTACAGCAAAGTCTCTCAACTATTCTGTATGAAGTTGAGAAGAAAAGGTTGCCCCATCATGAAGCGGCAAATCGCGTTGTGGAGGTTCGGGAAAAGATGGACGAACTAAGCAAACAAATGAAAATCACAAACCAACCAGTCAGGAAGAACTATGCAGTGAGATTGCAAAAATCATTGGTATTCATTTGCACCCTCAGCCTACCACGACTTTAAGCAACTTTCTCATGTAGGGCAAGACCGCTGGAACATTACTGCCGAATAAAACAATTCGTACTAAAAAGACGGGCGATACGTTAGGCCGAAATCAATTGCTAGTGCGAATTTTAAAGGCCTTCAATTGAACGTAAAGCCATTATCAAAAAGAAAATAATTTTAGAGCGGGCATCGCTGTTGTTTGCATATTGCCACGAAGGTTCGATTACCCCCTTCAGTGGACATAAAAAAGCCTTTAAATTTTTAAAAATTTGAAGGCTTTTGAAATTGTAGCGGGGACAATCCCGATAGCTATCGGGAGAACTTGTGTCCGCCAGCTGGCGGATATGAGCCCAACGAGCTATTATAATATTTTAGATTTGATAAATTCTCTCCCTCTCGCGGACTTGAGTTGCTTCTCGCGAGTCATTGCTTCCTTTTTTGATTGGAAAGATTCGGTGTGTACGACGACCCAAGGTCTGAATTTGATAGTCCATCCTTTTGTAGCCAATTCATTATGGGATAATAGTCGATTGTCAAGATCTGAAGTGAATCCAACGTAGATCTTATCATGCGTTTTAGAATAAAGAACGTATACAGTAAAGCTCATAAAAAAAGCGACTCTTCAGTCGCTTTCACTTTAAGTAGCGGGGACAGGACTCGAACCTGTGACCTTTGGGTTATGAGCCCAACGAGCTACCAACTGCTCCACCCCGCGATATATTTTTATATTCGAGCTATCAAATTTGATCAAATAACTCAAAGTGTATTAAAATCGTTCGCAAAAGTAGGTCGGCTTTAATTAAAAAACAAGTTCCTGTCCTCTCTATCTTCAAGGACGTCTGAGTTCACTTAATGAATTAACTAGCAAGGGGTGGACAATTAAATTTAGACCTTGGATTTTAATTCATACTGAATCATTTGACACAAAAGCGTTAGCCTTAAAAAGAGAAAAAGAATTGAAATCCGCCCAAGGACGCGCTTTTTATGAAAAAGCTTTACTGAAACAATAGCTGTTGGGCTCGATATCCGCCAGCTGAGGGACATAGGTTCGGGTCCTGTCCCTGCTACAACCGAACCGTCAAAATGGCCTTTTTTGGGTTCTTTTGGCGGTTTTTTAGCTTTGAAATTCTGAAGTTGCAAACCGGCTGTAAACGAAAGTTGTTCGGGGAAGGACTCGATCTTAATTGGTAGACCCGGAGGACTTAAAGCCCTGTGGATAGTAGTACCTGTACGCGTTCGACTCCCGTCCTGGGTACGGAGAGTTCGTTAAAAGCGACTTCCTTTTTTTAACGCGCATTATTTCGCAGGTCTAACATATAGGTCTAACAGTTTAGAAGTCGAGCTTGATCTTATGCGAAAAAGATTCGCTCATGATGAACTTCTCCTCATTATTAGCAGTGTATTCGCTTATAGGGATAGAAATACTCAATTCAGCCCTGATTGTTTTGGGTTGATTTGAGATCAAGTAGTGAGATCAAGTAGATAGAATTCAATCGGATATGTTTCAAACCACTCTGTTGGAT
>CAZAHL010000525.1:0-3141 GCA_964484845.1 uncultured Chryseolinea sp. | reverse complement strand
TTTTTTCTTTTTTTGATTTCAAATTAAAAGAAGGTGATCCTAAAACCGCGCTTAGAGGAATTGGCAAGGTTGTTATATCTGATAAAGCTGCGAAAAGACTTTTTGGTGATGAACCAGCCCTGGGCAAAATCATCATGGTGGGCGATAGTTTAATTCCTGCCGAAGTAACTGGTGTCACGGTAAAACAACCTTCGAATGTTCATTTTCAATTCGACTATTTGTTGTCCATGTACACGAATCCGTTCATTAAGGAATTTGATTGGAGCTGGATATGGACTCAGGTAGTTACTTATGTAAAATTAAGGCCAGAAGCTAACCTGGATGAGGTCAACAAAAAGTTAATGACATTTGCGGACCGCCATGCGCCCCCGACCTTTCAAAAATTACACATGGATTATGAGGCTTTCAAAAAAGAAAAGGGAGGTTGGCAACTGAGCCTCCAGCCTATCAGGGATATACATCTCCAATCGTATCGAACCATGAACAGACTCGGGTCTGAAGGAAATATCAATCAAGTGTATGTCTTTGGTGCGGTAGGTGTTTTTATTCTCCTCATTGCGGTTATCAATTTTATAAATCTGTCAACTGCACGCGCGGCGAAGCGGGCAAAGGAAGTAGGCGTAAAGAAGACGCTGGGTGTTCTCCGGAGATCATTGATTGTTCAATTTCAAATTGAGCATATCGTTATGACCTTTGCTGCAACCCTGTTAGCGCTGGGGGTCATGGAAATTCTTCGGCTTGTCATTCAGCCGATCGTGGGCATTGAAATTCCATTTTCGGTTTTGAGCAATACCTCGTTGATGATTCTGTTATTTGTCACTCCTGTTGTGGTTGGATTCCTCGCGGGATTATATCCTGCATTTTACCTCACATCCTTTCAGCCAGTACAAGTCTTAAAGGGAAAGGTCGTATCTGGTCTGGGGTCTTCCTCTTTTAGAAATGCGCTCGTTGTTTTCCAATTTACCATTTCAATTATGTTAATGGTAGTTACGCTGGTTGTTTTTGAGCAGCTTAATTTCTTTCAGTCGAAGGATATTGGGTTTAATAAAGAAAATTTACTAGTGATAAATTACGCGGATAAACTCGGTGATAAACTGGAATCGTTTCAAAATGAAATAGTTCAGTATCCTGACGTAAAAAGTGCCACGGTTTCCATGGATGTCCGACAGGGATTTGAAGACATTTTTATGCGCGAAGGCGACGAAACACGATACTCGCTTTCAAGGTATAAAATTGACGCGCACTTTTTTGAAACAACAAAAATTTCAATTTTGGCAGGGCGGAGTTTTGAGGAACGCCGGCCATCCGATAGGGACGCCGTTATCCTCACAGAAACCACCTGCAAATTACTAGGTTGGACAGCACAAGAGGCTTTAGGCAAGAAGATGATTTATCTCGGCGATGATGTGGGGCCTCAGGAAATTATTGGGGTGGCTAAAGATGTCCATTTACAATCTCTTCGACAAAACATTGAGCCAATTATGTTCTTTAACATAACGTCGAATATTTATGGACCGGATCGAATTATGTTACTACGATACGATACAAAAAATATTGATGAACTTGTTAGTAAAATCGAGAAACGATGGAGTCAATTATCAGGGTCCATACCGCTTTCACATGCATTTTATGATCAACAAATTAAAATGCAATACCAGCAAGAAAAGCGCTTGGGATCGATGTTTTTTATTTTTACTGGTTTATCTATTGCCATAGCGATTCTCGGACTAATAGGTCTGGTTTCTTATTCAGCAGAGCAACGTAAAAAGGAAATTGGAGTTCGAAAGGTTTTTGGCGCGTCTCTTACGGGTATTTATGTAATGATGAATAAAGAATACGTACGGCTGATGGTCATCGCATTATTGATTGCCGCCCCAACATCCTATTGGCTGATACAGCAATGGCTCATTACAATTCCAGATACGAATCGGATTTCGATAAACCCATTAATCTTTATTGTAGCCTTTGCGGCTGAGCTCCTGCTTGCTCTCGTTTGTGTTGGATACCTGGCGCTCCGCGCAGCTTCCCTTAATCCGTCGGACGTGTTGAAGGAGGAGTGAGGGGAGGGGAGGATGATTGAAAGATTGAAAGATTGTAAAATTGTAAAATTGAAAGATTGTAAAATTAAAGATTGGGAAACCTTCAAGACTTTCTATCCTTGAATCTTACAATTTTTCAATCTTCTAATCTTCTAATCTTTCAATCTCAGTCTCACCAACACCTGCCGGTTTATAAGCTTTCCATCCTCCTTGTAATTTTCTGTCTTCACCATACCGGCATCTTTTGCGTACCAGATGGCGGATTTCGTTGCACCACGCCCTTTGTCATCAACGGTAGTGTAGGTTAATTTGTAACAGTCGAAGGTGCCAGCGGGAGTTGTTATGCTTTCCTGGCTTTCAACTTTCCGGTCCTTTATATTAAAAGTCCGGTTCATTAATGTAAGACCCGACATTGCTATCTTTATATTATAGGATACATCTTTCAAACTTTTACCAACCGAAAGTTCGGAGGGTAGGTCTAATTCGTCGCCTGTGACATCAACGCTCATTCCCGCCTCTCCCATATTCATTTGTTGTCCATTATCCATCATCAGACTCATGGATTTCATATCAAAATGCAAGGTTCCGTTTTCACATTTCCAATCTAAGTCGGATGTAGAAATTTTGTCGTTCGTTTTGGGATCATAGATATCTTGCGCTAACGTTGCGTTCATATTGTCACCCGATCCGGAAATGTTCTTGAAGGTATGAGACATTCTCATAGTCATCTTTTCCTTCTTGTCATACATCTCATACTCATACCTGACATTTTCCTTTAACGCAAAGAAGGGATTGCATTGAGCGTGGATTGAGGCTGAAAAACCGATACAGAAAAGGGTGCAAAGGAGTAATTTCATAGTCTTTGTAAATTAGATTCACCGGCAATATTCAAAAGTTATTTTGAAATAAGCGTATATCGTGAGGCTAGATTTCAGGGAATTTTTTTGATCGGATGGAGTTTAAAATCCACCATCTTACGGGAGGGAAATGAGGAATAATTGACGATTTTTTTAGTTAGGACAGCCCACATCAACAAACCAAATGTCTTTGTCCCAGGGCTGACGCATCTAAATTTTAAGCACTCTCTCAAGATATTCATTAT
>CAZAHL010000524.1:0-3143 GCA_964484845.1 uncultured Chryseolinea sp. | reverse complement strand
CTACCATCTCCGGGATCGATCACCTCTACCTTAACATCGGCCAGACCTTTATTAATAAACCCTAATTGCTCCGCAGCTTCTTTTGAGAGGTCAATGATGCGCTCTTCAACATACGGGCCCCGGTCGTTTATAACAACCTCGACTGACTGATTATTTTCGCCGTTAGTGACCCTTACTTTTGTACCAAAAGGTAGGGTCTTATGGGCTCCTGTTAATTTATTGTGTCGGTACTTTTCTCCGCTGGCAGTAGAAACGCCTTCAAATTTGTCGGCATAAAAAGAGGCTTTTCCTGTTTGGATTTGAGCTAATAATGGAAGAATGCAAAATGAGAGTAAAAAAGAAAGATAAAAATTCTTCATAAAGCAGATGTTAGTGTGAACAAAAGTATACAAATCACCCGCAAAATTTTATAGGAATTTATGGGTTCCTCATCTGATCTTAACGAGGTTGAGATTTTCGACATAACGATTCAAGAATAGAAGCAAATAGCTTTCAAAATGTATTTCCACACGGCCATGTGGATAATTGACAATTAAAATATACCTTTGCCCGGCAAATAATGGATCGTAAATTATTTGCCATGCCACTCAATAATTCCAAATTTCTTTTTGAAGCCCTGACCTATGACGATGTGCTTCTCGTTCCAGCTTACTCTGAAGTTCTTCCTCGGGAAACTGTAACTTCCAGCAAGCTTACCTCCAATATTATATTAAACATTCCCATTGTGTCCGCCGCTATGGACACCGTGACGGAAGCGGAGCTCGCTATTAGCGTCGCCATGGAGGGAGGTCTGGGTTTTATCCACAAGAATATGAAAATTGGCCTTCAGGCCGAGCAAGTGCGTAAAGTAAAGCGTTCGCAGAGCGGGTTGATCATAGATCCTATTACGCTAGGTGTTAACGCTACGGTGCAGGAAGCAGATGATATTATGCGCGAGTTCAAAATCGGAGGAATACCGATTATCGATGAAGCGGGTAAACTTTCAGGAATTATCACGAATCGTGATCTACGCTTTCAGCGGGATATGAATGTGCCCGTGGAGAAAATTATGACTAAGGAAAATCTTGTCACGGCGCTTGATGGAATTACGCTTGAACGGGCAGAGGACATGCTGAAAAAATATAAAATTGAGAAACTACCCATTGTCAATAAAAAAGGGAAACTGGTCGGACTCATCACATTTAAGGACATCCAAAAGAAAAAGAATAAACCGACGGCCTGCCAGGATGAATTTGGACGATTGCGTGTAGGAGCAGCGGTAGGTGTCACTCCGGATATTTTGGAACGGATTGATGCCTTGAAAGCAGCTGGCGTTGATGTGATCAGTATCGATACTGCGCATGGTCATTCAAAAGGGGTGATTGAGGCAGCGAAACGAGTAAAGAAAAAATATCCGGAGCTGGACTTGATTGTAGGGAATATTGCAACAGGTGAAGCGGCAAAGGCCCTTGCGAAAGCCGGCGTGGATGCTGTTAAAGTGGGTGTGGGCCCAGGAAGCATTTGTACAACGCGCGTGGTGGCAGGCATCGGGATGCCTCAACTTTCAGCGGTATATGAAGCGGCGACAGCGTTAAAGGGTTCTGAGGTTCGTGTCATTGCAGATGGCGGAATACGCTTCTCAGGGGATATTGTAAAAGCGATTGCAGCTGGCGCAGATACTATTATGATCGGCTCACTTTTAGCAGGAACAGAAGAAGCTCCTGGAGAAGTGATTATTTACGAGGGAAGAAAATTCAAAAGCTATCGAGGGATGGGTTCTCTCGAAGCTATGGAAGATGGATCTAAGGACCGTTATTTTCAGGATGTTGAAGACGATGTAAAAAAATTAGTTCCTGAAGGAATTTCTGGCCGTGTTCCGTTTAAAGGATTGGTTTCTGAAGTTCTCTATCAACTAACGGGAGGCCTAAAAGCCGGCATGGGTTATTGTGGAGCAAAAACCATTGAAGATCTTAAGCAAGCTAAGTTTGTAAAAATCACTAGTGCAGGGGTTACTGAAAGCCATCCACATGATGTAACTATTACGCGAGAGGCTCCTAATTATAGCCGGAAATAGACCCGCCAAAACAAAAACTTTAATTCGGTTACTCACAGGTTGTTAGATCTATTAACAACTCGTAGAAGAGTAGTTTCTTGGGACGATACAATTTTATTAGAAAGATCCCTGAAATAATACTTCTGTAAGTTCCTCTGTGGGATAAAGAGTGCCGATTTGGGTTTATGAAGTTTTAAATTCTTTCATTTATCCCGCTTTTTGGACTGAAATCCCTCGGGACATTTTTTTGCTAATGCACTTTTACATATGAGCCTAATTCAAAAGAACGTTGTAAGGAGTTATGCAATCTTTCTTGCATCCATTCTCCTCTACTCCTTAATTCCTAATACCGCGAGTGGTCAGAATCTATACAGTAGAAATTCGGGTAATTACAATGCCGCTAATATGTGGTATACGAATGCCGCCCGTTCGACACCGTATGGGGGTGCTATATTGGCAACACATATATTAAACATAGGCAATGGCCATACAGTTACGATTCCTTCAGCGACAACGGTAACTTTAGCCGGAATAGTCGTACACGATGCCGGAGCGAGCGGCAGATTGAACATTGGAAGCAATCCAAACACGGCTATTAGTTTGACTATTACAGGAGATATCACCATCAATTCCTCTGGAACTATCATTGCTGGCGGGAACGGTGGGGGAACCCATTCTCTTATAGCACGAGGAGATATTATCAATAACAACGTGTTCGATGCTTTGGATGGGGGAGATATATTAAATACGACTTTTACTGGAACGGCCAACCGGACGATCAGCGGATCGGGAAACACGATGTTATTTAATAATTTTACATTAAATGCGGGAGGAAACAATGTTAATATTAATCAAAATGTACAGATAGCTGGCATACTCGACTTCTCGGCTAACGGACTTTTAGTCGTTAATGCCACCAGTAATATTACCTTAGAAAGTACGGCGACTATTACTAATCCTAATACCTCTCGGTATATCCAACTCAATGGAAGCACAAGCGCTGGAAGCCAATTGGTTAAAACGAGCGGCGGAAATGTGTCTTCATGGCGCATTCTATATCCAATTGGCACAAGTTCAGGAGGGTATACACCTGTGGATCTTTCGGCATCAA
>CAZAHL010000523.1:0-3164 GCA_964484845.1 uncultured Chryseolinea sp. | reverse complement strand
TATTGCCTTGCGTATATCCGATAAATGTTAAATGGTAGCGAAGCACTAAATGCGGTACGTTAAAGATAATGATAAAAAGTATCGGGCCAGCTTCATTTCCTTTTAACGCGAGTGATGTTCCCACGCCGGCTGCAATAACTTTTAATGTTCCCCAAAATAAAGAATCGAATACTCCGGCTAAAGGCCCCATCAGCCCAAGCTTAACCGTATTGATTGATCCGGCATCAAAATCCTTTGAGCGGCTATTTTGCTCTTCCATTGCGGCAGTAATCCCTAAAATAAGTGTTGACCCAAACGGACTGGTATTGAAAAACTGCAAGTGTCTTTTAAGCGCAAGTGAAATTGATTCTTTTGTTTTATATATTTTTTTTATGACTGGAATCATCGAAAAGGCAAAGCCCGTATTCTGACAGGTTTCAAAATTGAAATTTGCTTCGAGTGCGAGCGAACGGAAAAATATACTTCGGATTTCAGTTTTTGTAAATGACGGTTGTGTAGAAGGACTTTCCTCAGCATCCGAATAGTCTTCATTAACAACTTCCCTGTGCGTCATATTCGTAACGATCAACGCAAGGATAACCCCCAAACCTCCGATGGCGATCATAGGAAGTTTAAGATAACTGCTCAGGATAAAGCCAAGAAAAAAATAGGGTGCTACCTTCTTATTGAACATAACATTCATCAGCAGTGCAAAACCCAACGCCGGCAACATATTCCCGGCAACCTGCAAACCAGAATGGACCCAGGGTGGAATTTGATCCAGAAACGATTTCATGGCATCAGCACCTAATTGAAGCGCAAGGAATGTAATAAGTCCCATTAATAGAGGCTTCAATAGACCGGATACCACATGAAGCCATTGCAATTTTCTATAGTCTCCTTCTTCAGCAAACTGAATAAACTTTTTGTTGAATCCTGACCTGAAAATAAATAAACTGCTAATTACCATTTCTGCCAGGATGGAAATCGGAACTGCCAATGCAAGGGCAACTGCAGGACCTTTACCTGAAAGGATGGCGAACGCCGTGCCCAATACTCCACCCGTGATTACATCCGGAGGAATGGCAGCACCAACTTTAATGTTTCCCATAAATATCAATTCCAACGTTGCCCCGATAATTATTCCCTGACTAAAATCTCCAAGCACCAAACCGACGAGCGGACCTAACACCAATGGTCTGTTTATCAACGTGGTTCCCAGAAAGTCCTCTGAATGTCCAAACATGGCAATCAGTGTGATCAGAATAAAAGTAATTGTCATGGAGTTTCTTTTGCCGAGGATTTTAAACTTGAATCAATGCTGAAACTTTTTGCCTTTCGTCAGAAGGAACCTGGCGTATTTCGAGTTCAATTCCTCGTTGAAGCAATTCTTTTATAATGTATATATCTTCGTCCGTTACAGCAACCGCTTTCGAAATCAGCTTCGCGCCTTCTTTAGCCCGGATGCCTCCGAAATTGATCGAACGTATTTCCTGAGCACCACTCGCAAGAGCGAATGCATCTTTTACAGCGTTGATCAAGACCAGGATTTTCAGCGCCTTATTCTTTTCATCATTCAGAAAAACAACAGCATCGGATACTGACTTTATAAGAAGTTTTACACCGGCTGGTTTTGCCAACCCCAACGTCATTTTCTGGAAATCATCTTTGGCTATTTTGTCATTTGCTACAAGGAGACAATCGGTTCCAAGTGATGGCACCCACGTAAATACTACCTGCCCATGTACGAGCCTGTCATCTATTCGGATGAGTTTAATCATGATCGTTTTCTTTATTGATTATTTTATTTACATAAACCACCTGTTCCCGCGCAATAGAAATCGCGCTTTCGATAACCTCTGTTACAGGTATATCGGGATCTGCAAGCATGATGTCAATAAGTAGGGGAAGATTCATCCCCGAGACAACATGAACATTTTCTCTTAGGCCGTATCGAAGTATCTGGTTGGTAATGCTGCCACCCATTAAGTCGGAAAATACGACTAACTCATCTTCCACGTGGACGTTTGTCAAAATCGTATTGAGCTCATCTTCTATCGATTTATTACCATCAACATACGCATCGATGATAGATACATTTTCCACCTTACCGATTATAATTTCCAGAGACGATTTTATCCCGGATGAAAAATTTCCATGAGCTGCTATTAAAAATTTTCTCATTTGCTTATTTCTAATTACTTATTTCTAATTACCTATTTCTAATTACCTATTTCTAATTGCCTATTTCCAATTGCTTATTTCTAATTGCTTATTTCCATTTTCTCATTTCTAATTGCCTATTTCTATTCACTTATTTCCCTTCCACCGCCCATTGAATGGTGTTGGTAAAAAGTTGTTTAAATTCTTTTGATTCAAAAAGTCCCCCGTGATGACCGAATAGAAAATAGATATTGTTGGATTTCTTCCGGGGATTAGACCATATCACAGGATGGTCACCCATTTTAATGTCCGATGATGGCCTGTAACTATTCTCATCAACAGTAGCTAAGACTTGTACTTTGTCTCTCGGATTTTGATCAAACGTGTACCATTCTTCACCCGGCAAATTAAAGTGTGAAGGAAGCTTATCGAAAACCGGGTGTTGTTTTTTTTCTATATGAACTTCTCCATCAACTCTTGCTGCGATATAGTTTTTCCAGCGGATGCCGCCAAGAAAATCAGAAAACCAGGTCCACATCGGATAGCCGTCAAACTCTCCCAGGAGCGAAGCATGATGGAATCCAATCCACGCGCCTTTTCCATTGTCAATGTAGTTTTCGAATGCTGCTTTGGATTTATCCGACCACCGGTATGGCGGGTAATTCAATTGAATAAAGAGTTTATGTTCCGAAAGAAAAGCTTCGGAAATCGTATCAGGATTGTTGATGACCACATACTCGAAATTTGCTTTCTTACTGTAATTGCTTAGCCAATCTAACGCTGCGACGACAAAGCTTTCGTGTATTTCACCACGCTCTGCCAAAACAACGGCTTTGAATTTGGGTTGCGCATAGAGGTCGACGCTTAAACCCGAACACAACAACACGAAGAAGAATGATGGAATTAAATGTCTCATCTTAAAATTTAGTTTGATTCCAATGCCGTAAGTGCTTGTAAAAACCAGGCAGTATGCGGTATCCATTGTTCACTCCACCGCCATTCATTGCCGTTATCTTCATATT
>CAZAHL010000522.1:0-3165 GCA_964484845.1 uncultured Chryseolinea sp. | reverse complement strand
GCACTGACCTATGGCGGTGATTTAGTGTACAACGCCAATGCTGTATCAGGTGGAAAAAATGCAGGGATCTTGAAATGGAAAAAATTTGCTAATTCGTTACGACTAAGGCTCTTGTTACGGATTTCAAAACGAGATGGCGAAATCAATGTCAAAGAACAAATCAATGCTATTTTAGCGGACCCCTCCACCTATCCTGTGTTTACCAGCAATACAGACAATGCTATCTTTCGTTATCCCGGCACATTCCCATATTTTAATCCGTACTTTAATGCCCGCACATTGGATTGGCGTGAAGGTACTTACTTTACCAAATTCTTTTTGGATAAGATGAATGCCGTAGAGGACCCAAGACGAGCTGTCTGGGTTATACCGATGATGGTGGACGGGAAAAATGTATTTCAAGGAATTGAAAGTGGATACCCAACAACCGTCGAATATGTGGTTGGAAAAAATTCCAGTTACACAGACGCGCTTAAAACACTCCCTCAGCTTGGCGTTATGATGACCTTTGCGGAGGTGGAATTTATGAAAGCTGAATTGTCACTTAAGGGCTATGCTACGGACAAATCCTCAAAAAATCATTATGAATCTGGAATCGGAGCGTCCATGACACAATGGGGAGCAACGATGGCTTCTGACTTTCTTCAAAAACCGGGAATAGTGTATGATGAGTTGGCCAGCACAGAAACGCAACTGGAGCAAATTATGCTGCAAAAATATTATGCATACTTTTTTGTAGACTATCAATCGTGGTTCGAAAAACGGCGGACTGGTTACCCTGTTTTACCAAGAGGATCAGGAATTCCTGCAGAAAATAATTTTCCAAATCGTATTCCATATCCAACCTATCTACAATCCCTTAATCCGGAAAGTCTGGATGCGGCCGTACGAACTATGGGTGGTGATAACAGCGACCTAAAAGTCTGGTGGGATCAGTAGACTAATAATTTTTCTTTAAATTTTAAACTATTTAATTTCATGAACATGATTCATTCAGTTAAAAATATAGTGTTCCTTCTTGTCTTTCTTTTTAGCACAAGTCTTTTTGCGCAGCAAAAAGGGGAAAAGGATATCAGAACACTAATTGTTTTTTTTGATGGCCTTCGTCCCGATTATATTAAAGCTGAGACGATGCCCAACTTGTATGCATTCTCCAATGCCGGTTGTTATGGCAAGCAGCATCATAGCGTTTTCCCGACTGTTACCAGGGTTAATGCGTCTTCATACTCTTCCGGAAGTTATCCTGCCACGCATGGACTGATGGGCAATACCGTTTACTTTCCTGCGATTGACAAGAAGAAGGGATTAAACACAGGCGACTTTTCGGACCTTAATAAAATTAGTGCAGCGACTAACGGTCACCTGCTCACCGCGATAACGTTGGGTGAAGTTTTACAACAGCGAGGGGCAAAGATGATGGTGTTTAGTTCAGGCTCCACAGGACAAGCGATGATGCAAAATCATACGGTTAGCGGAGGTGCTGTCATCAATCCTGGAATGATTTTGCCAGAGTCTTTCAAAGACACTCTTGTAAAAGACATTGGCCCCATTCCAGCAAAAGCAAAACCCAATGCAGCACAGCATAAGTGGGTGACCGATGCGCTGATAAAGTATGGTCTTACCCTAGACGGCCCGTTAGTAAGCGCCATATGGTTTTCGGATCCGGATGGAACCGCACATAGCGATGGGATAGGCGTACCCACCTCCATGGAATCGATCAAAATCGTAGACGCGGAGTTTGGAAGGATTCTCAAGTCGTTGAAAAGTAGTAACCTGGAAAACCATTTTAATATTGTCATTTCTACTGATCATGGCTTTATTACCAATGTAGGCAAAGAAGGATTGGCAGAGTTCCTCATAAAACAGGGCTTTAAAAAAGACAAAGAAAGTGAAGACGTTGTTGTTGCCGAGGGAGCTATCTTTGTGAAAGATCATAACGAAGTTGTTATCAAAAAAATCGTAGCTGCATTGCAGGCACAAGACTGGATCGGTGGGATTTTCACACCCGCAAAAAGTCCAGGCGATACAAAAGGTGTAGTAGATGGAACCCTATCCTTTGAATCTATCCATTGGAATCACCCCGAGCGATCGGCAGATATTCTGGTCGATGAGAATTGGGATGACCGCAAAAACGATCAGGGTTATGCAGGAACTAGCTTTTCAAGAGGGGTAGCAGGTCATGGAGGTCTGAGTCCATATGAAGTACACATTGCATTACTAGCCTCGGGCCCAAGCTTTAAAAAGAGTTTTTCAAGTGAGTTGCCAACTTCTAACGTAGATATTGTCCCTACTATCCTTAAGATTCATAATATTCCTATTCCAGCCACCATGGATGGAAGAGTGATCAGCGAATTGCTTATTGAAGATATTAAGCCGAACAAGGTAGAAGCAAAGAAAGAGATTATCAGAACGGATACTAAATTTTCCGGTGGCCAGTATATTCTAACGTTAGAGCGGACCATTTTAGGAAAATATAAATATGTTGATTTTGCAAAAGTGGAAAGGATTTTAAATAAGTAAATTAATGTACCTCTTTCTGTAAAATTCTGAAGGACGCTTTGTATTTTTTGAATTTGATGGTTGGTTAACGTTTGCAGGAGGTTTACAAAGGGTAAATATTAAGTTTATGTTAAGTTGCATCATATTTGGGTAACACTCATTAGCTTTGTCCGAAACAAAAAACCTCATGAATAAACTTACTAAGAAGGAAATACGGTTGTCAATTGAAGATGCCATCAGACAATCACTTCAAAAATTCGAAATTTCAATCCCTTCTAAGAAAACTCAAAGGCTACTGGAAAATTCTTCCAAACGAATTGCAGATCAGATTAAAGACGAATTAAAAAAGAAAATTAATAAAGCTGCTAAGAAAATTAAGCCTTCGAAGATGGGCAAAAAGCAAGCACTAACTCAGAAGGTTGCTTAAAGTCATTTAATTATAATTAGGAAGCAATCCAATACATGCTTGAGACGTAATTCAGGCATGTATTTTTTTATCCTCTTTTACTTTAGAATTTGCCCCCCTGTTGCTGTCAATCAGGCAAAGTCAACGATTCCGTAGGATTTCCCCAGAGCGCTATAGTTTTTTTTCGGTGTATCACAGTTAAACCGTCCGTTGCATGGTAGTATTTTCCGTGTCCAGAGACCTCATTTGTAGGCGTTTTT
>CAZAHL010000521.1:0-3166 GCA_964484845.1 uncultured Chryseolinea sp. | reverse complement strand
AGCTGGAGTTTATTTTGACAACTTCGTTAAGTTTACGCGCATGCCTGAAAGGGCTATACGCTCTTTTATGTAACCATTTGAGAGATTTTCCCCGCCACGTCTACCCTAATTGCATGCTAGTAATACTGAAAAAAAATCGACCTTATCTATATTCTTATGAAGATCTATCTATAGGAATCCAACTTGATACCTCAAAAAATAATGCAATAGCGATAGCCTCGCGTTAAGAAGGCAATAAGATGGCCCGGTAACTTGACAAAGTAGGCTATTAACAATAGATAAGATCTCTCAGATTTTGCAAACCACAAGGATGAAAAAAAAGATTTCCTAAAGACTATCCGTGTTGTATCTAGCCGATGCATATCGCCTAATATTACTACATATATTTTTGAAGCAATGCCTTTGTCTTTCGTATTCCTTCTTCTTCAGATTGAGTTTCACCTTCGAACTCAATACCAATAAAACCTTTGAAGCCGGAGGCCTTTACCAAATTCATTAATCGCTTGTAATCGATCTTTGGCTGTTCACCGTTAACATCAAAATCATAAGTTTTAGCGCTCACACCTTTAGCAAAGGGCAACAGTTCCTCAACACCCTTATAGCGATCGTATATCTCAGCGCATTCACCTTGGGTAGTACCCCAGTCATGAGAGATGCAAAAGTTGCCAAAATCGGGCAACGTTCCCACGTTCGTTTTGTTTACCTGGCGCATCACGTCGGCAAGCCAAAAACCCTTGGATGAATCACTCCCATGATTTTCCACAACAATGTTGATATTCATCGGCTTTGCAAACTCACCGAGCCGTGAGAGAGAATCTACGGAAGCATTTTTTTTTGCGGCAGTTTCACCCGGCCCATGAAGATTAACGCGAACTGTTTTGCATTCCAACAATTTCGCTGCATCAATCCATTTTTTATGATTCTCGACGGCAGCCAATCTCTCCTTATCCTCAGGTACCGCCAGAAAACCTTCCTCGTCCACCATGATCAGGTGATTTGTGACACCTGCATCTTTGCTTCGTTTCAACAATTCCCGAAGATAGATCATGTCCTTTCCAGCTTCCTTGAAATCTCTTTTATAACTGCCGAAACAACCATTTACATACTCGACTACGTTGATACCAAATTGTTTGCTTGCAATGGAGGGGAAATCCAGGTGATCAATTGTTCCTCCCTTCAGGCCGCGGTTCAATGACCATTCCGCCAGTGAAATTTCTAAAGAGGACGTAAGTTCAAAGGATGGTGACATGCATAATGCAGAAGCCGTGAATATAGTGTGTTTTACAAATTCTCTCCGGGTTGACATACTTTATGAATTTGAAACGTTCATGAAGATACTCTTTTTTTTATTTTTTTAACGGTAACCCATTCTTGGAAAGCTGTAAAAGACATGTTATCAAAATGATTAGAAAACTGATTAAAAGGCGCTCTTATATAAAATAGTAAATCTCTCATTCAGGAATAAGATCACCGCTTAAAGTAATCTCAATGCTTTACGATCATTCTCAATAACCATTTCTAAAATAGGTTTCCTTCATAAGATTCTATTGATTACTTTCCGAAAACTTAAACGTATGAGGAAAATAATTTCCATTGTCTTACTATGCTCGATCTCCAATGTCACATTTGCTCAAAAAACGAAACAAGATGTCGCAAAGGCGATTGATGCCAAGTCCCCAACCTATTCAATCGTAGCAAAAAAGATCTGGGATTTTGCTGAAGTGGGCTACAAGGAAGTAAAAAGCTCGGCGTTGCTTCAGGAAACATTATTACAGTCGGGATTCAAAATCGAAAAAGGTGTAGCAGGTATGCCCACAGCATTTGTAGCAACTTTCGGCTCAGGAAAACCTGTTATAGGTATTCTTGGTGAATATGACGCATTACCTGGTATTTCGCAAGATGCACTTCCTGAAATTAAACCGATCGATGGGAAATCAGCTGGACATGCCTGCGGCCATCACCTGTTTGGAACAGCCTCGGCTGCGGCTGCAATAGAAGTAAAAAATTGGCTCACGGCTACCAAGAAATCAGGAACACTAAGGTTTTATGGAACACCAGCTGAAGAAGGTGGCTCGGGAAAAGTCTATATGGTTCGAGAAGGACTTTTTGACGATGTCGATGTTGTATTGCATTGGCACCCCGGATCACTTAACAGTGCTGAAACACAAGGAACCCATGCAAATATGAATGGGAAATTCCGATTTTATGGTGTCGCCTCACATGCATCGGCTTCCCCAGAGCGTGGCCGCTCTTCCCTGGATGCTGTTGAAGCAATGAATGCAATGGTAAACATGATGCGAGAACATGTTACTCCCGAGACCCGGATTCATTATGTCATTACTCGAGGTGGAGAGGCCCCAAATGTTGTGCCTGCATTTGCAGAGGTTTACTACTACGTACGTCATCCGCAACGCGATGAGGTGAAAGCTGTTTGGAAACGAATTATGAAAGCTGCAGAGGGCGCGGCATTAGGAACAGAAACAAAAGTTGAGGTAGAGGTGACCGGCGGAGTTTATAATATGTTGCCAAATGAAGCACTGGCAAAAGTTATGGATACTAACCTGCACGAGGTTGGAGGATATACATACTCAGCATCGGAGAAAGAGTTTGCAACGAAAATCCAACAGTCGTTGACCGGCGTCGTTCCAAAATTAGAAAGCACCAGTGAAATAATGCCTTTTCAATTTCGCCATATTCCAGCCTCTACGGATGTTGCCGATGTAAGTTGGGTTGTTCCAACGGTAGGGTTAGGCACGGCAACCTGGGTGCCTGGAACTCCAGCGCATAGCTGGCAAGCTGTCGCCGCTGGAGGTACAACCATCGGATTTAAAGGAATGATCATTGCAGCAAAGGCCCTTGCTTTTACAGCTATTGATTTGTTTGAATCCCCCGAGGTAGTTGCCGAATCTTGGAAAGAACTTCGAAAGAAACGGGGAGATAATTTTACATATGAAGCATTGTTGGGTAACCGAAAACCTGCTTTGAATTATAGGGATTAGTAAGGTATACAGTTTAAAGTTTTGAGTTTAGAGTTTAGAGTTTAGAGTTTAGAGTTTAGAGTTTGGCTCGATGTTAATTAGTACGAAGTTCTGATATTTCATATCAGGAACGCAACTGAATTTTATCCACACATGCCCCTACCAGGCCAAAGATAAAATTATGTTGC
>CAZAHL010000520.1:0-3194 GCA_964484845.1 uncultured Chryseolinea sp. | reverse complement strand
AAAATAGGGAATCCTCCAATGCAGCAAAACCATGTGCAAAACCTTCGGGCACCAAAAGCATATTACGTCTACTGCTCTCCAAAAGGCAGTAATATACTTTCTTAAAAGTTTTGGATGTACTACGAAGATCAACAACAACATCAAGAACTTTTCCCGTTAAGACAGTAACTAACTTTGCCTGTGCATATGGAGGAAGTTGGAAATGAAGTCCACGCACGATTCCTTTTTTTGAAAAGGATTGATTTTCCTGAACGAAGGAATAATGAATATTGTGCTTTCTAAATGTTTCTTCTTTGTAGAATTCGTAAAACCATCCCCGATCATCTTCAAAGACAGTCGGAAAAATTTCTAATAAGCCTTCGAAAGGTGTGTTCGATACCTTCATATTTTAGGTTAGCCTCAGGAGGCTTGCTTTAGTTGAGCTAAAGCCGCAAGATACTTATTTATTACAAGAGATTCATCATATTCGGCTTCCATCTTCGCCCTGCCATTCTCTCCGAATAACTTTAAATTCTCATTGGTGAAGTTGACCATGTGATTCATTTTTTCTGCGAGGTCATTTGCATCTTTAAGCTTACATAGTAAGCCATTGAAATTGTGCGTAACTACGTTATTGCAGCCTGGAACATCAGTGGCGATGATCGGTTTAGAAGAACTAGCCGCTTCAAGCAACGTCCTGGGTGTTCCTTCGCGATAAGAAGGAAGTACTACGCAGTCGGCATTTTTAATAAATTCTCGTACGTCGTTTGTTGTACCCAGGTACTCTATAGTACCAGAATTAATCCATTCTTCAATAACTTCAACTTTAATGCCTCGCTTATGCAGCGGATCGAGCGCTCCTAACACCTGGAAGTGTGCTTCTACGCCTTGGGACCGTAGCTTTCTAACGGCTTCAATAAATTCGAGCACGCCTTTATCGGTAATAAGCCTCGAAATTAATAAAAATGTAAACCGCTCATTTCGTTTAAATGAAACAGGTTGAAACCTTTTAAGATCAATGCCTGACCCTGGTAGTATATCTACGGCGTTGGCAGAGACTAATTTTTTGTCAACAAATAGCTTTTGGTCTTCGGGGTTTTGGAAAAAAACCTTCGTGGCATACCGGAAACTTATTTTGTATAATAATATAGCGATAGCGGAAACTAAGTTATCTTTCAAAAACACGGTTCCAAGGCCGCAGACGTTGTTAATTACTGGAATTCCCAATAACGCAGCGGCTATGGTGCCATATACATTAGGTTTAATGGTATAATGCAGTATGACGTCTGGACTTACTTTTCGGTAAATAGTAAACAATTCCAAAATAAGGGCACAATCTTTTAACGGATTTGCGCCGCGGCTGTCCATCTTCACTTTATGATGTATACAGCCGGCTTTTACGAGTAGTGAAGTGTATGAGTCTGCTGGCGCGATGGTATGTACTTCATATCCCTGCTCCAGCAAACTCTGGATAAAATTCATCCGGAAATTATAAATGTTCCAGGATGTGTTAAGGACAATAGCAATTCTCATGGGCTCTGTTGAGGACTATCTGCGTCTTATCCGACGATGAGTCGAAACATCAGATAATCATCTATTTTCTCTGGTTTAGATACAAAAAATGCTTAAAAAGTAACTATGCAAACACAATCAAAAAAATACCAGTATGTTTGAAAAAATTCCGTCTTAAAACAGGGGGGCAACGGTCAAATGGAAGCACAATATAAAGCTATTTTAATCGCGTTAAGCAATCCACGGAACGCGTTAGAAACGCAAGAGCATTTAGATGAGCTATCTTTCCTAGCGGAGACAGCGGGCATACAGACAATTCGACAATTTACCCAAAATCTTACACATCCTGATCCACGGTTTTTCGTGGGAAAAGGCAAGCTTGCTGAGGTACGTGAATTTGTTATTGCTAATAATATTACGAATGTAATTTTCGACGATGATTTAACACCTTCTCAATTACGAAACCTGGAAAAGGAGTTTAATCCCAAGGATTCCGAAAATGTAAAAGTGCGGGTCTACGACAGAAGCCTGTTGATCCTCGATATATTTTTATGGCGTGCTCAAACGGCACAAGCCCGAACACAAGTGGAATTGGCACGAAATCAATATTTGTTACCTAGGTTGACGCGTTTGTGGACTCATCTTGAGCGTCAGCGTGGAGGAACCGGCACCCGCGGAGGAGCAGGAGAACGAGAAATCGAAACGGACCGAAGAAACATTAGAAACCAAATTGATATTCTCAAAGAAAAACTCAAAAAAATAGAAAAGCAACGATCCACTCAGCGTAAGTCTAGGGGAAACGTTGTACGTGTTGCATTAGTAGGATACACAAACGTCGGTAAATCAACGTTGATGAACTTGCTGTCGGGCTCTGGGGTGCTTGCTGAAAACAAGCTTTTTGCAACCGTTGATGCCACGGTGCGGAAAGTCACTTTTGGCAATATACCATTTTTGCTTTCCGACACGGTAGGTTTTATTCGGAAGCTGCCTCACCATTTAATAGAATCTTTTAAGTCTACCCTGGATGAAGTAAGAGAAGCTGACCTCTTGCTTCATGTTGTTGACCTTGCTCATCCATTTCATGACAACCAAATTGAAGTTGTGTCAAAAACCCTGGAGGAAATTGGAGCAGCGAATATTCCAACCGTCCTTGTGCTTAATAAAGTTGACTTGTATAGATTACACCAGACAAATGCTAACCTGGAAGAAATGAAGGGATATTATAGGGAAATGGGTTTTACACATGTGATTTTTGTCTCGGCTACCGCAAATGAGAATATTGTTTCGTTGAAACAATTGATCTATGAAGAGGTAAAACAAAAGCACCTTCAATTGTATCCGAATTTTTTAAAGGACGGTTACGAGTTTGCTCCCTGGCCAATGGAATCATAAGTCGTGAAGATTGTCAATCCAATCCGATCATCATGAAAGCACCCCAATAAATAGGATCCGGATAATCCACTCTCAGTTCTTTCTTTGCTTCGATAAAGCTTTGCCTAAGGTTAGCCGAATTCAGCCATTTCTGATAAAATTTTAGCATTAGTTTTTGAGTTGCTTCATCATCCACTTTAAACATACTCATAATTAATACTTTGGCCCCGGCTACCAGGAAGGCGCGTTGCAACCCATACACTCCTTCACCTGCTTCCAAATCGCCAAGACCTGTCTCGCAGACGCTCAGAACGACAAGCTCCGTTTTATCC
>CAZAHL010000519.1:0-3199 GCA_964484845.1 uncultured Chryseolinea sp. | reverse complement strand
AAAATATACCCCATACCATTTTAAATGTGTATAGCACGGTGAGAAAAGATACGATAAAAGCACCCAATACAATTAACCATTTCCAGGAGAATTCATTGCCTTTCCAGGAAATAAGGCCGGTTAATATTGCCTCTTTGGATAAAAATCCGGAGAAGAATGGGAGACCTGATAACGAGCTACCGGCGATCGTAAAAACAATAAAGATGAAGGGTAATTTTTTCCGCAATCCACCTAAATTACGAATGTCCTGGACATCGAAGTGACCGTGAACCTGAAGTTGCGCATGGTGGAGGGAATGAATGATCGAGCCTGCCGCTAAAAACAAACATGCTTTAAAGAAAGCATGCGTGAATAAATGAACAAACGCGGCATCCGGCGCTCCAGCTCCTATTGCGGCAACCATTAGACCGAGTTGAGAGATGGTAGAGTAAGCGAGGATCTTCTTAATATCATTTTGACTAAGCGCCGAAAGTGCGCCTATCAATGCCGTTGCAATTCCCACGATGGAAATGACGTCCAGGGCGGTGGGTGTAAACAGGATAAATACCCGAACCATTAAAAAAACTCCGGCGGCTACCATCGTTGCTGCATGAATTAATGCTGAAACGGGTGTAGGACCTTCCATGGCATCGGGTAGCCAGATCAGCAACGGGAATTGAGCCGATTTTCCAATCACTCCGCAGAAGATAAAAAGAGAGGCGGCCGTCTGCCAGGTTCCATGGGGTTGTGTTAAATTAAGTTCAAGGATACTAAAGGAGCCATGATGCGTCCATAAAATCATTAAGCCCACCAAAAATCCGGCATCTCCCACGCGATTGAGAATAAAAGCTTTCTTAGCTGCTCTCGCAGCTTCCGGGCGCTCCTTCCAATGCCCAATCAACATATACGATGAGAATCCAACCAGCTCCCAAAATATGAACAACAGCAATAGATTGTCAGCCATCACAATTCCCAGCATGGAAAAAGTAAAAAGGCCCAGCATCGAAAAATACCGTCGGATTCCGGGATCGCCCGCCATATAACCTATCGAGTAAACATGGACGAGAAAGGAGATGAAAGATACTACCAATAGCATCGTTGCTGAAAGGTTATCAATAAGTACTCCCACCGTAAATGTGTAGTTTGAAATAACGAACCAATTTAATTCACTCGTATAAGCGTGATGGTCGCTTATGGACAAGAACACAAACGCCGCGGATAGCGCACTCAGCAAAAGCAGAAATGGTGCAGTAAAAGATACAACCCATGAATACTTATCAGCGATTATAAAAGAGATAATAAAGGATAGAAAGGGTAGCGCGCAGGCAAGCACCAGGCAAGCCTCAAATGAAAAAGTATATGGTGATTCAGGTTGCAACTTTATTCTCTTAGCTCATTAATAGAATCGGGCACCGAAGTCTGATAGTATTGATATACCTGGAGAACAATAGCAAGCCCTACAGCTGCTTCACATACCGCGACAATAATGACAAAAAGGGCAAACATCTGTCCATCCACGGAGCCCGGGTTCAATTGGTTAAAAGCAACTAAGTTTAAGTTTGAAGCATTTAACATGAGTTCGATCCCTAACAGCACCATGATCGTATTGCGCTTGGTGATGATGATGAGCAATCCCAATGAAAAAAGTAAGGCGGCCAGAAATAGAAAATGTTCTAGAGGAAACATTAATTTTTGTTTGCGTTAATGGTTGAAGCCACTACAGATGCGCCGATCAGTGCGATAAGTAACAGTAGGCCGGCAATTTCAAAAGGTAACATATATTCACTCATTAATGCGATGCCGATGGCATTGATAGGGTCGGGATTTGTCGCTTTTGATATTGTAGAATGCGCAAAGGACTCTGTCGAGAGAACATATACCAGAAAAGAAAATGCGCTGAAAGCCAATAACGCGCCGGGAAATGAATAGGCATGCTCCACCGTTAATGGTTTATTCGAAATTTTAGTGGTCAGCATTATTCCAAAAATTATGATTACTAGAATCCCACCTGCATAAATCAAGATTTGAGTAACGGCAATAAATTCGGCAAAAGCGAGCACATAAATTCCGGCCAGCGCAAGCAAACACACCATTAGCAGGAGTGCTCCATAAAAAACATTTCGGACCAGCGCAACCCCGATGGCCGACAGGGCAGCAATGGTTTCAAAAAAATAAAACAGGAAAGAAACGAGGGTCATGTCGATGGAGGTATTGAAGAGGATCCTGGTGGTTTTATTTTTGGTTTGAATACAGGTTTGGGTTGTGATGGCATGCCAGCAGGGTTTTCCTTTTTAGGTTCGGTCTGTGGGCGGACAGGTTGATTGATAGCTTTAGCTTTCTGATGCTCTTCAAGTTTTGTTCGTTTGTCAGCAATTTCAGCTTCACTCATTTCTGCGAAAGCAAAGTTGTGCTCGCGAATATCGGTTACACTGAAATCATAAACTTTTGTCATAGTAAGACATTCCGTAGGACAAACTGTAGTGCATAAACCACAAAAACAGCACTTGCCCATATCGATATCAAATGTGGCGGCATAGATACGTTTAGGTGTTCCATCGGAAGTTTTACCAAACTCTTCTGTGGCCTTGATGGGCTCTATTTCAATGCAGTCCACTGGGCAAACCTTAGCACATTTGTCGCAAACAATGCAATCATCAATTTCATTGTGAAGACGATAGCGACCATTATCAGGAACAGGTTGCATTTCGTAAGGATATTGAATAGTAGCAATGCCAGTCCGGTCATCGAAATAGTTTGGGTCGCTGATAGCCCGTATAGGCTGTGTTCTCCGCGCCTTAACTAAATGGCCGATCGTAATCATCAGTCCTTTCCACAAGGAGTAAAAGGAGGCCAAAACATTTTTTTTATGGGTGGAATTCTTTTGCATTGTTATAATGCAAAAATAGGAGGGAAATAGAAGTTAAAAACTATTTGCCCGGATTATTCGCGGGTACGGGCAAAATGAGGAGCTTTTTTTGGCTACCGGAATACTTCCGGTTTAGGTACTGTAAAGTAAAACGAACTGCCATAATCTTCAGCACTTTCTACCCATATTTTACCTCCGTTCTTTTCCACGAACTCTTTACAGAGAATAAGCCCTAAGCCGGTTCCCTTTTCATTGGCTGTTCCACGCGTGGTATATGGGGCAGTTTTGTCAAAAAGAATCCGTAGAACATCGATAGGCATGCCCACACCGTTATCCTTCACTGAAACGACCCAT
>CAZAHL010000518.1:0-3217 GCA_964484845.1 uncultured Chryseolinea sp. | reverse complement strand
GTACCTCATATTATATGCGGGGGATTCACAAAAGAAGAAACTGAAAACGCACTGATCGATCTTCATTTCCTTGGCATAGATAATATTCTTGTCCTACAGGGAGATGCTATTAAAACGGAGTCCCGTTTTATTCCTGAACCCGATGGATATCGTTATGCTTCGGAATTGTTGGAACGGGTTGGTAAAATGAACAACGGTTTTTACCTGGACGATGAATTGCAAAACACATCTCCGACTAACTTTTGTGTTGGCGTTGCCGGCTATCCTGAAAAGCATTTTTCTGCTCCTAACTTGAAAGCGGACCTCAAGTTTCTTAAACTGAAAGTAGATTTAGGTGCCGAATATATCGTTACTCAAATGTTCTTTGATAATCAGAAGTATTTTGATTTTGTGGAAGAATGTAAAAAGGCAGGAATCAATGTTCCAGTCATTCCAGGCATCAAGCCAATAACCGGCAAAGGTCAGCTTACCATCTTACCGAAGACATTTCACATCGATATTCCGGAAGAGCTGTCAGAGGCGGTGGAAAAGTGTAAAGACAATGCTGCCGTGAAAGAAGTAGGTATCGAATGGTGCATAAAACAGTCTAAGGAACTCATGAAACACCACGTTCCAACCCTCCATTTTTATTCCATGGGTAAGTCTGACCCAATCTACCGTATAGCACGAGAATTATTTTAGGTTACCTTTAACCTCTAGTGGAGGTAAAGTTCTTGCTTAAAATGAAAGGATTCGTTCTATTCGGTATCTCTCTAGCGATGTTTTTCGTCCCTGTCCAAGCGCGGGCTTTACACGCAATTGATTCTCTGCTGTTAGCTCTGCCCAAGGTAGAGACCGGCCAGAAACGAATCGATTTGCTCAATACGCTGGCGCTCGCTTACACCCTTATCTCCGTGGAAGAGGCCGAAAAGTTTGCAACTCAGGCTATCGGACTTGCCCGCGAGGTAAACTATCAAACAGGACTTGCCGAAAGTTACAAAGTTCTCGGTATGACCTATTATGTAAAAGGGGAGCACGACAAGGCGATTGAATATTCATTTCAATCTCTCAAGTTATATGAGTCTGCTGAAAATAGGGCTGGACAATCAGATGTACTTAATAATATGGCTGTTGTATTTACGGCCCGTAAGGAATTGGATAAAGCGTACGCACTCTCGACTAAGTCGTTGGATCTTAAGCGCGAGATAGGCGACAGTGTGGGAGTAGCTACATCAATTTTAGCGCTAGCTGAAATATTTATGCAGCAAAAAAAAGTTGATCAAGCACTAAAATTTGGCATGGATGCTTTGAACCGGTACAAATCGCTTGGGAACAATTGGGGAATCAGTCAGGCGATGTTGCAATTGGGCAAAATGTATCATCAACTTAATAATTACCCATATGCGTCTGGCTATTATTACGAAACAATCCGGACGGCTGCCAAGGCTAATGACCATATTCAAACTATTGCTGCCTACAAACAATTAGGCAAGATCTATCTGGAAGCTAAGGGGTATGATTCATCTTATTATTATCTGCATAAAGCGCTATCGCTGGCCCGTGAAAAAAATAGTAGGAACAACGAAATGGAAACGGATGAATATTTGGCCCGGTACTTTTCGGCGATCGACCATTTAGATTCCTCGCTTTATTATACAAAGGCTGCCAGCATCCTGGAACGCGAAATCTTTGACAGTCATAAGTCACAGCAAATTGCCACGATGCAAATGTTGTATGAATTTGAAAAAAAAGAACAAATACTTTCGTTCAAAGAGGAACAAATACAAAGGCAATATCTTGCAATAATCGGAGTCACGTTAATTCTTGTTCTGGTTACAATTTTCGGTTATAAACTTTATTGGCTGAACAAAAATAACAAGACTGCGAGGGAAGCACTGCAGGCTCTGAATTTAGAGATCAACAAATTGAATGAAAATTTAGAGGTAAGGGTTCAGGAGCGGACAGAAGAAATACGATCGCAAAATCAGATGCTGGTTGAATATGCTTTTTTTACAGCCCACGAAGTGCGTGGTCCGCTAGCCAGAATTTTAGGCCTGGTTGATCTTGTAAAGGTTAAGGAGTTGAATCACGAGCGCGAAGAAATCATAAGCCGCCTTCAGATTGCCGCCAATGAGTTAGACGAAATAATCAGGACGGTTAGCCGGAAATTGGAAGACAAAAGTAACGTTAATATTTGATCCCTTGAACAGTTACGAGCCTTGAGCAGCGAGTTTCGAGCGATTGTCTCAAAGATCATGGCTCGAAGCTCAAAGCACGCCAGAATTCACTTAACAAGACATGAGTCGATGATTCGAAATAGTGCAGCGTTATATTAGGAATTAACCGTAAGCCATTACTATTAACATTGTACTTTAACTTAACCTTTCTGTAACCATTAACTCTTTCTGAAGTATACCATTTTGCTAACTTACTCTTCATGATCAAGAATTACTTCACTTCCATCTTGCGATATATTTCGCGCAGTAAAGCTTTTACGTTTATAAATGTTTTTGGCCTTGCTATTGGTATGATGGCTTGTATGCTCATTACCCAATATGTATTGCACGAATTTAGCTATGATGACTTTCATGTAAAGAAGGACCGGATTTTTAGAGTGCAACAGGATCGATATGATAAAGGAGAGTTATCTACCAGGTGGGCAGCCGGGTGCGCTGGTATTGGTCCGGATTTGAAAACGCATTTTCCGGAAGTTGAACGCTACGTTCGGTTGACCGGTACAAACGCTATGCTGTCGACCGCCGATGTATATTTTAAAGAAGAAGCTGTGTACTATGCTTCGGAAGATTTCTTTCAAGTATTTTCCGTCAAACTAGTAGCAGGTGTTGATTCTTCATTGTTGAAAGATCCATTTAAAATTGTCTTGTCCCAGTCGTTGGCAAAAAAGTATTTCGGCAACGAAGACCCTATCGGGAAAATGCTAAAGAACAATGGGAAAGAAGACTATCAGGTAACGGGAGTTTTTGAAGATCTTCCTGTGAATACACATATGAAAGTTGATGCGTTAATGTCCTTCTCAACGTTGCCAAAATTGTGGAATGACCCTGTACTGTCATGGCAATGGGATGGTTTTTTAACTTACATTTTACTTGACGAAAAGGCTGACCCTGATATTTTTGAGGCTAAGCTTCCTGCCTTCGTTGAAAAGCAGGCCGGGGAAGAACTAAAAAAATACGATGCGGGAATGAAATTTGACCTGCAACCCGTCACCAGTATTCAT
>CAZAHL010000517.1:0-3230 GCA_964484845.1 uncultured Chryseolinea sp. | reverse complement strand
CAGGTGATTCCCAGCGATAGGCCTGAAACATTGATAACGGTATACGAAAGAGATCGGCAAATATTCCTGATGGCGATTTTAATGTGATTCTTGAGCATAGGGAAAGTTTGAAAAATTACACTTTCCGATAATCGTGCCATCTAACTTTATGGGCCCGAATGCAACGGACGCCTGTTCTAAGCAGTTTTTGTGTTCATTTCCATACTAAAGTGTTCGTTTTCGTGACAGCAGCCTCCCATTGGTTTGTTGCAAAAATCTTTTTATTAAAATATTTTAATTCAATTGATGGGACGAGTATTCAATGACTTAATGTTAAATAGTCTCGGAGCTGCATTGTTCCTGCTTACAATGATCTTATCGGACGGTTTAGATCTGATAAACTGGATATCGCGGGATTCACCAAAAATTGAAAACTTGCTAAATCGCGGTTCCAAAATCTCGAATTCACCTTGCGCTTTCCCCATAAGGCAATTTCCAAAGGAGGCGTCAAATCTTCCTATGCTCGGCGTGCTCCCATTAAAATTTCCGACGGTTAAAATATCCAGGAAACCGTCTTCATTAAAATCCTTCGCTAAAAATCCGTACACAGGACTAAACTGAACATCGATCGGAAACTCGTGTATGGTGTACTCAGATTTACCTTCATTGATCAAATACACAGACTTAAACAAATCCGCCTGTTTCCGCAAAGCTGACTCCGTCTCTTTTGGATCAAATACTTCTGAAAAAGAGTTATTGGCAAATGTTGAATAGTTATTGTATTTGACGCGTATGGAAGGCATTTGTTTTTTGATTTCATCAAATCCAGCAAACAAATGTTCCTTGTTTTGACGATAGTAAGTCAGGATGGATTCGTTCGTGAAATTACGATCGAAATCTTTTACATAGAGTCGAACGGGCTGTTGTATGGATGCTCTGATGTTAGAATTAATCCCTCTGTTTCCCGCGAGCAAATCGGTATCCCCGTCGTTGTCAATGTCAGCGTTGTAAATGGTATTCCACCATCCGGAAGTATTTGCCAATTCTCTTTTTTGAATTTTATTTTTGTCAAAGCTCAGAAACGTTATGGGCATCCACTCACCAACAACAACGAGCTCTTTAGATTCTGACAGCCACTGAGAATCTGTCACCATCCCCAAAGACCTCAGTGCGGTACTAAACGCCGTGGTATCCATACTAAATTTCGCTTTCCCGTTATTCCATAAAAGGTAACTATCCGGAGACATTCCATACTTGCCTGAAACAGACCTTGTCCCAACAAAAAGATCGGTAAACCCATCCGAATTGAAATCAGCGGCGACAACGCAAGAACCACTTGCTTCCCATTTGGGCAATGCTTCTACAGCCCTTGTAAAATCCCCATTGCCGTTGTTAAGATAAAGCCTGTCTTCACTCTTAACATTCATCTGCAACTGGCCTCCCCCACTTACTACGTATAAATCGAGGTCTCCATCCTGATCAGCATCAAAAAATACGGCATCGGTATCTTCCTGATCTTTGTCGTACTCAAAAGCCGGTCCTTTATTCTTCTCGAAAAAAACAGTATCGTTTACCCTTTGAACATATAATTCACCCGCCTGTCCTATGGCGCCGCCGATGAAAAAGTCATCGTAACTATCGCCATTAATATCACCGGCAGCCAACGGAGGGCCCTCGCTTGATAGCTGATGAGGCATGAGTGGTTCTATACTAAAGTCATTATAGATATTCTCTTGATGAATAAAAGTTACACCCGACTTTTGAGTTACATTGTCGAACAAGTTTGAACTAGCTTGGTCCTTTTTTGGTTCGTTTCGTTTCGCCTCCAACTGATCTACCGTAACCGTTGTGTTTATTTCAGGGTCGTTCACAATTTGGATGCGTCCATCGGGCCATTGAACAGTTAACTTCCGGATGCTCTTTGCTTCACCAATTCCAAAAGTAAGGGGATAATCCACGGCAGATAACCAACCTCGGGAAGGACTTACCGCCTGGGTTAACTTTAACTCATCCGTCTCAACTTCAACAACCGCACCGATACCAAAGGTGTTTTTACCTTTACCTTTAAACTTTACTTTGATAAAATTATTTTTAAGGACCGCTTCAGCATTATTCTTATACAAGGAAGCGGGCGCATTCAAATTGTTGATGACCAAATCCAGATCACCGTCATCATCCAGATCTGCATACGCTGCACCCATGGAATATCCCGATTGATCCAATCCCCAGGCCGCGGAAACATTTTCGAATAACAATTTCTTTGAATTGCGATAGGCGTAATTATGTACAGCACCATCAGGCATTTTATAGGCCATTTCCAATGATGACATGTTCTTAGACACTTCTTCATTGTAAGTAAAATGAATATAATCCAGGTCTATGGGTCGTCTTAGTATACCATTGGTAATAAAAATATCCTTCCAACCATCATTGTCCAGGTCAGTTAACAAAGCAGACCAGCTCCAATCGGTCGCATCTACACCTGCCAGTTGTCCTATTTCACTGAACTGTACATTTTCACCAAATAGATTTCCACGGTTAAGCTGGAGCATATTTCGAGGGTATTGATAAAAGTACCCGTAACTAAGTTTATAATTATAAATCTCAAAGGGATCAGCGCCCGCCGATTTCTTGCGTATAACCTCATCTTCAGGCTTCATGTCTAAGGTGATGATATCGAGCAGTCCGTCATTGTTAATGTCAGCGATATCATTACCCATAGAGAACGTGCTTGTATGTCCCAGAGTGCCTTTTATGTCTTCCCTAAAAGTTCCGTTACAATTGTTGTAATAGACATAGTCATTTTCATGAAAGTCATTAGAAACAAAAATATCCGGACAACCATTGTTATCAAGATCTGCAATACTTACGGCAAGGCCATACCCAATAGCGCTTCCATAAATACCCGCCTCTGTGCTAACGTCTTGGAATTTACCGTTATCATTTCTTAACAGTCGATCACCAGCCAGGCTATCTCTTTCCAATCGCAAGTCGGCCTTTCCATAAACATCGGGGTTATGAACGCCATGGTTGAGCTGATACATATCCAAATCCCCGTCAAGATCGTAGTCAAAAAACGCAGCTTGCTGTGAGTAGCTTTCGAAGTCAAGATTATAATTCTTAGCTTCTTCCGTGAAAGTCAAATCACCCTTGTTTATAAACAAGAGATTTTTACCGGTAAAAGATTTATAGTTGGAAACCTGGCTTATATAAATGTCGAGCCAACCGTCATGGTTAATATCCACCATAAC
>CAZAHL010000516.1:0-3332 GCA_964484845.1 uncultured Chryseolinea sp. | reverse complement strand
TTTAATCCTTTAATCTTAAGAATCCCAGTTCAGACATTTTTCCTTTTAAAAATAATTCCATCCAAGCTCCAGGCTCCAGGTCCTGTGAACAAAAATAAAACACCAAATAATACGAACATAAAAGGATGTTGTTCTTCATACCAGAAGCGGCCTTGTCCGATAAAAAAAGTGATATAGCAAAACGTGCCTATCATCATTAGGGCGCCCAGCCTTGTCAGCAATCCAAGAAAGAACAAAACGCCCATAATCAGTTCTGACGTCTTGCCCACATACGCCATAAACAGCGCGGATGGACCTTTAAGCATTCCTCCTTCCGCATACCCCTTCATTAGCTCAGGATTAAAAATTTCAATTCCATGATAAATCAGAAGTGCCCCAACAATGATCCTGATTGTAGCAATGCCTTCGTGTAACCAGATGGGGGAAGATGAAAAGAAACGGTTCATAGGTTAATTGTCTGGACTGGGATTTTTAAGATTGAAAGATTGTAAGATTGTAAGAGTAAAACTACGCGCGATCAAATCTAAGTAGTTTTTATAATAATCACTTCATCCTTTAATCCTCTAATCCTAAAAATCCCAGTTCAGACATTTTCACTCCGTTCTTAAACTCTTTACAGGATTTGCCAGCGCCGCCTTAATAGCTTGAAAACTTATTGTAAGCAACGATATGACTACGCACAATAAGCCCGACATGGCGAACACCCACCATTCTATAGGGACGCGGTATGAATATCCCTGGAGCCACGTGTGCATGGCATACCATGCTATGGGTGAGGCAATGACGATGGATATAATAACAAGAATGAGAAAATCTCTCGACAACAAAGTAGTGATCTTCATAACCGAAGCGCCCAAAACTTTCCGGATCCCGATTTCCTTTATTCTTACTTCCGCCATATAGCTGGCTAGTCCGAATAAGCCAAGGCAGGAAATAAAAATGGTAAGAGAAGTAAACAAGGTAGTGATGGTGGCTATGCGCTGCGTATCGTCAAATTTTCGTGAATAGTCCTCATCGACAAAATGACTTTCGAAAGGATATGCTGGGTTATACTTTTCATATAATTTCTGCATCGATGCCAGGTGTTGTTCGACGGTAGCCGTACTGTTCAGTCTGATATTGATCACATTAAACCAGTTTTCTTTTGCCCCTTGAATGACCATAGGTTTAATATGCTCATAAGGAGAATCCAGAATAAAATCTTTTATAACTCCCACCACCTGATATTCATAACCATGATTTTTTACCGTATGTCCGATCGGGTCTGCAAAGCCCATCGCTTTCACCGCAGACTCATTCAACAGCATGGCTGTTGAGTCTGACGGATATTGGGTCAAATCCATATCGCGACCCTGAATTAATGTTAAGCCTGCTGTTTTTATTAAACTCTCATCCGCAATAAAAAGAATGAAGTCAGTTTTGTCGTGGGGATCTTTGCCTTGCCACTCAAGGTCCCAGGTATTACTGGAAGACGATGTGAGGGGGCCATTTGTTCTCGTCACGAACGATGCGACGCCGGATGAAAACAATTCGCTTTTTAGCGCGGGAAATTCTTTCTCCAGTTCACCCGCTATCCAAAAATAAACAAGCTGATCTCCCTCATATCCTCTTTCCCTGGCCTGCGCATACCGGATCTGTTGTACTACAATAAAGGTTGAAATGATTAATACGATGGCGAAGCTAAACTGCAGTACTACCAATACTTTGCGTGGGTTAATCAGCGTAAACGCTTTTCTGAAGGTTCCTTTTAATACGGCAACTGGCTTGAATGAAGATAAAAAGAAGGCAGGATAACTACCTGCTACGATACCCGTAATGAAAATAAACAGCAGCGCGAATAACCAGAAATAATGATTGCCGAAGGGTACTTCCAGCATCTTCCCGACGAGTATATTAAACTGTGGTAAGAACAGCTGAACCAACATCAAAGCAATCGTTCCTGCTATAAAGGCCAGCAATATTGATTCACCCAGAAATTGAGTTACCAATAACCATTTATCAGCCCCGGCTATTTTGCGTATCCCCACTTCTTTTGCGCGCTTTTCGCTTCGTGCCGTGCTCAGATTCATAAAGTTGATACAGGCAATCAGCAGTATAAATGCCGCAATGATGCCAAATAACCGAACGGTTTCAATGCGACCTCCCGCAACTTTTCCATTTTCAAATTTCGAATATAAATGCAATTGACTTACAGGATAAAGAAATACTTCGTATTCTTCCTCTCCGTTGGAGTGTTTCCTGGTGATGTTTTTTATTTTTTCATTAACCTCTGGCAAACCTGCATTTGGTTTTAATTGCACGTAAGTGCGTATCGTATTATTACCCCAGTCCGTATCGTCGTAGCCTAGTTTTTTCACGTATGCCCATGACAGGATATATTCAAAATCAAATTCAGTATTCACTGGCAGATCTTTTAAAATGCCCGTTACCTTGAACAAATCGTCTTTGATCCTGATTTCCTTATTCATTGCGTCTTCGCGACCAAACATTTTTGCGGCCATCTTCTCCGTTACAACGATGGAATGAACATCGTTCAACGCGGTTTTAGCGTCGCCTTTTACAAAGGGAAAAGTGAACATGGAGAGAAAAGCGGGATCTGTGACCAATCCCTTTGTCGACATTTTATTTTCTCCTGCAATGGTTACAAACCATCGTGAAAGTCCCCTGGCAACTTCAGCCACTTCCGGATATTCCTCTTTTAAGGTAGGACCAAGAATCTTTGGCGTCGAATTCCAGCACTGAAGTTTGCTGTCGAAGACACCGCGATTCCAGGCCTGGTATAAGTAATCTTTGTTTTTATGAAATTGGTCGTAGCTTAATTCATTGTGAATCCATAAAAAGATGAGGATGGCGCTGGCCATACCTACAGCTAAACCCGTTATATTGATAAATGAAAAACCTTTTGTTCGCCAAAGGTTTCTAAGGGCGATATTGAGATAGTTTTTTAGCATGGTTACACAATGCAGGTGACTTAAAAGAAATTAACAAGAACAATAGACAAATAAAAGACCAAGATGAATACATTGTAAAATAAAGAATTATGGGGTTATTGTTTGATCACAATGTCCGGTTATGGAATGAAGGTGGGCGCTTGTGAGTAAATTGTCTGAACTGGGATTCTTAGGATTAAGGGATTATAAGATTAGCTACAGCAATCAATATCCAAACAATTATAATTACCCCTCATCCTTTAATCTTAAATTGTCTGAACTGGGATTCTTAGGATTAAAGGATTATAAGATTTATAAGATTAAGACTATTGTAATCAAAATCTAAGTAGTGTCTGTCTTTAAAGTAACGGCGTCAAAAACATTTCACACAAAGCACGCTAA
>CAZAHL010000515.1:0-3338 GCA_964484845.1 uncultured Chryseolinea sp. | reverse complement strand
CGATCGAACCGGCGATAAACAAAATGACATCCGGAGATTTTTCCAGTTCATTCATGACGGCTTTCATTCGTTCCTCAAATTGCCCGCGGTATTTTGTACCGGCAACGAGAGACGCCAAGTCTAGTGTGACAACCCGCTTACCAAACAACACCCTCGAAACTTTTTTCTGAATAATTCTCAACGCAAGACCTTCCGCGATAGCAGTTTTTCCTACTCCCGGTTCGCCGATAAGGATCGGATTATTCTTCTTTCTTCTTGAAAGTATTTGGGCTACTCGCTCAATCTCCTTTTCGCGACCAACAATTGGATCCAATCTGTTGTCTTCCGCCAGGCGGGTCAAATCGCGACCAAAATTGTCGAGGACAGGGGTCCGGGATTTCTCTGTTCCTTTTTTTTCTTTGCCTGGAGCGCCTCCACCGGCGCCACCAAATATTTTGGATGAATCATCATCAGGATCGTCGGTATCCTGAGATGCCATCGGGCCTTCATTTTGATATTCTAGCATTTCTTTTACGGTCTCGTAGTTTACATCAAACTTATTTAAAATTTGTGTTCCCAGGTTATCCTGATCCCGGAGTATAGAAAGTAGTAAATGTTCTGTGCCTATGAGCTGGGCTTTAAAAATTTTAGCTTCCAGATAAGTTATTTTCAAAACCTTTTCTGATGCCTTTGTTAAGGGAATATTAGCCAGGTTTTTTATCTGGTGTGTTGCTGTACCCTTTGAAATTTTTTCAATTTCATTACGAAGCTCGTCCAATGGTACGCCCAATTTCTTAAGCACACCAACAGCAACGCCTTCGCCTTCCCGAACCATGCCTAAGACAAGATGTTCAGTGCCAATATAATCGTGTCCAAGGCGTAACGCTTCTTCCCTGCTAAGAGAAATAACTTCCTTGACCCGATTGGAAAATTTAGCTTCCATAGTATAATAAGATGATTATTGTAAATGTAAAGTTTTTGTGTGTTCAACGCTATCCAAGCTACAAAGATTAATATCGCTAAAAAAACACAGCCGCCTTTCTATTTGTTCATTTTTGGGACAACGGAAGCTCGAACAACTTTTGAAGCACCCGGACCTGCACAAAAAACCAAATCGATAAGGCTTAAGTTCTCTACAAACGTATTGCCAAATACTTGATTATACATTATCGGGTAATAAAATTGATAACATTGTTCTAATTTCTTAGGGTTAATGGCTGATCGCAGGTCTGAAACAGAATCGGGCGAGGATTGACGGTAATGTTCCGTTTCCTTTATTGGCACATTCCATTTGAGCCATTTAAGACACATTGACAGCAGCAGATAATTAAGTTCGTAAAGAAATATTACCTTTTTAAATAAAAGAGCATGCAGATCTTCAGCATAATGCTCAAAGAAGGGTGCATTTCCGTAAGCGGACTGGATGGTCCGCCAATGGTTGTTTAACCATTTCTGGGTATAGTCCAAACGAACATCAGTAATATACACCTTCCCATGTTTTGAAGTAACAGGGACAATGAGCTGGATCTTCCCATTCGCCGTCAGGATGGAGCATCGATTTCGATAACTCTGCTTGACAAAATGTTCATGCTTTTCAATTAATATCTCATTCGCTGGCTGAATTGCCGAAAAGTAGGCGATGGAGGGAATATAATGTGCCTCGATTAATGCAGTCAATTGTTCCTGTGATTCTAAAGAAAAGCCTCGAAGTTATTAGTATTGCACCAAAAAAGAAAAGTTATCATTTGCTCCCATAAATCTAGAATTTACAAGTTGCAATCGCTCAAGGAGGTTGATTACTTCAATTTTATCCGAACTATTAAAAAAAATTTTCGTTTTATCTGAGCTCCCAATTTCTGATGAAAGAATTAAAGTATCTGAATAAATATTTAATCAGGCATAAATGGCATCTGATTTTAGGAACCCTATTCGTCATTATTTCAAATATTTTTCAAATTATTCCAGGACCCTTAGTTCGTCTGGCGCTGGATCTTGTGGTCGACAATATACGGGTCTATCAAACATTTTCAGGCACTAATCTTCAGTCAGATTTTTTTAAAGTTTTTGCTTTCGGAATCCTGATCTATGCCGGTCTTATCCTGCTGATGGCATTGCTCCGCGGGGTGTTTTTATACTTCATGCGCCAAACGTTAATTGTTATGTCGCGACTGGTTGAATACGACTTGAAAAACGAAATTTTCGAACATTACCAGCAACTACCTCTTAGTTTTTACAGAAGAAATAATACAGGAGACTTGATGAACCGCATTTCGGAAGATGTGAGCCGGGTTCGGATGTATTTAGGTCCTGCGATCATGTACGGGATAACACTTTTTACCCTTTTCATTATGCTTATTCCTTTCATGTTTAGCATTAGTGCTGAACTTACCTGGTATGCATTGAGCCCCCTCCCATTATTATCTCTGAGTATTTTCCTTGTTAATAATAAAGTTGAAAAGCGCGCAGAACAAATTCAGGTAAGCCAATCCAAATTATCAACTTTTGTTCAGGAAGCATTTAGTGGAATCCGTGTCCTTAAGTCTTTCAATCGTGAGCATGAGTCCATTTCAAGATTCAAAACGGAGATCGATATCTATCGTAAACAGTCACTCAAACTCACAAAAATTCAATCGCTATTTTTCCCCTTAATTGGCGGACTGATTGGTTTGAGTACCATCCTAACTGTATACGCTGGCAGTGCCGAAGTTATTAAAGGGAACCTGACTTTTGGACATATTGCAGAGTTCATCATTTATGTCAACTTACTTACATGGCCCGTTGCGTCGTTGGGTTGGACATCCAGTCTCGTTCAGCGTGCCGAGGTTTCACAAAAACGGATCAACGAATTCTTAAAAACGAAGACGAATCTCATTTCTCAAAAGGAATTGACGCATGAGATTCAAGGTAAGATTGAATTCAAAAATGTAAGTTTTACGTATCCTGATACGGGCATTAAGGCTTTGCGCGATATTTCCTTTACCATAAATCCGGGAGAATCTTTAGCCATTATCGGAACAACAGGATCAGGAAAAAGCACAGTATCAAATCTTATTTCAAGATTATACGATGTGAGCGAAGGGGAAATCTTTATTGATGATATTCCCATTCCTTATTACAACCTTAATTCTATGCGTAGCCAAATCGGCTATGTGCCGCAAGATGTTTTTCTTTTCAGTGATACAATTTATAACAATATAGGTTTTGGAATAAAGAATCCGGAGGAATCAAAGGTGATTCAAGCTGCTAAAGATGCGGATGTCTTCGAAAATATTATTGCTTTTCCGGAAGGGTTTAACACGCGAGTAGGCGAAAGAGGAATAACACTTTCGGGAGGCCAAAAACAACGTGTTTCTATCGCG
>CAZAHL010000514.1:0-3372 GCA_964484845.1 uncultured Chryseolinea sp. | reverse complement strand
TCGCCAGCATATCGATAAACCTTTTGTAGAAATTCATCCTCACGATGCAAGTGAACGGTTCATTAAGGAGGGTGATGTTGTGATCGTTGAAAATGGCCGGGGCGAAGTTCGCGTTCGCGCAAAAATCACAGAAGATATAAAAAGAGGAGTCGTTTTTCTTCCCATGCATTGGGGAAAAATATTGGCAAAGGATCATGCCCGGGCCAATAATCTTACCAATGTTTTAGTTGACCCTATCTCGAAGGAACCTGATTTTAAATTTTCGGCGATTGAAGTAAGAAAGCATAAAAAGCAAGTTGAAAAAATTATTATAGCAGGCGCTGGAGCTGCATCTTATCGTTTCTTATGCACATACAGGTCTCTTAATGCTACCGATGAAATTCAGGTTTTCTCCAAGGAAAAATATCCGTTTTATAACCGGGTACTTCTTCCGGAATATGTTAACGAAAAGTTGTCTTGGGATAAATTGCAGAAATTTCAGATTGGCGAATTTGAATCCCTGAACGTTAAGCTTAGCCTTGAAAACGAAATCATAGAGATCAACCGAGCTGCAAAGTACGTTGTCGATAAACACGGACAAAAACATACCTACGACAAACTTATTTTGGCCACAGGTACGCGTGCTCACATCCCGAAAGAGGCTCCGGTAAATTTACCTGGTATTTTTACCATGCGTACGCGCCACGATGCAGATACACTAAAGAACTTTCTTGAGCCGAAAGGGCATGTTCTCATCGTCGGGGGAGGGCTTTTGGGGTTAGAACTGGCAGCCTCACTTAGCGATATCGACGTAAATGTTTCGATCCTTCAGCTTGGTAGCCGGTTAATGGAAAGACAGATTGATATTTTAGCGGGTGAACTGCTACTCGATTTTATTGAGGAAAAAAATATTACCGTCTACATGAATGATCAGGTACAGGCGGTGGAGCCTGCTCATCAAAAAGGCAAATTACGTGCTCGTCTTCGCAGTGGAAAAATTTTACAAGCAGACGCCGTAGTGTATGCGGTAGGCACGCGTCCGAATATTGAATTCGCAATGGAGTCAGGGTTAGAATCCGCACGAGGTATCGTTGTAAACGATTACATGCAATCAAGCGATCCGAATATTTTTGCGATAGGCGAAATTGCTGAACATGACGGCAAAATGCTGGGTATTACAGCGGCAGCCGAAAAGCAAGCGGATGTTTTAGCAAACTTCATTCAAGGTGATTTACAAAGCCTGTATGATGGAGCAGTCCCGATGAACATTCTTAAATTGTCAGGGTTGGACCTTTGCTCATTGGGTATTGCGGAAATACCTGTAAATGGAGAAGGTTATGATGAGATCTTGTTCATTGATAAATCACTGCGTTACTATAAAAAGTGCATCATTAAGGATGACCGGCTAGTAGGCGCCATTCTTATTGGCGATAAGAGTGAATTTGCGGAATTCAAATCGCTTATTGAAAATAAAATAGAATTATCTGAAAGAAGAATGCAACTTTTGCGTTCGGGAAAGAAAGTTGAACCGGTATTAGGTAAATTAGTATGCTCTTGTAACCAGGTAGGGGAAGGTAATTTGGTAAAGCTAATCGAGGAAGGATGCAATACGCTGACTACCCTTTGCCAACGGTCCGGAGCTGGATTAGGATGCGGCAGCTGTAAACCGGAGATCCAGCAAATTATTAAGGAGAGTCTAGTAAAGATATAAGAGCACACAGCTGACAGCTTACAGTGTACAGCTTTGGCGTGCTAATGGAGAGCTTTGAGTTTAAAGGAGAGTTTGATTATTAAAATACTACACTAACTGTTTGCTGTAAGCTGTAAGCTGAAAGCTTTTTATGGAAACAAAAAAGAAAAGTGATCTGATCCGAGCTTTTGTGAAGGGAGGCTTTTTATCGCCCGCGGATTTGCTGAAGATTATGGAACTGTCAAAAAACCTTGGCAATAAATACGTGTTGTTTGGATCTCGCCAGGATATAATGTTTCCGTCGCGCGGCGCCAACGAGGCGGCGCTGGAAAAAGCTTTCCGTGCCATTCACATTGAATATGAACTTGGCAGCGATCAGTCGATTTATCAAAACATCGTCAGCTCTTACGCAGTGGTAAACATTGTAGAAACTACCAATTGGGTAAAGGAAGATACCTATAACGTTGTGATCGATGGTTTTGAATACATGCCCAGACTCAAGATCAATATTGTAGACCCTGAGCAAGGATTGGTACCTTTGTTTACCGGAGAACTGAATTTTATTGCGTCGGAGGAAGAAAATTATTGGTATTTGTATATTCGGGATCCCCGTAAAGGACAAGTCATCGAATGTTGGCCTCGCCTCATTTACGGTCAGGATATCCCCAAAATATCACGTGAACTTGAAAAAATATTTCTGGAGCTACTGCCATTTACGACAGAAGAGCTTCACATGATTTTGAAAAACAATTACGTCAGAATCAATTACAAGCCAATACAAGAAAAATTAAAATTCCCAGAAACGACGTTCCCATATTATGAAGGCCTCAATGCTATGCTCAATAATCAGTATTGGCTTGGACTTTATTGGCGGAATAATCAATACGATATTGATTTCATGACAGCCGCTTGCCGTTTATGTCAAGATACCAACGTGAGTAAGATCAATATCATACCCTGGAAGGCTTTTATCATTAAAGGTATAAAGGCAACTGATCGTTTGCGTTGGGAGAAGTTAATGGGAAAATTTGGAATAAACGAACGTCATTCCTCGTTGGAGCTGAACTGGCACCTACCTGTAATCGACCCAGAGGCGCTCGAGTTAAAAAAATTCCTGGTAAGAGAGCTGGATCAACAAGACATTAGCACGCATGGGCTGACCTTTACAATCAAAACCAAGCGTGATATGTTTTTATTCACAGCCATTGTCATCGAAAAAAGTACCGAAATCGGCTCGACCCCGGGAGAACATTACAATATTTTGTATGCTAAAAATTTTAATCCCAATAATGTAGTTCATCACACCTATGCACGCGGTGTAAAAAAAGAGATGATTCCGTCGCTACTTATTGAGTTAAGTAAACTGTATTTCAGACAACTTAATCCGGAGAAAGAACATACCAGCGAAGTAAAACCGGAAATTCACCTGAACGGGTACGTCACAAGTTATCAATGCAGCAACTGCTTAACCATCTATGATAAGAAATACGGAGATCCAGCATCTAATGTACCCCCAGGTGTACCGTTTGAAGACCTGCCCGATAGCTACACCTGTCATGTATGCGATAGTGTGAAAAAGTATTTTCTGCCAGTGAAAGATTACTAACTTTCTGCGGAGTATAGGCAAGAGGTAAAACGCACTCCTTCGACACCGTCATGCTGAGCCTACGAATTTGTTAAACATCGCTGCCCTTCCCGCGAAG
>CAZAHL010000513.1:0-3373 GCA_964484845.1 uncultured Chryseolinea sp. | reverse complement strand
TACTAGGTTTGAGAACAGAAGGATATTGGTTACTCAAAAGAAATTTCTTTTACCTCGAAGGTCCTTTCGTTTTTACCAACCAAGATCCGCAATTTTCCATCATCATCAACTCCGAGAACCTTTCCTTCAAATCGTTTCCCATTCGAAATGAAGGGATGGTGCTCATTTAATCTATACATGCAACTCAAATAATCTTCCCTAAGCTTGCTATCCTTATTTTGACGAAGTTGAAGGTACCGTGATTCTACTTTCATCAGTAAATTTTCTAACTCCGTTTGAAGATCATATACCTTTTGTGTAATTAATCTAAGAGATGTTGCTTTCGCGATAGTAAATTGTTGCTGGTTAATGTTTAACCCGATTCCAACCACAGTATGAGTTAGCCGTTCTCCTAAAAGTTGATTTTCAATCAGAATGCCACAAATCTTTAACTTATTGATCAAAATATCGTTTGGCCACTTAATGTAGGTTGGAACATCGCTTTTTTCGGATAAGTAATCGTGAATGGCAAGGGAACTAAACATATTCAGGAGAAATTGATTTTTAATGGGTAGGAAGGAAGGCTTCAGCACGATGGAAAAGGTAAGGTTCATACCAGGCTGGGATTCCCAAGCATTTCCTCGTTGTCCCCGGCCTGCGGTTTGTTGATTGGTAATCACAACGAGACCTTCCGAAGTTGAGGTTTGCTGACAGAGTTCGAGGGCCAGGCTGTTGGTAGAATGACATTCCGGCACAAAAACAATATGTTTCCCGAGGAAAAGGGTGTTGGCAAGGATTTTATACAATGTAAATTTGATTAGTTTTGTGGGTTAAATAAAAAACGAAGATAGATTAATGATGAAAAAAAGGAAGGGCGCTAACTCGGAGACGCTCAGTGATGTCATTGTAAAGGGAATGCAAGAGAAAAAAGCTTCTGATATTGTGGTCATGGACCTCAGAAAAATAAAAAATGCTGTAGCTGACTTCTTCATTATCTGCTCCGGAAATTCAGATAAACAGTTAGACGCTATTTCAGATTCCATAGATGCTGAAGTTTATAAAAAACTTCAAGAAAACCCTTGGCATACTGAGGGGAAGAACAATAAAGAATGGATGCTTCTCGACTATATCGATGTAGTGGCCCATGTTTTTCGAAAAGATCGTCGCGAGTTCTATGCGTTGGAACGGCTTTGGGGTGACGCGGACATAACCGAAATTGAAAACGACAAGAACTAATCCCCTTACCACACACGTTATTTAGTTTAATAAATTTTAATCATCTGTAAATAGAAATGGCTGACAAGAAAGAGAATAATAAACCATTATTGCCTACAAAACCGCCGCGGGGTAACTATCAAATCTGGGTTATTCTGGCCACGGTGGCCGTGATCATAGGGGTAATGTATTTTAATAATACCAGTAACCTGAAGGATCTTGATTACGATACCTTCAAGCAAATGGTTAATAACGGGGACGTTAGGAAAGTTATATTGGTGCAAAACCGCAAATTTGTAGAAGTAACGCTTAAATCCGAAGCGCTGCAGAATGCGAAATACAAGCAAGAGCTTAATATTAATGAAGGACCGCTCGGCGGCAGTGCTTCAGGACCTCATTTTTCCATGAAAGTGGTTGACGCCGGAAACTTCGACCAGGAATTCCGAACGTTTCGCGATAAACTACCTGCCGATCGATCTCCGGAATACAGAACCGAGGACCGCGAAGACTATTTCAGTGTCTTTGTGCAGTGGGGATTCCTGTTCCTGTTGCTTTTTGGTTTTTGGATGTTGATGCGCCGGATGACCGGAGGAGCGGGTCCTGGTGGGCAGATATTTAATATCGGTAAATCGAAAGCAGCGCTTTTTGATGCAGAAAGCAAAGTTAAAATTACATTCGCCGATGTAGCTGGTCTCGATGAGGCTAAGGAAGAAGTAAAAGAGATCGTTGACTTCTTAAAGACTCCTCTAAAGTTTACAAAGTTAGGGGGAAAGATTCCGAAGGGTGCGCTTTTAGTTGGCCCTCCTGGGACTGGTAAGACTTTACTTGCAAAAGCTGTGGCCGGCGAGGCTGAAGTACCTTTCTTCTCTTTATCCGGTTCGGATTTCGTGGAAATGTTCGTTGGGGTGGGTGCAGCCCGCGTTCGCGATCTTTTCAAGCAGGCAAAAGAAAAAGCTCCCTGTATTGTTTTTATAGATGAAATTGATGCCATAGGACGTTCACGCGGCCGCGGTCAGGTACCTGGTGCTAACGATGAACGGGAAAATACATTAAACTCCCTTCTTGTCGAAATGGATGGCTTTGCTACCGACTCAGGTGTCATCATCCTGGCTGCTACGAACCGTCCTGACGTACTTGACTCGGCACTTTTAAGACCCGGACGTTTTGATCGGCAGATCAGTATTGACAAACCAGATGTGGTGGGTAGAGAGGCGATTTTCAAAGTTCACCTTAAGCCTATCAAGCTAGATCCCAGTTTGGATCCTAAAAAATTGTCGGCCCAGACGCCTGGTTTTGCCGGAGCCGAAATTGCCAATGTTTGTAATGAAGCCGCGTTAATCGCCGCACGCAGGGATAAGAAAGCGGTTGATATGCAAGACTTTCAAGATGCGATAGATCGCGTTATCGGAGGACTTGAAAAGAAAAATAAAATCATTTTACCAGAAGAAAAGAAGATCGTTGCTTTTCACGAAGCCGGTCATGCAGTGGCAGGTTGGTTTTTAGAACATGCTGATCCGTTGGTAAAGGTGAGTATTGTTCCCCGTGGTGTTGCCGCGTTAGGGTATGCCCAGTATTTGCCGAGGGAGCAATTCCTATATCAGACTGAACAGATGCTGGATGATATGTGTATGGCCTTTGGAGGACGTGCTGCCGAGGAACTTGTCTTCGGAAAAATTTCTACCGGTGCCCTTAGCGACTTGGAACGCATCACGAAAATGGCGTATAGCATGGTCACGATTTACGGTATGAACAAAACGATCGGGAATATGTCTTTCTACGATTCAAAGCAATCCGAATACTCCTTCCAGAAGCCATATTCAGAAGACATGGCTGAAAAGATTGATAGGGAAGTGAAAAAGATTATTGACGACTCTTATGACCGTACCATCAGATTATTAACACAACACCGTCAGCATCTGGATACGATCGCGAAGGAATTGTTAGAAAAGGAAATTTTATTTCAAGCTGATTTGGAACGATTGATTGGAAAACGACCTTTCGAAAAACTTACCACCTACCAGCAGTTTACGAATGGCCTGGGTAAGTATGAAAAGAAGAAGCTTGAAAATGAACAGCCAGGTGTTGATCCTACCCCGACGTTAGATGGGGACAAACCTTCGGAAATTGCCTAATTAATATATTCTTTATATATCTTATTTTTGAACTCAGGTGTTACCGC
>CAZAHL010000512.1:0-3449 GCA_964484845.1 uncultured Chryseolinea sp. | reverse complement strand
CACCTCTCTATTTTAAAAATACTTCTGAAAAACCCATCACACTCATTATACGCAAGCTGAATGACGATATACGCAGTACACAGAAAACGTACTTTTGTCTCGATAACAATTGCCTGGATCAAAGAATTCATGAATTCAGCATTCGGATCGAGCCGGGCCAGACCCTCACAAATTTTCAGGTGGCGCTGGAGGGAGGACTTGTTGAAGGGGTTAATTCATTGATCAAATATGTAGCATACAACAAAACGAATCCAAATCAATCCATTGAACTCGACCTGAATTTCACCGTGGAACCTGAACGGGCGAGCAATATCTACACCTCCAAACACATCACATTAACCAATGTATATCCTAACCCAGTCATTAATGATTTTGTGAGCGTTGCCTACAAGGTACTAAGCGACCAGATAAAGGCTAAAATAGTGATTCATAACATTTTAGGTAATCTCGTATCTGAATCGGAACTACCTCCCATCGAAAATGTGATCAAAATTAAAGCAGATAACCTCAGCGCAGGAATCTATTTTTATACGCTTTATATAAACAATGAAGGTGTAATGACCCGCAAGCTCATTGTAAAAAAATAATTCTGCCTTTCGTCTACATAATCGCCAGTTTTTAAAACGTTTTTTAAGAATATGGCGTCTTATGTTATATTTGCGGGCTTATGCAACGAGTACCATCCTATTTGTGTTTCATTTTAATCCTGTTTATCGGGGTTTCATGCGGCAAGTTTAGAAAGATTGAAAAAAGCCAGGATTGGCGGGTTAAATACGAGGCTGCGTTGAATTACTATAATAAGAAGGACTATTACAGGGCCTCCGTTTTATTTGAACAGGTAATTCCCATTGTCCGTGGACTCCCAGAAGGCGAAAAAGTGCAATTTTACCTGGCATATTGCCAATTTTATGACAAGTTGTACTTGTTAGCCTCAGAGCAATTCAAAACATTCTACGAAACTTACGGCAGAAGTTCCATGGCTGAAGAAGCCCGGTATATGTTTGCATACTCGCTCTTTATGTCTTCGCCCAAGGATAATCTTGATCAAACCAATAGCGTCGATGCCATGAATGCGATGCAAGAATTCTTGAATCGATTTCCCAATAGTAAGTTTCGCGATCAGTCCATTGAGGTAATCACAACGACACAAAAGAAACTTGAAAGGAAAGGATTTGATAATGCGTATCAGTATTATAAAATGCGCAGCTACAAAGCAGCCATTGTTGCCCTTAATAATTTCAAAAATAACTTTCCCGATTCAGAGTTTTTGGAACAGGCGTACTACCTGGTAATCGTGTCCGAATATAAACTTGCAGAACAAAGCATTTACAGCAAACAGGAAGAACGTTATAAAGGTGTAATAGAACATTACAAAGAATTCGTCGACAAATACCCCACCAGTGGTTTTTTGCGGGACGGCGAAAAAATGTACGCTGATAGCTTGGAGAAACTCAATAAATCGAAAAATATTAATTCATAATTCAATAACTAATAATACTATGGCAGTTCAATCTTCTATTATTACACGCGATGTTGAAAGGATCGCTGACCAGACTGGCAATCTTTATGAGTCTGTGGTTGTCATTTCAAAAAGGGCAAGGCAAATTGCGGTAAATATCAAAGAAGAACTTAACAACAAGCTTGCGGAGTTCGCTACTACCGTTGATAACCTGGAAGAAGTATTTGAAAATCGTGAGCAGATTGAAATCTCCAGGTTTTATGAGCGTATGCCAAAACCGACAACGACAGCAACAGAAGAATTTTTGGAAGAAAAATTGAACTTCCGTATTCGCGGAGAAGGTGATACCCAGCCTGAGCTTTAATCGAAGCTTAGATGCTGAAAGGTAAGAAGATCATTCTTGGTGTCTGTGGTGGCATTGCTGCCTACAAATCTGCTATGCTTACCCGGCTGTTGATCAAAGCGGATGCCCAGGTTAAAATAATAATGACCCCTTCGGCACGTCAGTTCATCACACCCCTTACGCTTTCCAGCCTATCAAAAAATCCTGTTCTCACCTCTCTTGAAAAGGAAAGTACAGGCGAATGGAATAATCACGTAGAGCTTGGATTATGGGCCGATGCGATGATAATCGCTCCTGCAACGGCCAATACTTTGGCAAAAATAGCGCATGGCCTGTGCGATAATCTGCTCCTGGCAACTTATCTATCAGCCCGTTGCCCGGTTTGGTTAGCTCCCGCCATGGATCTTGATATGTTAGGCCATCCCTCTACTCAATCTAATCTTGAAAAAATTAAGAGTTTTGGAAATACGATAATTGACCCAACTTATGGGGAATTAGCCAGCGGACTTATTGGCAATGGAAGAATGGCAGAACCCGAAGAAATTTTGCAACAGCTCGATTTTTTTTTTAAGTCCGACCAAAAGTTAACCGGCAAGACGGTTTTAGTTACCGCAGGGCCCACTTACGAAGCGATCGACCCGGTGCGTTTTATTGGGAATCATTCAACCGGCAAAATGGGATTTGCTATCGCCGAAGAATTGGCAAGCCAGGGTGCGGTCGTTAACCTGGTTACCGGTCCAACGAATCAACGTACTAATCATGCAGGAATTACGGTTAAAGAAGTAACGACGGCGGAAGAAATGCATCGCGCCTGCATGGAGGTGTTTCATAATTCCGACATAACGATATTAGCCGCTGCGGTTGCAGACTATCGGCCTGCAGTTCAAGCTACCGAAAAGATCAAGAAGAAAAACGAAACGCTCACCCTTGAATTAACAAAGACTCTTGATATTGCTGCGTCTTTGGGAAAGCTAAAACACAACGGTCAAATCATAGTAGGATTTGCGCTGGAAACACAACAAGAACAGGCAAACGCATCAAAAAAGTTAGACTCTAAGAACTTCGATCTCATTGTTCTTAATTCTCTTCGAGACGAGGGGGCAGGTTTTGGACATGATACCAATAAGATTTCCATTATTGACCGAGAACATAAAGTCACATCTTTTGCGTTAAAGGATAAGAAAGCGGTTGCTAAGGACATTGTGCAGGCGATTATAGAAAATATTCATGCGTAAATACACGTTCCTATTATTGCTTTTTGTTTTATCGGTCCCGGCGTGGACACAAGAGCTTAATTGCACCGTCACAATCAACGCCACTCAAATTCAAACTTCAGATCGTGGAATTTTTCGCGATATGAAAACCGGCATCGAGCAATTTTTAAATTCCCGCAAGTGGACCAATGATGCCTACAAGCCTCATGAGAAAATCAATTGCAATATGCTGATCACCGTTACGAAAATGCCTTCCGTTGGAAGCTTTTTTGCCTCGGTTCAAATTCAAGCGGCGCGTCCGGTGTTCAATACGAACTATTCCAGTCTGATTTTCAATTTTGCGGACCGGGATTGGGAATTCGAATATATTGAGTCGCTTCCTTTGGAGTACAACGATAATACGTACACCTCGAATCTAACGTCCATGCTTGCT
>CAZAHL010000511.1:0-3495 GCA_964484845.1 uncultured Chryseolinea sp. | reverse complement strand
GGGGCATGTGCGGATAAAATTCAGTTGCGTTTCCAGAAGCGCGGCCCACCGGGAGACCAGGCCTTTGGAATTACATACAACCTCTAACTAAACGACATTGGTTGAATAAATGTAAACATTCCTTTATTGCGTTTGTTTTCACAATGAAAAGAGACTCCACATGACTGTTTTATATATAGATGACGACATAGAAGATATTGAATTGTTTGAAGAAGCTCTTCATCATGTCGATCCTAATATCGAATTTCATTCTTTGGTCCATGTTGATGAGGCCCTTGATAAACTCTTCAATCATTCTCTTATTCCAGATGCCATCTTTGTAGATTTACACCTCCCGAAAAGCGATGGCCTGGAATGTGTTGACAGTATTAAGAAGCATGAGCACCTGGCAAATATCCCGATAGTTATTTTGTCAACCACCATCGGAAACCGTCAAGTTGATGATTTTAATAAACTGGGAGTTTATTATTTTCTATCGAAAAGCGCTTTAATTTCAAAAATGGAACCAGCCTTGAAAGTGATTATAGATTCTCTTTGCAAAGGTGAAACCAAGCTCAAATGATTAATCATTCAAAGGATGACGAGCGCTATCAATCTAATAAGGCCTGATAGACCAACACCCGAAGCATGGCTTGATCTGGTACAATGGAGTCAGGCCTTAGCTGTGTAAAATAAACTACGATTATTTCTTCGGCAGGATCCACCCAAAACGTTGACCCATAGGCGCCACCCCAGCGATATTCACCGACGGACCCGGGGATACCCCGTTTGCCTTGATCCAACATCACTTCAAAGCCGAGTCCGAAGCCGACACCTTTACCAAACGTCACGGGCTCACTTAAATGATTAATAGTCATGAGCTGAACGGTGTTGGGAGAAATAATTCGGGTACCGTTAAGCTCGCCACCGTTCGCCATCATCTGAAGAAAAAGAAAATAGTCCTTCGCGGTAGAAAGCAGCCCTGCTCCGCCGGAAAAATTCTTACGCGGCCCCTCAACGTAATGGCCCTGGCTCTCGATCGTTCCTTTCGTGGGTGCTGGTTTGAGGGGCTCTCCATTCGTTGGCATATAGACTGTCGCAAGTCTTTTTGCTTTGTCTTTAGGAAGAAAAAAATGAGTATCTGTCATTCCCAGCGGATCGAAAATTCGGGTTTTAAGGAATTGATCCAACGGCATGCCTGAAGCCCGTTCAATAACGACACCTAGAATATCGGTTGCATAACCATATACCCATTGTTCACCCGGATGCGCGTTCATAGGAAGGGCTGCCATCCTCTTTATGGTCTCACCAACCGGCTCATCACGGTGGGCGAAGTAGAAGCCCTGCATGTCTGCCTTCTTCCATTCCTCTGCAGCAACTCCATTCTCGCCATACCCAATGCCTGCCGTGTGAGTCAGCAGGTCGCGTATTGTCATAGGACGCTTAGCTTTTACAACATCATATCCGCCACCGGCTTTTGGCACAGCAACAGTGGTCTCTTTAAATTCCGGAATGAAACGGCTGACAGGGTTTTGAATCAAAAGTTTTCCTTCCTCCTGTAACATCATGATTCCCGTACTAACAATGGCTTTCGTTTGGGATGCTATCCGAAAAATCGACCCCTGCTCCATCTTCGAGTTAGATTCTTTATCCCTGAATCCAAACGCTTTATGGTAACCGACTTTTCCTTTCCGTGCAATAAGAATAACGCTCCCCGCCATTTTATTTTCGCGCACATAAGAGTTGAACATCTCATCCAGCCTGGTAAGGCGTTGAGCCGAAAACCCCAGGTCTTCTGGTTTTGCGGTAGGAAGTTCCTGCGCGAAGGACGAGCATATCAAGAATAGCCACAGACAAGAAATGATTGCTAGGTTTTTGGATGGAATCTGGTTCATCGGTTTTTGATTTTGTGTATAAGTTTATAGAATACTTTTTTAAAAAACCATTTTTGGAAGAAATTCAATTTAAGATATGACTTTATGGGAGATGATAACTGCTCATACAAAAAAACCTACTGGTAATTCTGTACCCATTTCACCTCTTATTGGGTTTTTCTGAAAATGATGTAGTTTTTTATAAGCAGGTGATACTAATATCGTAACAAAATAAAATCACGAAATGGCTGATCCGTTAAATGATTCATTTATTCAACAGATAAACCAAAACCTGGGCATAGCGCACAAGGTGGCCAGGTTATACTTTGCGGATATGGATGACCGTGAAGATGTCTTGCAAGAGATGATGTATCAGCTTTGGAGATCTTACAAGGGATTTGCCGGTAACTCCAAATTTTCTACATGGATGTATAGCGTCTGCCTTAATACCGCGCTTACTTATAAGCGTAAAGATAAAACTCAAAAAAATGAATCACTTTCACATACGCATCATCAAATCGCAAATCCCCCTTCAGAAAATAGGAATGAAGAAATTGAATTGCTTTTTGACACCATTGCAAAATTACAGCCTGTGAACAAAGCCATCATACTGCTTTACCTGGAGAAGATGAGTTATGAAGAAATTGCCGCCATCACCGGTCTTTCCAAATCAAACGTAAGTGTGAGATTGGTGAGAATAAAAAAAGAACTTGAAATAGAAATGAGAAAAAAAATTTAAACCCGAAGAAGATGCCAACTTTTGAAGAAATGAAGAATATCTGGGAGAAAGACCAAATAACGATTACCAATAGCCAGGCCTATGACCATGAAGCTTTCGAAAAAATAGTTAGATCACGAACTAAAAAACATACGAACACGGCCATGCAATATTTCTGGGCGGCGTTTGTAATGCAGATCCTGGTATATGCGTTGTTTGGTCATGTGATGATAAAATATGGAGCTGATATTGAAACGCTTTTATTAAGCGTAGCGGGTGTGCTCCTCTTTTTGCCTTTCACCATTATGCTCATGACGAAATATAAACGCATGGCAGTTGTCAAACCGGAGGAAGGAAATACAATAACATCCCTGTTCAATTTTGTGACGATCCGTCATAATCTCTTGTATAGCTTCTACAAGTTTAAAAGACGTTATGAGTTTCTACTGATACCTTTAAGCAGCATGATTGGCGTCTTTCTCGTCTTCAAATTATACGTGCCCGGTGGCGTTGAAACAAATCTGACGGGTGCGATCATAACATTTTTGATTACGCTCATTAGCTGTATTCTAGCAATCCGTTCAGAAAACAAGAAAAATTTTGAGATACCACTTCATCAGTTTCGGAAGCTTCTTGAAGAGTTTAAAGTGGAAGGTAGTTGATGAAGTAAATTCTGGATTCGGTGATCGTATTGGGTTCCAATTAGAATATCGAGTATCGAATGATGAACAGCGCTCGAACCAAAGGCATACCAAATCAATATTCGTTGTTCTGTCATGGAAAACCTGAAAAATTTTGAATCTGAAACTGAACGTTGAGACCATCCTTCATCATTCCTTGTTCGGTGTTTCCGGGTAGAGCGGTTCGTTACCTCCCCGCACCCCCACAGACCCGTACGAGCAGCTTTCCCGCATACGGTTCTTC
>CAZAHL010000510.1:0-3539 GCA_964484845.1 uncultured Chryseolinea sp. | reverse complement strand
CCAGCAATTTAGTGATGACGCTGATTGGAGCAGGACTGTTGTGGGTTGGTTGGTTTGGATTTAATGCTGGAAGCAGTATTTCGAGCGGTCTGAGTGCAGCTCAAGCGTTAACGGCTACCCAAATTGCCGCTGCGGCAGGCGCAATTGCATGGGTTATCATCGAAGGCATCCATCAAGGAAAGGCAACTGCGCTCGGATTTGTCAGTGGAATACTCGCCGGCCTCGTAGCCATTACACCGGCTGCTGGAGTTGTCCAGCCTGTTGGTGCTTTGGCAATCGGTGCACTCGCTTCTGTTGTCTGCTATTTAGCAATTATCTTCAAGAGCAAACTCGGTTATGATGATACTCTTGACGCGTTCGGTATCCACGGAGTGGGCGGAATTGTTGGCGCCATTTTTCTGACTTTCTTTATTCGTGAGAGCTGGATGGCGGATGCCGCTACAATTGCTGGTGGCTCCTGGACGGTCATGCAACAACTCGGGATTCAAGCGCTCGCGGTGGTGATGGCCATTGCTTACTCGGCATTTGGCACTTTAGTTATTCTCCTGGTATTGAACAGGTTCATTAAATTCAGATCTAACAGTGAAGCAGAGATGAAAGGATTGGATAATTACTACCACGGTGAAAGAGGATATGGCATGATCAATCCTAACTAATTGCAGCCGTCTATTAAACCTTGAAACATTAAAGACATTGAAATGAAACTTATCATCGCTATAATCCGAGAAAATCAATTAGATCAAGTGCGTGAAGCACTTATTGAAGCAGGGATTACACGAATCACCGTAAGCCACGTGGCCGGTCATGGAAGAAGCAAAACAGAGGAGATCTATCGTGGTCAGATTGTGGTGCCGAATCTCGTGCCCAACTCAAGACTTGAGATCGCTGTAAACGATGAATTTGTAGATGCCACGTGTAATGCGATTATTAACGCAACCAAAGCCAATGATGGAGGCCTCATCGGAAGCGGGAAAATATTTGTTACGAACCTGGAAGAATGCATCAGACTAAGGACTGGCGAAAGAGGTAACGATGCTATTTAATTCCTTATCATCAATTTATTCATTCGATTACTTTTATTAACATCCCCTTATCAACGGAGTCGGTTAATTTCATACCATTTAAAATAGCAACCTCCTCCAAGCGACTGTCTTTCATTTTATAGCCTTGAAGAGCTTTAGCTAACGTTCCATTTTGTTGGACGGTTTTTATGCTGATTCGCTCTGGCTGCTTGTTTATTTTGGAAGGCTCATTCAAAGTCTTAAAGTTTTCCATGGAAGACCGTAAGATCGGAGCATGACCGGCAAAGTCGTTAGGTGCTGATGCGCCTATCATCGCATAAACATTCTTTTGATGCTCAATCAGATATATGAGTGCCCGTAAGCTGGATTGTTGTTGCTGTTCTGCTATTTGATCCGCAACGATAGCAAAAGCAGGCAGGCCATTTACATTGATTTTTTTTGACTCAACTAATGTAAGCTGATAATTTTTGAGCATCGCTTCCGTTGCTGCTTCGAGGGATCCGCCTGGGGCAATTGTAAAGATCATCATAGCCTTGCCATCCTTTGAAGCCATCTGCACTTGCTCCGGCGTATTTTGAACAGTCCATTGTTGAGGGATCGGAAATTGAAATTTAAGCACTGGGTGATAAAAAATATGGTCCTCAACAAATCCTTGCTTCGGATCTTCGCCGTAAATAATGCCGTCAATCATTTTTAAATAACTATCCCGGTTTACTTTTAAGGATGTAGCCTTCGTTTTCTTTTTCCAGTCATCCGCGAGGTTTGAAACTTTGCCTTCTCGATCCACAGGATCAGGATGAGTGGACAAAAATGTTGGTACCTCCTCCCCTCCTCCTTGCTTTTGTAACCGGCCTAATGTTTGAAAAAATCCTGCCATCTCATGGGCGTCATAATTAATCTTCGTTGAGTATTCTACTCCCAGCTTATCAGATTGACTTTCGGCATCCCTGCCAAATTTTAAAAATAATAGGCCAATACCATTTTGTGCGAGATCAGCAAACTGCGCTAATTCTGGCGCCAGTGCCATACCTGCCACCAGCCCGATTTGAGCGATCATAGCATTGCTGTATTGTTTAGCGGAGTGCCGCGCTGTAATATGTCCAATCTCATGTCCAAGTACCCCGGCAAATTCGGCTTCGTTATTAAAGTGAGCCATAATACCACGCGTAAAGTAAACGTAGCCTCCAGGCACAGCAAATGCATTTACTACAGGTGAATCGACAATTTTAAATTGGTATTTCAAATTTTTGCGATGTGAGATCGCGGCCATTTGTTGGCCCTTCTCTTCTATAAATTTTTGGAGGTTTTTATCCGCATACAGCCCAAAGAACTTTACAATGTCGGGATCGGATTGCTGTCCCATGGCAACTTCTTGATCCTCTGACATGAGCATAAAATCTCTCTTTCCTGTCACTGGATTTTTTGCACAGGAATGAAGCACAAAGCACATTCCCAATATAGAAGTTATCTGAATAAGTGTTTTCATATAGTTTTTGTATCAAAGACATAATATGAAAACCACGCCAAGAAATTTCCCACTCGGAACAGGCCTATAACTTTATTTCAGCAATAGGGTAACCCTCTAAAAATAAATTCTTACCTTAAAAATATCACTTGAGGAAAAAGTTCTACAGACGAAAGCTACAACCATTACCGGCCTTTTTTTATTTTATGCAACCACTTATCAGCTTCTTTTTCTTTTCGGATTTCACCTTTTGCCAAGAGCTGAGATAATTTTTCATTCATTCTTCCCTGCGAGGTCAGATGAAAAGTGCCACAATCCTCACAACGGTAAATGGCTATGGGACCGTTACCCTGAGCGTAGTCATATTTCACCCATGCCGCAACGAGCGCCTCTTCCGCCATCGCTTCGGTAGGATACATTCTCTTATGGGTTACACAAGTGCTCATTGGCAAAACATTATCATGTATCGCAATTTCCAATTATCCTTCTGAAAACTCTAAATTGCAGCCTAAATTAAATTCCATGAAGACAGCAGAAATTCATACTAAAAAAGGTATCCTGAAAATTAAGTTTTTTGAAGAAGACGCCCCAAACACCGTGAAGAACTTCACGACCTTAGCCGCTAAAGGCTTTTATGACGGGCTGATTTTTCACAGAGTCATTCCTAATTTTATGATTCAGGGCGGGTGTCCAAATGGCGTTGGCAATGGTGGCCCGGGTTACCATATCGATTGTGAATTAAAGGGCGAAAATCAATATCATGACCGGGGAGTATTGTCAATGGCACATGCAGGCAGAAATACAGGGGGATCTCAATTTTTCATATGCCATACACGTGACACCACTAAACATCTTGATCGTAATCATACAGTATTTGGAAAAGTTTACGAAGGTCTTGATATTATTGACTCCATCCGTCAGGGGGATGTGATGGAAAAGGTTGTTATTACCGATGACGAGCTTAAAGCTTAATTAGTGTCCGTCTTTAAAGTCAAGTTTCACGCAGAGGCCGCAAAGAAAAAAATACACGCAAAGGCCGCAGAAGATATATT
>CAZAHL010000509.1:0-3546 GCA_964484845.1 uncultured Chryseolinea sp. | reverse complement strand
CGCCCGGGAGGGTGCTATGAAATGCGCGAAGACTTATGCTTGTATCTACTTTCCAGAGTGCCAATGTCGGAAGTAGAAAGTCAAAGGAGTGCGTTTTTTTTATCCCGAACTCAGGTTAGAAGGAAGAAGTAATAATTAGCACTTCGATATTTTGAGTTCCTTATTTACTTAGCATTCAACGATATGCTCCGAGCAATGCGATCTTCATCGTCCAAGGTGTTAGGACAAATGATCGCGTATGCCGCTTTACTGGCTAAAGTTTACGATGCATAATATAAGCGTTTGTCAAACCGTTCTCTTTGTGATTAAAGGCATCCGGTATTTCGCCGATGATTTTAAAACCTAATTTTTGCCAAAGGTGAACTGCCCGGACATTGCTCTTAATCACTATGTTGAATTGCATCGCTTTGTATCCGAGCCGCTTTGCTTCTATCAACGAAAATTCACCCATGTTTTTGCCGATCCCCTTACCGAATGCTTTTTCAGAAACCATATATCCGGCATTTGCTATGTGAGACCCAAGTCCAGGTTGATTGTCCCTTATTAAAAAGGTACCTAAAACTTCTCCATTATCCGTGGCAACATAAGTATGTCTGTCCTGACCACACCAATAATCTAACATCGTTTCTCTGGATGAGTTAGGATCAAAAGCGTACGAGTCACCTTTTGAAATTACCTCCCTGATAATGCTCCAAATTTGATCGTGGTCTTCTGGTTTCGCTTTTCTAATTTCCAGCATGAAGAAAATAGTTAGTATCTTCAAAACGTCCAACGTCGTGTATATACGTGAACAGTTAAACAAAGGACATCAAAAACCTCGGCGCTCTTATCGTCCGATTGTTTTGTGCCGCCAAACTGCAATTACATTGGTGTCCGCATGATGTTCCTCTGGATTATTTTCCAATAGATCTTTTTTGATTTGATACGCTTTCGTGTAATCATCTATTAGACCAAATTTATTAAGATCTATTGGCAGAAATGTTTCAACAAAACCACCGCAATTTGTTAAAGCACTTATACTAAAGTCTTTGTCTAATAAGTCGTATCCCATAAAAGCATACCCGTCAACGTTTATCTCGCTACAGTCTTCGCCTGGTTCAATCACGACAGTCAATAAATTGAATTTGTCGTTGGGCTTTGTTTTTCTCAAAACGTATTCAAGTGAAGTGAAGAAACCTGTTAAATGTTCACCAACTGTATGAATGTAGTCCCAATAGTCAGCATTGTCATAATCAGATACAACCAACATTTTATTTAATATTCCATCCAAAGAAACAAGCTCAGTTAGATGGGTTAGTTTGCTCCATTTAATATACTTTTCCCACGACATAGGATCGTCAATATAACTTTTGTCGAAAGGCGCTGTTGTGGTATATAAAAATGTCATTGCAATTAGGGAGTTCCGAATAAGATAATGTTTACGAATGCACTACCTGATTCGTGATAGATTCCAAAAACCTTTGAATGCGATTGAAGATAACCTTTGTATTCAAACTTTTTCTTTTGTTTGAACATTGCTACATCATATGTATCAATTGCTTGGATAGCACTTACTGGTTTATCAGCAAATACCGGTTGGCTTTTGCCGTCCCACTTCAAATATAAATAATGGTCAACACTCTCCATCTCACTCACTGAAAGCACTGCAATTTTTGCCACCGCCCCAACAATCGCCAAAACCGGAACAGCTGAAATTATGGGAATAAATGCTGCACCTGATCTATCTATCAAATGGTGAGAGCCTATTCGAATAATGAAATTCATGGAATCAATTGGCGTTGCCATAATAAAACCACTGCTGGTGTTTGATATGGCATCCCAAACCGATTCCTTATCCGTTGTTTTGACGAAGTCCTTTTTAAAAGATCTATTTTGAGCTATCGCCGTCTCTTCATTAATTTTCATAGTTTGATTGAGGCTAAAATCATGAAGGTTGTAAATGCTAATAATTACGCCACTTGATCTGCTTTTTGTTACCTTAAAAATATAGTCGTTTTCGATATAAGTCTTGAATTGTTTCCCAGAGTTATCGACGATGATTCGAAGCTCCGGCTCGCCGGTTTTAATATTAATTTTTAGTATGGACGTTTTGGGAGTTCCATCGACAGCCTTTGCTTGTTCTATGCCTATATAAATGAAGTCACCCTGTTGATAAATTTTGTTTGGTGACGCAGCTGCCCGTGGAGACAGAATCTCATTTTCAGAAACAAAACTGAAGGGTGATGAGTTGGCGTTAAGATCAACGGTGCTAATTAAAAACTTTTCATTTAGCCTTTCCATTCCTTTTATTTCCGAGAGATGAATTTCGTTTCTTTCTTTAAAAATTGAAAGCAAATAGGTGTGTTTACCCTGATGAAAAATATTTACAAAACTACCGGTAAACGATATACTTCTATTGGAGGAAATTATAGTGCCTGTTTGCCGGCTTTGAACAACCGCTTTCAGTGATATAGTATACTTAAGCTGTTCAAGGTAATAGTAGTATAAACTGTCACCAACGCTTGCAAGGGCAACAACTAATTTATCTTTTAATTCAGGACTGTTAAGTTTAACCGCCTCCCCAGAAGGTAAAATCCAAAATGCTTGCGCAGGCTCCGTTTTAGTTGGATAGCTCGCAATAAAGATGCTGTCATTAAGTACCAGCCCCAGTACTTCTAACTGATTGTTTTTGTTTGCAATGTCTTTTAATGGAATTTTAGAATAAACTATTTGTGCTTGAATAAAATGGCTAACGACTATGAGGAGGAGGGTGAAAAATATTTTCATTAAGCTTAAGATCGGATTTACAAAAATATTTAGAACTTAGATTACAATCGTTATTAAAAGTCAAAGAGATTATTCACTGTCAGTCCAACGGAATCCCTGGTGTTTTCTGATTTTCATTTTCAATCGTCCGTACTCCACTGCTCTAAATCATCAACGGGTTGCGGCAGTCGTCCTTCAAGCCATTTCATTAAAGTACCAGGTTTGAATTCCTTGTCCTTTGTCTCAATTACCCATGATAAGAAATCCTTTGGTCCACCATTCATGTAGGGAGCAGGGGAAACTGGATAAAAAGTTGTTGGTAGTCTCTCGTCAATAGAAAGGTAATTAATTACGCAACTTAGTTCCTGAACAGCACGCCATGCTAAATCGTGATCAATATCTATTTGGAATTTTATCCACCAAAGTCCTTCCTCCGACCCTGTCGCGATCGGTGTCATGATTCCCGGTATTTTTTCAAGGTAGTCAGTCAGAGTTTTGAATGCTCTTGCGTCCATTTCTAAATGTATCTTTTATTTTAGTTCTAAATATACTGTTGTGTAGAACTAAACTACAAATTATAAAATCACCCAGCAATGACAAATGTATTTATTAGCGCTCCTTTGTTTACTACGAAATGTAAGAATGATTAACAATGGAATAGAGAGTATATTCCGTTAAGCTGGGTAGCTGTCTTACATATGACGCCCGCTTATAAGGTGTGCAGAAACGCCAATCTAGTAATTAGTGTCTGTCTTTAAAGTCAAGGTTCACGCAGAGGCCGCAAAGAAAAAGATACACGCA
>CAZAHL010000508.1:0-3552 GCA_964484845.1 uncultured Chryseolinea sp. | reverse complement strand
GGGGGTGTTTTGTGCCGAACCCGAGATGTGGGTCCAAGGGAGGTCTAAGAATATCCAAGCGAAACCCAACACCGACAACAAATATTAATAAAAAGCTTTAACCACGCACAAACTTACTTCAGGTGGCCATTATCCTAACAATCCTTAAATCCCGCAAATCCCAGTTCAGACAATTTATGCCAGAAAACCGACAATCCCTGTAACCTTTCCAACCAATAACAGTATTCCTATTTATACCCCAAACTTCCAAACGTATGAATCTATATAACCGCATCCTACCTGTTTGCCTGATCATCGTCCTGGCGTCGATGCCTGGCCTTTCACAAGAAGCCAATCAAAAAAAGGAAGAGGCGCCATCTGTAAGAGAACAGTCCAAAACGGACGAAACAAATGAAGAATCATCCAGGTCAGGTGGATTAAGAAAAATTGCAGAAGGGTCTGGGGTCCGCGACTTGGATTTGGATATTGACATTGATGAAGAAGCACTGGAAGCCAACATCGAGTCGGCCGTAGAGAATGCCATGGAATCGGTCGAGGCTGCGCTTGAAAACGTTGAAGTTCATTTGGAGGCACTTGAAATCGACCTTTCGCATCTGGACATCGATCTCGATCCTTTAGAGATCAATATCCCCGACCTGGACATCGACATCGAGCCGGTTAACGTTGACCTTGACGACATGAACATCGATATCGATGAAGAAGATTTCGATTGGGATGAAGGGGACCACAATGATGGTGACGAAGAAACGTTCCGGGAGGACGAGATGAACGACCGGGATCAAGCCGAGGAAAAGGAGAATGACCAGGTGAAGGATAAATCCAATATGAAGAAGGACTATTCAGACAAAGAAGATAAGGACAAGCGTAAAGGGCTTAAGAAGATCAACTAGCTCAGAAGGATTAATAATTAGTGCTCAGCTAAGAATGAGATGGCGGTTCCGTTTTACTAGAAATCGTTGACTATGAACGGCATTTAGGCGATTAACTTTTAACATTTCACGATTAACTTAGCCCTAGCCATTAAATTTTTAGGATAGGTTCTCCCATTTTTTCACAATACGCTTTAAGTCTTTCAGCCATCTGTTGCATTCTTTCAAAAAGTGTATCGTTTACTTCTTTTGGTATGGGTGACTCGTCGGCATTCAAAAATCGAGAGGCAAAGCCACAAGTTTTGTCATCAATTTTTTTAAAGATAGACTCGTGAACCAATGAAAGTTTCAGCTCTTTAATCTGGCAGCTTTCAGCAAACATAATTCCTTCGTCTGATAGTGTCATTCGAAGCGGCGATATTATGGCCTGGTAATTTTCGAATGTGAAATGATGGATGCTTCCAACAAATACATTGGGCGTATCTTGTTTTACTTGCTTCAGATCTGGCATCCATTCGGGGCGTCCCGGAATATTCATCATCACCATATAGACATCACGGAAGTTGGCCTCTATCTGCATTTCAAGATAAGAAGTATTATCCGTGCGGTAATTGTTTTGTGGCGTGGGTGGTTCCGGGACATTTTTTCTTGCTTCATTGAGAAGGGTAAAGCGATAATCAACTTTGCCTATAGACGCATATTCCTCGAATGATCTAGTCCACTCCATTTCAGCCGCTTCCTCTGAATCAGTCGTCTGCAGCAAAAGCTTTTCGCTTAGTAACAGGTATTCATTGTTGGCAATGCTGTTCTTCAATAAGCGATGAGCAACTATCATTTCGGGGCCGGATTGTTTTACGAAACGTCCAACTTTTATTTCTGCTAAAGGTCCATGATGTGCTACAAACTTCAATGTAAGGTTAATAATAGCCATACAGGCTCCACAAGGACAAACTGTATACTGCTGCATCCACTTCCGTTGAAAATGAAAGGCATTAAAAATTTTAAGGCAGGTATCCAGTATTTCTTTTTTGGAAGGAGCTGGCCCCTTCCGGATCAGCAAAACAGCATCACCTTCAATCTCTGATACTTCATATTCTTCACCAACAGCGGTAAGCATAGCATCAATGAGCATATTGACAGCATGTGAGGCATGCGTGAGTTCTGTACTGGTCATGAACTCTGTAAACCCGCTGATATCAGGAATCAGTATCGTTGTATTGTTTTCGGCCATAATAAGAATGTACCCCCCGGGCCATTTTCAGAATCATTCTAATGGCGCTGTAGGCAAACTAAGATAGAATTAAAATACAAAACTTTCACAGGACTTCTTAATCAATTTGTTACTCGGTGATTCTTTGGTGAGAAATTATGCCGTCGAGACCTGCCTTTTCAGGCTTCACCTTTTTCAATCCTGGCATTTTTATAGTATGTCTAGGCCTATTCGGTCCAATTAGAAACCAACATCGACAAATTCATTCACCCCTGTACTCCGCACAAGAGCGCTGAAACAGGGAGATGTAAGTTGGGCAGATAGGTAGCAACCGCCTTCACAGCAGGGAAGGGAGGAGGAAAGGGTGCATTCCTTAAAAAAAACTATTCATTCCTTAATGTTTTTGCAGGATCTGAATTTGCTGCTCTTAACGATTCATAACTGATGGTCAATAAGGCGATGAGGAGGGCACCCAGTCCCGCATAAATGAAAGGTGCGATGTTCAGGGTAGTCTTGTATTCAAAGCCCTGTAACCATTCGTACATCGCATACCAGGATAACGGTATGGCTATAACGAAAGCCACCAACACCAGCTTTACAAATTCTTTGGACATCATGCCCATGATTTGGGTGACACTCGCACCCATAACCTTGCGGACGCCTATTTCTTTCATTCGCCGCTCCGCCATGAAGGATGATAATCCGTACAGTCCCAGGCTACATATGATCATGGCGATCACAGAAAAGTAGGTAATGATCTTTGAAATTCGGTGATCTTCGTTATACTGTTGCTGGATGTTGTCATCCAGGAACGTATATTCAAATGGCGCGTCTGATACTTGACTTTTCCAAATGTTTTCAATCGCAGCGACGCTTTCAGAAAACCCGGAAGGAGTGACGCTTGCAACCATAAAGCGATACCTGTTCGTACTATCGGGGATTTCGAACATGATCGGGATGACGGGGTCTTTCAGCGATGTTTGATTATAATCTTCAATTACGCCAACCACCTGGAAGTCATATTTTTTCCCCTGCCAATCGAAGTGAAGATTTTGTCCAACTATTTTGTCAGGAGCAATTCCGAATTTATTGGCGGAAGTACGATTGAGAATTAGCTTACCTTTAGCTTCAGCTTGGCGGTTGTTAGTGAATGCGCGGCCGGCGATCAACTTAATTCCAAGTAGTTCCATGTATCCAGCATCGATTTGTTTCAGACGATTAAGAATGGCATTATCCATATTGCCACCTTCCAGGTAGAACTTCATGTCGTTGAAAATTTGAGCTCCGGGTGGATAATCTGATGCTGACACCGCCTGGACGGAACTCAATTGCTCAACCTCACTTTTTAATGACGCATATTTTTGTTTGGCTTGAGCCGTACGAAGCGGTATGATGATCTTGGCCTCAGGATCAAACCCAAGATCCTTCTCTTTCATGAATGACAGTTGCCTGGAGATCACCAGCATCCCGCAC
>CAZAHL010000507.1:0-3568 GCA_964484845.1 uncultured Chryseolinea sp. | reverse complement strand
ACTACATAGGTCATGGCCGCCCATTTTAATGCATCTTTTGCCATTCCATATTCTGATGAAGTAACAATTCCTCTGGATTGTACCCAGGCCAGGGCTCTTTTGCTAGCATCAAATTCAACCGGCAGTGTGATTAACGCAAATAGCGAAAACACACCATAACACGCAATAATAACCAATAGTGCTGTTGACCATGGGAGAATGCCTTGTGCGAAGATCGAACCAAACATCATTATCATAAATAAAAAATTTATGACTTTGGCGCTGATATTCTGAATAGGCACCAGGGCAGACCTTAGTTCAAGCATGCTATAGGCCTTCGCGTGTTGTACCGCGTGTCCACATTCGTGGGCTGCTACGGCCGTTGCCGCTGCATTTCTGCCGTTATATACACCTTCACTAAGATTTACAACTTTAGTAGCAGGATTGTAATGATCACTTAACTCACCTTCAACGCTGGTAACTTGTACATCGCTTATACCGTGGTCAGCCAACATCAGTCGTGCTACATCAGCTCCTGTCAGATCGCGAGTAAGGTGGACTTGCGAATATTCACGGAACTTGCTCTTCAGCCTCGCGCTCACCATCCAGCCAATCGCCATAAAGAAAAGACCAATAATTAAAGCTCCCATATTTTTGTTTCTAGTTTAAAATTTCAACGTCAAGATGCTAATTATCAAGGTTTGCGCCAAATCGCTTTTTCTGACAAAAAGACATTCCGATAACGCTTTCCTTTAGAAATGAGTTTCAAAAGGTGTTTAAGTGTTTACGTATTTAAGTGTTTACGGTGGTGCACGCGATAGGGTCGAAAAATTAAGATAAATTCTCAGTCTTTAAAGCTTGACGGAGAGCATGGCCAGAAAATTAACGCCCGCCTGGGGATAAAAATACGGAGTACCGCCATAGCCATAACCGTTGGATGAATACTCCACATTAAATAGGTTATTTATTAACAATCCCACTTCAATTCCATTTATGCCTTTGGGATGAATCTGATAGGATAGCCTGATATCATTAATGAAATAATCGTCTAGCGTCACATTCTCATTCTGAGTATTGTCGAGGTATTGCTTGCCTACATACTTGCTAAGCAAGGAAGTTTGAAAATTTTCAAATGGCTTCCAGGTAAACTGACTTCCTCCAATCCAAGAAGGTGATAAAATAATCGTTGTATTATGGTTTGTTGAGTTGTTGTTTTCATCCAACACAGCATAGTCCTGATTTTTGTTTGTGCTCCATGTGATGTTTGCGTTCCAGCTAATCTTAGGTGATAAATTTACCGTTCCGGAAAATTCCAATCCGGTTCGATAGCTTTTCCCAACATTGGCGCGAATAGGAGAACCCACATCGTTTATTTCTCCTGTTAGTACTAGCTGATCGGTGTAATTCATCAGATAGTAATTGGCTTCGAGGCCGAATTTGGAGGAAATTTTTCTCCATCCTATTTCCAGGTTGCCCAACCGTTCACTTTTAGGTTTTCCGATTCCATCCAGGTAATCTGTTCTGTTAGGCTCACGGTTGGCGATAGCATAAGAAGTATACAATACCCCATTCGTTGCCAATGAATAGCTTAAACCAATTTTAGGATTAAAGAAATTGAATTCGTCTTTTATATCATAGGGAAATTGACCGTTATTAATTCCCGCCGTTTTATAGTCAACCGAACGGAATTGCAGGTCCACAAAAGAGCTCAACTTTTCTGTAAAAGAATAATTCCATTTTACATATACGTTATAATCTGTTTTTTCAGATTCCCCATCATAATATACATGTCGAATAGGTGCGTTGATTGCAACTGCGGCCCACATGATCTCACCAAAATGACGTGCATTGTCAAATTTGCTAAAGGCTCCGCCAATGGTAAGGTTGGTTTTATTCTTTGAATAGTTTGCGGAAAAAGTCGTTCCATAATAATCATTGTCCAGCCACCTTCTTACAATTACATCACTTGATTCAATCGTTGTGTTTCCAATGATCACATCATCCAATCCAAGATCTGCAAACGCCTCATCTTGCTTGTACTGCTCAAAATATCCCCTTCCATCTGTATAATGCAGTGAAATATTCCCATTCCAGTACGCTGAAAGTTGCTGGGATATATGCAATTGATAATGGTCCTGTCTGTAATCGTCTACCTCGCGGTCGTAGAACCGAATAATATCTCCGTCATCGCCATAAATTGCCCCGGAAGAATTAAAACGTCTGTCCAGATCCATCGTAGCTTGATCCACCCCATTCCAGGCTTGGTAGGTTTGTTCATGTCCGCCAAACATGATTGCTTTAACGATGGTTTTTTTTCCATAATAACCACCGCTCAGATAATAGGAATTGAGATCGGAAGCTGCCCGCCTTAAATATCCATCGGAAGTAATTTTAGAAACCCGAGCATCAAAAGACCATTTGTCTTTTATAAGACCCGTGCCACCTTTAAAAGTATAACGTTGTGAATTAAAAGAACCTACCGAGGCAATAGCTTCTGCATACGGCTCGGTCGTTAGCACATCTGTTTGAACACTCACTGTTGCACCAAATGCACCGGCCCCATTCGTTGAAGTACCTACTCCTCGTTGAACTTGAATACTTTGAACGGATGAAGCAAGATCCGGAGTATTCACCCAAAAAACGCCTTGTGACTCACTGTCATTTAATGCGATTCCATTAACAGTTACGTTAATGCGCGAGGCATCGCTTCCACGAATACGCAATCCCGTGTATCCAATTCCTGCACCAGCATCCGACGTTGTAACCATAGACGGCGTCCAATTCAATAAAATTGGAATATCCTGACCAAAGTTCTGTTTTTGAATCACATCCTTGTTGATGTGCGTAAAAGTGGTCGGAGTTTTGTCATTTGCGCGGGTTGAATACACCACTACCTCTTCCGTTATCTGCGAAGAAGATTCCATATTGATTACCAACGCAACATCGCTTGGGGTGGTTATCTGCTGAGACTTTTCAGCGTATCCGAGAAACCTTACCACAACGGTATAATTACCTGCCGGTAATTCATCAATTCTGAACTTACCTTCCGAATCAGTGACTGCAAAATGGCTAGTGCCTTTAATTTGCAAAGTGGCACCGGCCAACGCCTCCTTGCTTTGCTCGTCGTGAACTGTTCCTGTAACAGCATACTTTTGCGCATACGCGCCTGTTGACCACAGCAAGGCTGCGACAACAATCATAAATTTGAACATGTTTTTTAAATGGTTTAAACCTGCAGCGCACCGGGGAATGCACCCGCTTACGTTTAACCTTGCCTTCCCTTCGGCCGCATTACCGGCATCAGGTTCATTGGGTATAATCTCAGCCCGTTATTTTATGGCACCCCTTGTCTTTTGGACAAACAAAGGTATGCTCGCATTTTTTACATTGACAACTTTTTTAATTAGTTTTTTCATAATTAGTAACTGGAGAGTACTCTTTTGGAGACCTGTTGCCATAAGGAATGAATTAATTTTGCATTTTTGTTTAACTTGAAATTACCGGCATGTATAAGGCTACCGTGAACAAAAAAAGTTTTGACGTCATCCCAATTGAAAATGACTTATCAATAAATGGTTCGCTCCTTTCC
>CAZAHL010000506.1:0-3660 GCA_964484845.1 uncultured Chryseolinea sp. | reverse complement strand
CGGATGACTGCTCAGCAATTAATAATGTTCACGTAACTAAACACCTAAAAACTTAAGCGCATTTCATCAATATTATATACATTTATAAATAATATAAAGACGGTTCATTCCAATAAAAGAAACTTCTCCTAGAGAATTTAAAGAAACTGTTCTCCTTTAATCGGACCTTATGAAATATCAACCTCCCCATTTTGCAAAACTGATTCTCCGACGGCTATGTCATGCGGAGCTTATTGAAGAAATAGAGGGGGATTTATTTGAAATATTCCAAAACCGAGTTGAACACCGGGGGCTGTTCAGAGCTAGGTTAGGGTATCTTTTCGATGTCCTTCATGCTATCAATGGATATCGCTCCAAGCCCCGGAGAAAAATTTTTTCCCGCTCACTTTCAATACGCGATAGGCTCCTCCATTTTTTTAAGATTGCTTTCCGAAATATGATTCGGAGCAGGACATCTTCGCTGATCAATCTCTGTGGGCTTGCTGTCAGCCTCGCGAGTTTCTTGTTTATTTCACTTTATATTCTAAATGAACTAACATACGACGCGTTTCATCCAGATCCGGAAAATGTATACCGGATCAGCTATTCATTTCAAGGTTTTGATGGAAAAGAAGGTAAGGATGCACGAGCCGCAGGTTTGTGGAGCGTTACATTGAAAGAGTCAATGCCTGAGGTGAAGCAGTTTACACGGTTTTCGCGCTTCGGAGTGCCGGGAAATGTATGGGCCGAAAACCCATCAACTGTATATGTCGAACAGCAGTTTTTCTGGGTTGACTCAACCTTCACCGACATCTTCACGCTTCACCTGATGGGTGGGGGAGATGCCCGGAAACTTTTGGCCAGTCCCAACCACGTGATTATTAACGAGCGTGTAGCCATCAAGTACTTCGGGACTACAGATCCCGTTGGAAAATCCATTACCTATGTTCGGGGTGGCATGAATTTTCTATTTACAGTCGGTGCTGTAATGAAAAATTCTCCCTCCAATACTCATTTTAAACCCGATTTCATCGCGAACAGTCTGGCTCTCAACCCACTTTGGACTCGAAATGGAGAAGATCGTATAAACTCGTGGATGGATTCCTTTTCATATTCATTTATCCGACTGGAACCAGGAACAGATCTGAATAAGGTAGTTAGCACACTGCAGCAAGCTTTCAATCAAAACATCGGGGAGTTTGCCAAGACTACACATCCGATTCTGATACCGCTTCGTGATCTCCACTTTACCACAGGGCTCTTATTCGAACTCGAAGCCCCTGGTGATAGAGCCCACCTCTACATTTTCGGATCAATCGGAATCCTGATTCTGGGAATGGCTTGTATTAACTACATGAACCTGGCAACAGCCCGTTCTCTTCGACGATCCAAGGAAGTTGGATTGCGTAAAACACTAGGAGTTAATAAACTATCACTTATTGCTCAATTTTTAGGTGAATCATTTTTAATGACAGCGTTCGCCTTGCTTATTGCGTTGGTACTGGTTGTATTGTTTCTCCCTTACTTTAACGCACTAACTCTAAAAGACTTCAGCCCCTCCTCAATACTTCAAGACAAAGCCCTTTTACTTTTGATCGGAGCTGGTATCTCCGTCGGAATACTGGCTGGAAGTTATCCGGCATTTTATTTATCTGGATTCAGGCCTATTGAAGTGTTAAAAGGAACTTTCGTTGCCGGGAGGGCTCCAGAAAATTTCAGAAAAATATTGGTGGTTGTTCAAGTCAGTATTACGGTTTTATTGCTGACAGGAACTTATGCGATCCATAACCAGCTGGCCTTTATTGATCAAACAAAATTAAGTGAACATAAAGATCAAATCGTCACCGTACGATTGGGAGAGGTAGCGCCAGATAAAATTTCCAATTTCGCGCAGCTCGCTAGGCAAAACCACCATGTAACGGAAATTTCTAGGGGGCCTCATCTGCCCCGGAGAGAAAATTTCGGAAACCTGCAACGTCAGTACATTTTTAAAGAATTAGGGCCAGGGAATTTTAGTTGGGATCAGGCCGATGTAGATTTTGATTTCAACTCGATGTTTCACCTTGAGTTTATTGCTGGAAGAGATTTTTCTTCAAATAACCCCGCGGATACTACAGCCATTATTTTAAATGAAGCAGCAGTCAAAGAATTAGGTGTCACGCCCGGAAGGGCCATCGGATTAAGCGCCGAGGAAATCTCCTATTTTGAAAAAAACGGAGAAATGGTGCCGGTGCTAACCAAGCATGATGTGATCGGCGTGGTTAAGGACTTCAATTATACTTCTGTACGAAAAGTTATTGAGCCTATGGCTATTAGCGGGCAATCAAAAGCAGCAGAAATGGTGTATATCCGTGTTCAGGGCGGCAAGTTCTCCGAAATCATAGACCACCTTGAGAAAACCTGGAAACAAGTTTATGCCGCAACACCTTTTCAGTATTGGTTTATGGATGAAGAATTTGGCAAACTTTATCAGACCGAACGCCAGATGGCCGAACTTTTTGTGTTTCTCGCTGGAATAGCCATCTTGATAGCTTGCCTTGGACTCTTCGGTCTTGCCTCTTTTACGGCTGAGCAAAAAATAAAAGAGATCAGTATTCGCAAAGTATTAGGAGCAACCTCACTTCAGATTCTTGTGTTGCTAACATCACGGTATGTAAAGTTAGTGCTCATTTCTTTTGTCGTTGGAATCCCGATCTCGATTATGTTTATACGTTCATGGATGCAGACTTTCGTATACAAAGCAGAGATCGGAAATGAGTTATACGTCTGGACTTGCCTGCTTATTATTTCCATAACAATCTTAACGGTCGGAATCGAGTCCTTGCGAGCCGCACGCGAAAATCCGGCGGATTCTATGAGGCATGAGTGAGACGGGTGTTTAAGTGCGTCGGTGTTTAAGTTCCCTGCATTCGGTAAGGTCAATAAGTTTGTCTCATGGGTTTCCCTATTTTTTACTCGATGGTAACATCACAAGAAGGTACTGATAGGCTTTATTTTCAATTAGTTATCAATCCGATAAACAACGAGACAAATATTGCACCTGCTTCGTTTTGACAAGGTTTATCATTTTAAATGTTGGCGCCCCAGGCGACTAAACAGTTGATAATGTGACTCAACAGTGAAGGATTCTTAAAAAATAAAAAACAAAATCGTTTTGTTACTGCTGATTAGGTCCAGGGTACCTTTAAAAATCGATTGCACAATTAAAAAACTATTTTCTGTGGAATACTCCACAAATTTTCTTAAAATTCAAGATTAGTTTCTACTACAAATGTCCAAACAGGTTGCAAAAAGCTCCGTCCACTTAATCATTGTAGTAATGATTCTGGAATGCTTTGCATGCTGTTTTGCAACGCCGTGTTCCAATGATTTAAGCCATAAATCATTTCGCGCAAAGGCTTTTCCTTCTCTTCTAATATCGTTGTTGGTACAGGGTGAAGAAGAGAAAAGTGAAAGAGAAGGCGACAAATCTTTTGCTGTCGAACTTGCTGACTTTAGTAACGTTATTTCCTGTCTATCCAAAATACATACTCCAGATACGCACTTCAATGTGTTTGAACATCCAGACAGTCATCAGCGACCGTTGTTCAAATTGTTCCGTGCTTTTATAATCTGATCCATTTCGACTGATATCGCAGGCTATACCTTGAAACATTTCGAGTGAAGTCTCCTACGCGAACG
>CAZAHL010000505.1:0-3666 GCA_964484845.1 uncultured Chryseolinea sp. | reverse complement strand
ATGTACCCGTCACAACACCTACAAGTAAGGCGAATGAAAATCCACGTAATACTTCGCCGCCAAAAAACAACAATGCAATCACTACAAGCAGCACGGTTCCAGAAGTAATAATGGTCCTGTTTAAAGTGCTGTTAATAGCATCATTAAAAATTCTCGCGCGATCGTGTGTAGTTCCCAACGCGAGATATTCACGAATACGATCAAAGATGATCACTGTATCATTAATGGAGTAACCAATGACTGTAAGGATAGCGGCGATAAATACCTGGTCAATTTCAAAGGAAATTCCAAAAACCCTGACAATAGCAAAAGCAGCAATTACAAATAATGCATCGTGAGCCAATGCAATAACGGCGCCGGCACTGAATTGCCATTTTCGAAAACGTATCAATATATATATAAAGATGGCAACCAAAGATAAAAGGGTAGCCTGAAAAGAAGCGGCCTTAATATCATCGGCTATGTTGGCTCCCACTTTTGTAGAACTGGAAATTGTAAAATGCTTTTCGTCAACCTTCGAATCATCTTGCACAAATGTTAACCCCGTTGATTTCTCAAGACCACCGATTAAAGTGCTTTCTACTTTCTCATCTGCAGTGTCCGCGTCATTATCAATCATGTATGAAGTAACAACCTTCACTACATTATTACCTCCAAAGTTTTTAACTTCCGTACCTGCATCTTCAAAACTGGAGGTCAGATCTGTTTTTAGCGCTGTTGCATCCACGGCGTCATGGAATGTCACAACGTAAGCTCTACCACCTTTGAAGTCCACACCAAGGTTCAATCCCTGAAGGGCAATCAATAATATACCAATGCCAATAACAGTTCCTGAAAACAAGTAGGCTAATTTTCTTTTTCCTATAAAATCAAAATTTATTTCTGAAACGATAAAATTGGAAATAAAAGTTTTAAAATGAACATTACTTTCATCTCCCTTTTTAGCAACCAACCAATCAATTACCACATGTGAAATATAAACAGCCGTAAAGAAGGTCGTAGCAATACCTACCATTAACGTGATAGCAAAACCTTTTACAGCTCCTTGTCCAAAAAGATACAGCATTAAAGCAGTTAAGAACGTAGTGATGTTAGAATCGAAGATAGTCCAAAAAGAACGCTGAAATCCTAAATTAATCGCTTCTCTCAGTCGTTTTCCATGCCTTATCTCTTCCCGAATACGTTCATAGATAATGACATTGGCATCTACAGCCATACCCATAGTAAGCACTATACCTGCAATTCCAGGCAATGTTAGAGCGGCATCGAGTTGGGCCAGAATACCCATTACGAAAAACAGGTTAAAGACAAGCGAGAAGTTAGCGACAGCGCCCCCCTTACCATAATAGGCAACCATAAAAACGACAACCAATACCAACCCACAGACTACCGAAAAAAGTCCCTGACTTTTGGCAACTTCACCCAATGTAGGTCCTATAATGGCTTCCTCTACAATTATGGCTGGAGCTGGGAGTGATCCGGCCTTCAGAACATTCGCTAAATCTTTGGCTTCGTCTGGGGTAAAGTTTCCTGAAATTTGTGAATTGCCATTTGGAATCTCCCCATTTACTGAAGGAGCAGAGTAGACGGTATTATCAAGAACAATTGCAATTCTCCCTTTAGGGTTTTTACTTGATGCTTCAGCGGTCCATTTTGCCCAGATGCGAGTTCCTGTTGCGTTCATGTTCATACTTACTGCGGGTTGTGCGAATTCATCCAAATCGCTTCGCGCTTCCGTAATGACAGTTCCATCAAGTCTTGCTTTTCCATCTCTTCTGACATCTAAAAAGAATAGTTCAAGCGCTTCTTTACCGCTTTGATCCTTCTCAGCCTTGTTTGCCCAAAAGACACCTACCGTGCGAGGAAGCAAATTTTTAATTTCAGGCCGCTTAAAAATAGAATTTATCTTGGCTGTATCTTTTACATCATAACGAAAGGTTCCCGGAGGAGTGCTTAATGAAAAGAGAGGAGATATATTCAAATTCTGGAGCGAGTCTAATCCTTTGGATGCATCGGCTTTCGTTGTATCGGCCAGGGTTTTTGTACTATCTCCCAATAAAGATGACAAATCATCATCTTTCGGCTTTGCGTCAGAGGCTTTTGTTGTTGAGGAAGTTGTTTTTGCTTCTTTGACAAGCACCTCGTTAATGGCAAGTAAAGATGTATTAAGTGTTTGCGGCTCTATGGCGTCCCAAAATTCCAGCTTTGCAACTCCCTGCAAGAGTTTGCGTACCCGCTGAGGGTTATCAGCACCGGGAATTTCTATTTGAATTTTACCACCTGGTAAGCGTTGAATATTTGGCTGAGAAGTACCGAACTGATCTATCCGGTTACGTAGAATGACAAAAGAGCGATCAATAGCACTTTGAATTTCTCCATTTACAACCTCGATTACTTTGCTATCTGAATCATTTGAAGCAATTCTTCCTTTTGTGGATGCATTAGCAAACACCGAAGTAAGTTTCTTTCCCGGATTAGCTTCGCGATAGGCTTTAAAGAATAAGTCACTAAAATTTTCCTGGCTAGTGATATGGAGCTTTCGGGCTGTAGCTAATGATTTTAAGAAAGAAGAATCTTGACTATTACCGCTGAGTCCTTTAATGATATCGATTGGGGAAACCTCTAAGGTAACGTGCATGCCACCTTGCAGGTCCAATCCCAGGCTAAGCTCATTGTCTTTAACTTCTTTGTAAGTATATTCAGCTCCGAACAGGTTATATACCGGTATATTCCAAAGCGAATCGAGGTATACCTGTTTTTTGCTAAGGTCAACAACCCCTTCCTTGCTAGTCGCATAATCAATTGCGTCTTGCTGAACACCTCGAGCTACATACGTGAATGACAGGTAGAACAAGCATAACGCTGTGATGACTACCGTGAGAATAATTACTAAACCCTTATTTTGCATATGATTAATTAAAAAGCTTTTACGAAAAATTTAAAAATGACAGAAAGGCTGTCTTAATAGTTCATCTAGATCACATTGAACTCAGGGGGCATTTGGGGAAATGGTCACACCGAATATTTTTCGGAAGAATTGACCCGTTGGAATAGGAAAATTAAGCTCTGGGACTTCAGACACTTCCTGTTCAAAAAGTATCTCAAATAGAAAAAACACATTGGGATTTAGCTCAACATGAGTATATGAAGGCAAACTCGTAGAAGGAACGGAGATATAAATTTGATCTTCTGAATTTTCTGTTTGGTGTTGCTCGGTTTTGGTCTCCTTTTTTGAATGAGATTCTGTTTGGAGATAAAAAAATTGAGAAAATATTATCGCTAAAGCCACGATTATACCCGTGATCAGCGAAGGCATATTTTTTTCAACTTTTTTCATATTTTTTTCAAAGGATTGCAAAAGTAAGGAATTGAAACATAATTCAATGCAGCAAGTAATATGATTTGCCGAAAACGCGAAAAACGCGAAAATAATTTCGGAAACCGAACTAATAATAAAGGTGGTAAATCCTTGTGTCCGGAATGAAGGAGGACTTTAATGGTGTCTCACAAAACAAAAAGGGAAGCAACTGCTTCCTTCCGTCAAGAGACGGGCGGATTGGTATTGGAACAGGAGATCTGTGGTGTAGGTGTTGTTATAAAAATAAAAGCTTTGTAGATGAGCTTCAACTGATAGAGTATTATCATAAACGCGGGACGCAGCTCGGC
>CAZAHL010000504.1:0-3681 GCA_964484845.1 uncultured Chryseolinea sp. | reverse complement strand
TTACCTCTTCCAGGCATTGTCGCATATCGAAGCCGTGGTAATCCAGTTCCAGGTTTCCCGATTCAATCTTAGAGAAATCCAGGATGTCGTTAATGACGGTGAGCAGGGCGTCGCCGCTGCTTCGGATGGTGTCAGTATACTCTTGCTGTTCAGTGGTGAGAGATGTTTCAGCTAATAGTGAAGCCATTCCCAATACGCCATTCATGGGTGTTCGAATTTCATGGCTCATAGTTGCCAGAAAAACACTCTTAGCTTGATTTGCCCGCTCGGCTTCTTGCCGGGCTTTTTCTGCCTCCGTTCTCGCTTTTTCTGCTTCTTCACGTTTGGCTATAATTTCTTCCTTCTGTTGTTGAAGCGCATCATTAACTGTTCCAAGAAAATCGGTTTGATCCTGCAGTTGTCTGTTTATGGTCTGCAGATTTACTGCTTGTTTTTCCAGTTCTTCTTTTTGTGCTACCACTTCAAACGTCTGCTGCTGAACTTGTTCCTCCAATATCATCTTCTGCCTTTTAATAGCATTGACCCTGATTTTAAAGAAACTATAAACCGATCCAATGATGATTATTGCTACGAGGGCTTTGAACCACCAGGTTGCCCAATACGGAGGGATAATAGTAATTTTGATGGCTGTACCTTTTTCATTCCATACACCATCATTGTTGCTGGCTTTTACCCGGAAAGTATACTCGCCCGGATCTAAGTTGGTATAAGTAGCCGTTCGTTGAGAGCCTACATAATTCCAATTTTGGTCAAATCCTTCCATTTTGTAGGCATATTCACATTTTTCAGAATAGGCATAATTTAAGGCCGTAAACTCAAAGGTAAATACGGATTGATCGTGCTTCAGCGTAATTTCTTGTGTTTGGCTGACGACCTGTTTCAGCACAACTCTGTTCCTATTGGACAGAAGTACCTGCACCGGTTTATTAAAAAGTTGAAAACCAGTAATTATCACTTTAGGAGGTTGCAGGTTTTGTTTTACCCGATCAGGATGGAAAATCGTAACTCCTTCCGTGCCGGCAAAACCCATCAAGCCCGATCTTTTATCATACAAAAAAGAACTTGAGTTAAACTGACCATTCTGCAATCCATCCGAGTCGTCATAATTATAGAACTTCTGCTCGGCCTGCTCTAATTTGGATACCCCTGCGTTTGTACTCATCCAGAGATTACCCTTTGGATCTTCAAGTATGGCATAAACGGTATTGCCGCCTAATCCATTTTTCTCATTGAACTGCTGCAATATTTCCCCAGCCGGATCGTAGACAGCTAACCCGCCACCTTCTGTTCCCATCCACAGTCTGCCCTGATTGTCCAGGTGAAGTGCGTAGACGATATTACTGGTAAGAGAGTTTTTGCTTTCCGAACTGTTAAAATGCCGTTGAAGGTTTTTCTTCTTGGGGTCAAAATATTGAACACCGTCTCCCTGACAACCAATCCAAAGTCCTCCCTGTTTATCTTCAATGATGGCTCTTACACTCCCTTGACTAACCTTACTATTTCGTGAGGAATACTTGGTGAATGTTCCCGTGCTTTTATTGAAAAGATTTAATCCTCCTCCATTGCAACCAATCCACAAATTGTGACGAGTGTCCTCGAAAATAACCCGCACATCATTGTGTCCTAAGCTTGACGGATCAGCAGGATCGTGCCGGTAGTTGGTAAAGGAGTCGGTGTGTTTATCATAGCGAAATAACCCTTGAGCATATGTGCCAAACCAAAGGGTGTTGTTCTGATCGCGGAATGCACACAAAATAGCATTATTCGTTAAGCTGCCCTTTTTTCCATCCGCATAATAGTGTTTGAGAAGGTCGCCTCGACTATTGTATTTGTAAATTCCATCGCCATCGGACCCCAGCCAGAGATTGCCTTCCTGGTCGGTGACCATACCCCAAAACCGTAAATAATCCCCTGCATAGTCGTTGGTCAGTTTGTGCTGAATATGGATAAATTTTTCTGAAATGCCACTAATCATCTGAACACCATCCCCATTTGTTCCGAACCACAAGTTCTTGTCCCGGTCTTCGAAAATAGCGTGAAACGAGTGCTTATAAAGACGGTATTCCTCTTGACCATCTTCGTGTTCTATGGATAGATTAGAAAGCGAATCACCATCAAAATTTTTCAGATCAAGCTGGTGCAAGCCTTTATCTTCCACCCCGATCCACAGGTTTTTATGACTATCCTCCCGAAGGGATCGGATAGTATTGCCTGGCAGCGCACTGTTGTCCTTATTGATGACGTGAAAAATATTTTGTTTACGATGGTAAAAAACCAACCCTTCATTGGTGCCAATCCACATATTGCCGAGGTGATCGGGAGTGAAGCATCGAACACTGAGTGAAGGCAGTAAATCCTTCCGGGAGAGGTGCTCGATTTTTTTGGTAATGACGCCATCCCGAGTTTCAAATACATCCAACCCTCCTCCAAGCGTGCCTACCCATAACCAACCTTGCTGGTCTTCATAAAGGAGTATTACTTCCGTACTCGACAAACCAGGCAAAGTGCGTTGTGAATATTGAGTAAACTTTGCCTTCTTTTTATCAAAATAGGTAAAACCGTTGCCAGCGGATGCGATCCATAAATTTCCGTGTGCATTTTCGGCAATATGAACCACATTGTCTCCCACCAGCGAATTAGTGTTAGAAGGATGGTGCTGGTAGCGAATGAACCGTTCGGTTTTTGGGTCAAAGCGATTTAGCCCCTTAGAAGAGCAGGCCCATACGATACCATCCGAATCGGTAAAGACCCATTGAATAAAATTACTAGAGAGACTATGGGAATTTTCAGGATCGTTTTTAAATAGCTTAAAGGAATTACCATCGAATCGAGCTAACCCATTTTCGGCAGCAATCCACATAAGTCCTTCCGTGTCTTGGGTGATGCTATTGATTACTTTAAACGGAAGCCCATCCTTGATTCTATATTTTCTTACTTTACTCTTTGGTTCGGAGAAGTCTTTAAATTTAGATGCAGGTTTCTGAGCATGGATGCATAGCGGTGCCAACAACCAAACCACCAAAACCAGGAAATTGTTTTTCATCTATAAATGAATTTACTATTAGCTTACTAATTTTAAAAGATCGTTTTCTTGCCGCTTGACTTTAATTCCCAGTGCCCATTTTTCAAGTAAATTCACGAGTGTCTCAAGCTTAACGGGCTTGGTGATGTAATCGTCCATGCCTGCCCGCATACACTCTTCACGGTCGCCCTGCATGGCATTTGCGGTCATAGCAATGATAACAGGGCGCTCACCCGTTATTTCCCGGATTTGCCTGGTGGCTTCAAGTCCATCTATCTCCGGCATTTGCACATCCATTAAAATTACTTCATAAAACTGTTGGGTGAATTTTTTAATTGCTTCCGCGCCATTTTGAGCAACGTCAACATTTTTATACCCTAACTTATTCAGCACACGGATGGCCAGCTTCTGGTTCACGGGATTATCCTCGGCAATCAAAATCCGGAGCGGATATTTTTCCGCAAATTCTTCAGATAATACTTGTTTCGATTTCTCAGCTTCAATAGTGACAGCTGCTCCTTCGGCCCTAAGCGCCAACTGAATAACCCGGCACAACTGTTGTTGTTTTGCAGGCTTGTTTAATACGGCAGCAAACAAGTCAGGATATTTCTTTTTATTTTCATCACCCACCGAACTCAACATAATAATAGGAAGGCTCG
>CAZAHL010000503.1:0-3694 GCA_964484845.1 uncultured Chryseolinea sp. | reverse complement strand
AACAACATCTTAGTGCTACAGTCATTTTATCAATGTACTTCGATTAAATTTAACTACCCGATGCATTCAATTAACAGCTCAACCATTTTCAGCTGTGTATGACTTCTTCAGCAGGTGATACTTAAATTTCCGGTACCATTCAAGAACTCCAGCATTGTAAAGCCCGATAACTATCAAAACACGAATTCTTTCGAACAAGAAGTATACATTCCCGGTTAAAAAATATTTTCCAGTGAACAATTTCTTAGCAATGTCAGCTTTCTCGCTTACTGCCAGTCCAATGTTTTTAAAACTAAACCCGTCGATATCATATTCAACTAAAATTTGATTTAGAAAATGCATTTTTTTAGTACTTTTTTTTGTGCTGTAATAACGAATCATCCACTGATAATCTGCAACAATTCGATAGGTAGTGTCGTAAGTTCCGATTTCCTGGAACAATTTTTTCTTAACAAATAATGTTTGGTGGCAAAAGGGAACATCGCGGAATAGTGCATTTGGAGTAATGATTTTTCCTTTTACAAAACTTACCCGACCCCTTATTTGACTCTTATGCAGTGATTGCCCGTATATAATATCTCCGTCTGTGCTATCAACTTCCTCCGCTACACGTGTTAAAACGTGAGGATTATAAAAGGTGTCGCCTGCATTTAGAAAGTTAACATAGTCTCCTGTTGCAAGAGTCAGCCCTTTATTCATCGCATCATAGATGCCCTTATCCTTCTCACTTTGCCACAGTGTAATAACTTGCTCGTTGGCTCTTATCACCCTAAGAGTATCGTCCGTGGAACCTCCATCGATAACAATAAACTGAACATAAGGGTAGTCCTGTTGAGAAACACTCGTAATGGTTTTATAAAGATTAACTGCATCGTTGTATACTACAGTAATCACACTAAATACTGGTGATTTAGATTTCATCATAAGGTTGTGAATAAGTCATGTAGTTTTTGAAAATGAATTGCTGCCGTATAAGAAGAAAGGTAAATGTCTCTTCCTTTCTTTCCCATACTTCTACGTGTTTCCGGATCGTTCAATAGCAATTCAAGGCTATCAGCGAAAGCTGCTGCGTTGCGCGGTGGCACAGTGAAACCATTTACGTTATGCCGAACGATCGAAGGAACTCCTCTCCACAAAGTAGCCACTACTGGTAAACTAAATTGCATTGCCTCCAACGCTACTAAACCAAAAGTTTCAGCTTCAAAAAAAGTAGGAAAGCAAAAAATATCTGCCGTGGCAAAAGCATTGATTTTGTTATCCCCGGTTAAGACGCCAGTGAATTGAACCAAATCTGATAAGTTATTGGTGTTGATATAATCATAGACGGTTTTTTCGAATTCTGGAGATTCGAATCGTCCAACCATTTTTAATTTAAACTTGTAGCCTTTATCCTTGAGTAAAAGGGCCGCAGCAAGTAAGATGAGAACTCCCTTTGCTTCGGTCAATACTCCCACATATAGCAGCAGTGGGTTACCATTTTTTTGTTCTTTCGTTTGCCTTGCTATACTGATGTCTGCAAGACCGTTGGGGATTAAATAATTACGTTTACTTCTGAAATATTTTCCATCCTTTGGGTTGTGTTCAGAAAGTGTTATAGAATATTCGGGATAGAAGTACGCTTTTTCATACGCCTTTTTTGAAAGACCAGAAAGCTCATTGTGCATCTCCGAAATGCCAGCCGCGTGAAAATGGAAAATTGTATTCCGAAAGAGCCATCTGCAAGAAAGTAGAACAATAATATCACGTATCATGGGTACTCTTCGCGGTGGGGCAGGAGGGTAATAAAGATTATCTATTCCATAACGTAGACGATAATAGTAAATTGATAAAATCAATCTAAAAAGTTTAGCGATCTTATTTATTCTAAATTTACCCACCTCTTCCATATCAGACGAGAAGTTCATACGGGCATGAAATAATTCAATTTCAGGCATTGGTGCCTCAAGCATATTTTGAATCATTATAGCTTGACCCCCATATGGTGGGGGTGTCTGACCTACAACTAATATCTTTTTCACTTTTCGTTCTTCGTTACCTAACTTATTTTTTAATTTACTCGCTAAGCTCGAATCTTATTTTGATAAAGTTCCGAGTTTGCTATTGTGAAATAAACGTCTCCTACATTTTCCTGACTTTTCTCGCTTTCGTTTACATGTAGTATTCTGTAAAACTTCATTTGATGTTTTATCATTAGGTCCGGACCGCCTTTAACTTTTTCTTTATCGGAGGTTCTGTCGTGTTGCTTTCTCTGTAATACCATTGAACAAATTCTTTGACGCCCTCTTTCATATTGAATGGCGGTGATCCAAATGTTGCATACGTCTTACCGATATTAGTAAGGTAATCCTGGGTCATACTATTAAATCGGGTTGACGTCAGGGGAAATGAGATATTGATTTTTTTAAGAAGGTCGCCCGTGACGGCGATCCCTTTTACCACCGATGTAGGTAAGATCCGAGCCGGCTTGCCTGTAAATTCTTGTGACACAATGTGTACCCACTCCAGTAAATCTACAGATTCGTCTCCCACGTAAAATGTTTGCTGATGCACAACATCCCTGGGTGATGTTAGTATCTGATGAATTTGCCACACTACGTTACCTACATAGCCATATGCGCGTTGCACGTTCTTTTTCGAGGGATGAAAATATAATCCCTTTTTCATTACACGAAACATCGTCTCCTTATAACGGACAGACCAAGGGCCCCAAATAGTTTGAGGCCGGATAATCGTCCAGATGCAGTCGAGATTTCCCTCTTTCGTGTATTTTTCAGTAAGTATTTTACTTACACCATACAATGTAAATGGCTTATAGTCGACTTCACTTTTCGGCGCATATCCAGGTTCGCAGACAAACATTGAAGAGGTAATAACCGCTCTTTCAACTGTTGATGTTTGATTAATGCATTTAATTACATTTCTTGTTCCTTCTGTATTCTGTATGTATTCATTCAGGTCTCCTTCAAGGTCATAAATATCAGTGTCCGTTCTTGCTGCAAGATGAATTACGACGGAAGGCTGGAAAGAGGAAAAAATCTCTTGCATGGTATTTAAGTCCATGATGTCGCAGTCTTTCCAAAATACAGCATGGTCCGGATTTAACGGCGCATTCCAATCAATGTTGACTAAATCGACGCCCCTTTCCAGCAGATCTGCTATAAGATTGGTCCCGATAAATCCTGACCCTCCGGTAATAAGGACTTTCATGTTAGTTCGTTTAACTTATATTTTTTAACAAAAATTGTCTTGCCTGCCAGAAGGATAAATCTGCCGTTTCCGATGAGGTATCTTTTCCATAGTCTTTTCGGTTCCAGAACGAGTCGGTACAACCATTCAAGACTAAGATTACGAGCCCAGACAGGAAGACGTTTTTCAACCCCCGCATAGGTTAAAAATGCCTGCCCCAATCCTAGCATGCATCCCTGAATTTTATCCTTATGTGAATACATCCACTTCTCCTGTTTGGGGCAGCCGAGGGAAACAAAAATCAGGTCTGACTTAGCGTCGTTAATCATCCTGATCACCTCTTGATCTTCTTCAAAAGATAAGGCCCGAAAAGGTGGTGAGTAGTAACCGGCAATTCTCAGCTCAGGGAATTCATTCAATGCTTTTTTTTCTATGGATTTAAGAACCTCCATAGAACTTCCATAAAAAAATACAGATAACTTTTTTTCAACTGCCTTTTTTAAAATAT
>CAZAHL010000502.1:0-3728 GCA_964484845.1 uncultured Chryseolinea sp. | reverse complement strand
TTAGCGTGCTTTGTGTGAAATGTTTTTGACGCCGTTACTTTAAAGACAGACACTAACTAGATAACTTGACATTAAGACTAAACATTTTGACTATAAAAGCTTTCCTATAACCGGGGTATTCTCAACCGTAACGAAGCCTCCGAAAAATGCTGGCTATCCGCCTCACGGTACACTGAAACACAAACTGTAGAACCACGTAAACACACAGGACGTATGGAAACCTCAACACGTCAGCAACTCAATACCTCAGCACTTTGAAGGTTTTAATTATATGCGGAACCAATCTTGAAGATGTAGTCTTTACTACACCCGTTATGCGTGCATTAAAAGTTCAATTAGATGATGTGGAATTGCACGCGTTGGTTGACTTATCAACCGCTTTTCTATTGGATGATAATCCGTACGTGGATAACATTCATTATTTTAATCCTTCGCTGCGGAACAACTACAAGCGACTTAAAAGTGAAAGGTTTAACCTGATTGTAAATTTGAGAGTAGGGTGGCAATCCAGCCTTTTAACATCATTACTTGGAACGAATACATATTCTTTAGAGTCCCACCGGTGGAAGGAATGGCTGATGGTGAATTTAAAGATCGATCAGTTACCCAATATTCATCTTGTAAGCAGGATGATGAAAGCGGTCGAGCCATTGAATATAAAAACAGATGAGCTTGGATTGGATTATTTTATTCCTGAAAAAGACAAGGTCCTGTTGGAATGGTTGCCTAAAGAGTTTCAACAAGGATACGTTGTATTTTGTATAAATGCACGTTATGCAACGCGTAAGCTTCCACTGGATAGGATGATCGAATTATGTGATAAGATCAATAAGCCAATTATCCTGCTGGGTTCACATGATGATGTTAACACCGGGGAACTCATCGCTGATTTTTTTAGCACGTCTGTATCCCTAAACTATGAAGAGGGCTTACTTCAACTTAATAAGCGAACCATCGTTTACAATGCTTGCGCCAAATTCAATTTCAATCAGATGGCCAGCGTCATTAAACAAGCAAAGGCTGTATTTACATTTGATAACGAATTCATTTCCGTAGCCTCCGCTTTCAAAAAAGAAATTTTCGGTTTGTGGGGCAATACTATTTTGCTTTTTGGTCGATATCCTTACCGGACAAAATTTACAGTATTGGAAAACAACAAGCTCTCTTGTCGTCCCTGTTCTTCAACGGGATTTGATAAATGTCCGCAGGGTCATTTTAAGTGTATGCAACGGCTTGTGTTTGACTTTTATTTACCATAGCGGTTTCACGCAAAAACCGCAAATGAAAACTGATTATTCCTTCATGCAAATAAAAAAAAACGCTTCTAACATTAGAAGCGTTTTAGATTTTGATGAGTTAACTCCTACCCTGGCCTTCTGCTTTCAGCTTTCAGCCTTATGCTTTTTGCCTTCTGCTCCTCTCAATATCCTTCATTTTGTTCTAAATCCGGATTAATATTGCGTTCACGTAAAGGAATTGGAAAGATCAGTTCAGGAGCATTGTAAGGAAGATCCCCTACATCAGATTGTGTCCGCTTAATATCATGGATCAGATGACCTTCAAAAGCAAGTTCTAAATGGCGTTCAAGAAGAATATCATCCAGGGTAAGCGCGACCAAGGGGTCGAGATTTACACGCGCGCGAATTAGATTAATATCGTCGATGGGATCAGCTCCGAGGGAAGTACTTTCTCTTAAATTTGCCTCAGCACGTGTGAGATACATTTCAGCGAGGCGAACAACATTGACGTTGCCAAATTGATTTTCCCATTTTCCTGTGCGTTCATCGTCATAGAAAAGATTTAAACGGTCATCGCCTGTTTCGTATAAATCAAAGTGGGCTAACTCGATGTAAATATCTCCTCTGCCATTGGCAGAAAAATAGGTATTCATATCATTGATCCCATCCTGTGAATTTATTTGTATGGAGAAAACATCTTCGGGTGTAGCTTTGCTGGCTTCCTGAGATCCTTTGTTAAAGGCTTCAGCATACGTACGTGTAAGTTCATAAACTCCCGACTCTATCACTCTGTTGGCGGCTTCTGCTGCAGCAGCATATTCATTTTGCATTAGATAAACGCGGGATAAAATTGCGCTTGCCGCGTACGTTGTTGCAAAGAAACCATTGTCTTCCGGAAGAAGTTCTTCGGCATCCGTCAGGTCTTCGAGGACACGGGCATAAACATCGGCCACAGAGCTACGTGGAATTTTAGTTTCAAGATTTAGAGGCGTTGTCGGTGAAGTTACTATAGGCACCCCGGGATTTGTAGCTGGACTTCCATCAGTCCACGCGCGGCCATACCATCTTACCAGTTCAAAATAAACGGTGCCTCTTATAAATTTAGCTTCGCCTTCTATTCTCTTTTGGCGATTCACGGAAACTGTAGCAAGGTTGGCCAATACGTTGTTACACATGTTAATCGTTTTATAACTGTCCAGCCACGACAATTCTACTTGTTCATTATTGATGAGAATGTTTTTGGAAAAAATTTCTCCGGGTGATACGAACGTTCCGTCCCAAAATAATTCACCGTTATCTCCCAGTAGCTCGGCATTCATTTGAAAAGCACCACCATATACATCAACATCCGACAGGGCATCATACGCGCCCACCATCAGCGCTTCAACATCTGCAGAAGTTTTTAATGCATTTGCATCATCAATGCTACTATTTGGGATCACATCAAGCTGGTCTCCACAACTAGTCCATAGCAACGACGCTATGAACAGGAAAGAAAGTATTGTTATTTTTTTCATAGAATTTCTTTTGTAGGATTAAAATCCGATGTTAATGCCGAATGTTATTGTCTTGGGTTGAGGAGCAGAATAAAAATCTATCCCCTGATTAATATTACTTGTGCTTCTATTCACGAGGCCGGTACTGGCATTGGCGAGTGTACTAGAATACGAATCTGAATTTACTTCCGGATCCCACCCTTCATAATCCGTAAATGTCAACAGATTCTGTGCGCTTGCATAAATTCTCACCGATTGCAATCCGGCTTTGCTTATCATAGATTTCGGAAGTGAATATCCGAGGGTAATGGTCTTTAACCTGATGTACTCTGCATCGTATACATAGCGTGACGATTCTCCCGTACCATTCGCACCAAACAATCTTGCTTGAGGCACATCGGTTATATCACCCGTTTCCTGCCAACGATTAAGCTGATCGCGCGTTTGATTGTCAAAAAAATCTCCATTAGCAGTCATGAATTTTCCACCACCGTTGTAAACCTGGTACCCGAACACTCCTGTAAACAGAAAATTGAAGTCAATTCCCTTGTATGAAAAACTATTGTTAAAACCAATAATGAAATCAGGATTTGGATCACCTGCTTTCATAAATTCGGCAGCATTATAGTCGTTACTTTTAACGAGGGTACCGTCGGCATCTTTCGTCCAGTACAAAGCATCTCCATTTTCAGGATCTACTCCGGCGAATTTAGGACCGTAATAAATTCCAATAGGTTCGCCTTCTACTGCCCTTGAGAGGAAGTCACCTTGAATGATTTGATCCTGGAGGTTAGTAATTTTATTTTTATTCTTTGAAAAATTAAAATTGGTATTCCATTTTAAGTCTCCTGTCAGATTTGCACTGTTAATAACTATTTCGAAACCTTTATTCTCCAATTCACCCACATTTCGGGTTTGAGTACGGAATCCAGTATTTCCTTTTAAGTTAACATCCAACAACAAATCCTTTGTCTTTTTTATATAATAGTCAACC
>CAZAHL010000501.1:0-3829 GCA_964484845.1 uncultured Chryseolinea sp. | reverse complement strand
GTAAGGCATGTACGGATAAAATTCAGTGCGTTTCCAGAAGCGCGGCCCACCGGGAGACCAGGCCTTTGGAACTACAGACAACTAACTAAATGACATTGAATGTATCATCTGAAGTATGTGCGTGTCGACAAATCAAAAAACCTGGATTCTCCTATTATTTTCTTTTTTTGAATTTTACCACTTAGATGTTCAGCTCATTGGGTGATGGTAATCCTTGCTGCCATGCATCAAGATTTTGAATTGTTGTTTCAGCAATGCCATCCAGTGCTTCTGTCGTCAAAAAAGCCTGATGACCTGTGATCAAAACATTTTTTAAACCCCTAAGCCTGGCAAAAATTGGATCGTGAAGAATGCTGACGCGATGATCTTCAAAAAATATTCCTTTCTCCTTTTCGTATACATCGAGGCAGGCCCCCGATAGAACCTCCGTTTCCAAAGCCTGAAGCAAATCCTCAGTCTTAATGATCCCTCCTCTTGCAGTGTTGATTAATATGCAGTTTTTTTTCATGAGTGTGAACTGAGGCATCGCCAGCATATGCCTTGTTTTTTCGTTCAAGGGACAGTGTAAAGAAATGATATCGGACTTTTTTATCAATTCCTCCAGACTAACATATTGAAGGCCAACGGCTGGGGCAGCCTCATTCGGAACAGGATCATATCCAAGCAATACCGCTCCAAACCCTTTCATAATTCTAGCAAACGCCATCCCCGTCTTACCTGTTCCAACAATTCCGATTGTCTTTCCGTGAATATCAAATCCCGTTAAATTATCCAGCCGGAAATCCTGCAGTTGAATCAACAATTGGCTCTGAATAATTTTTCGATTCATTGCTAATAACATAGCGACCGCATGTTCCGCAATTGAATAAGGTGAATATGCAGGGACGTTGGCAGCTCGTATTTTTAACTCACTTGCTTTTAGCAGATCAATGTGATCATACCCTGCAGAACGCAAAGCAACGTACCTAATTCCACAGGCATGCAGCATTTCCAATACTACTGCCGAAGCATCGTCTGCGGTAAACAGGGCAATCGCCTGACAGCCCGCGGCATTTTCGACGGTATTAACTGATAACTTTTTATTGAAAAAGATAAGCTCATGCTTGGTTTTGCAGGCTTTTGTTAATGATTGAAGATCGTAAGGATGAGTGCTGTAAACAAAAACCTTCATAATTTTAAATTTTTAATCTACTCTCTAAACCTAATCACTATCGAATAGTTTATGTCTGACCGTCCCACCGATACTGATAAAGTCAGAATTGCCTTTTTTAGATCAGTTCAAAGCCTCATACATTATATGACATTAATCATGTCATAAGATGAGGATTACTTTATTTATATAGCATCAAAATCTGTAACTTCATAGTAAAATAAAGCTATGATCTCTGTTACATCTGTTACCAATGAATATATTCTACAACCTACCTTATTAGAAAAGCATCGACGAACGCTTGAGTGGCTCTCGTCCACTTTGTTGTGGAAACGTGAATTTAATTTTTTTCAAAAGCTTTTAGACCAATACTCTGTTAAGGTGACTTCGGTGGATGACAAAAAAAAGATGGATCATTTTCAGAACCTGATCATTTATTATAATGGGGAGGTGATCGATGAGCTGCGCAAAAAGCTTCGGGACCATGAAAACAAATTGGCCTATATCCTTCAAACTAAAAATGAATTAAAGACTGATTACTTCAAAGAACACGATGCCATCATGCAAGAACTTGAGTCCTTCCGAATTCGACTCGTTGAATATAAGGAAGGGCTTTTTGAATTTATTGAAAAGGTGATGTAAGAGTGGGTGGTTAAGTGTTTATGTGGGTACATCTCACCTGTTGACTTCATGGGTCAATACATTGATGACCTTAATTTTAGTCGTTACCATTAAATAGGGATTCAAATTACCATCGTTAGACACCGGAACACTTCGTTGGCAACGTCGTTATCTATTGTGATAGTTCACCTAATTTTTCGAGAATGAAAAAAATACTATGTCCCACTGATTTTTCAGATGTCGCGCAAAATGCGATTGCTTACGCTGCAAAGTTAGCACAGGCAACCGGTTCAACATTAACGCTTTTAAACGTTCAATCTCTGTTGAATACTTCGCTAATCGAGCTGCAATCTGGGAAAGGAATGGTTGTGCAGGCCGTTTCAGCCAGGCTCGAGGAGATTAGCGCTGATGTGCATCAGTTTTTTAAGATTTCGTGCAATATAGAAGTGATAGAATCTGGAAAAGCCTTGAGCAGTGCGATTGTAGAAAGGTCAGCAGATTATGACGTTATTGTTATGGGTACGAGTGGCGCGGAGGATTTATTTGAATTCTTCACTGGAAGTACTACCTACCATGCGATACAAAAGAGCAAAATTCCCGTATTATTAATACCTCCAAACGCTACATACAGCGAAATTGTAAGCATCGTTTATTCTTATAATTACCTAAGTGAGCGGAAACTTCCTCTTACGCAACTCCAACCTTTCATCCATGCCTTAAAGTGTGATCTCACAATTTTGCAAGTTACAGAAGAAGCGGTGAGCCAGGATGTGGATGAAGACATGGAAGAATTGCAATCCATCCTCACCGACGAATTGAAAAAAAATGACATCAAGTTTAATTTTGATTCGATCAGATCTTCGGAAATAGCTCCAAGTATCAACAGTTATATCAAGCGAAACGGAAATGATGTTCTAGCTTTGTGTACCGTACACCGGAATTTCGTGGCTGAGTTATTTCACAAAAGCGTTATTAAAATTATAAGTGAAATAGCGAGTTATCCGGTTTTTGTTTTTCACGAATAACAATACCTTTTTTGGAATATCAAACTGCCGAGCTGCTAGTAAGTATTCAAGTTAGAGAGGTCAGGAAAGATCAATGCTAAAATTCTTCACAATAGATAGGTTCGATTTTGTCGAATACAAACATCCATAAATACCCAATGACGAATTTTTGCGACAAAGTAAACTCTGATGATTTATTGAAGCCTGTATTTAATCATGTCAACTGGCCCCATCATTTACCTGTTATGTATAACTTTTGGTCTTCGTTGCTTTTAGGAGATCAGACTTATTTTAGCAATCCACTGCAAAAACATGTTCCACCTCAAATTTAAGTCATCACTTCACTCGATGGCTTTTACTATTTAGGGAAACCGTAGACGAAAACTTTTACGGCGAAAAAGCTGAAGAAGTTAAGATGCGTGCAGAATCCATTGCTAGTATTTTTCAATACGAGCTTAGCTTGACGACCTAAACTACTTCAGCTTCAACACCATTAAAAGCATATTGTTATTTATTGAACTGAATCAGCTGGAGCTTCGAAGGAAGTAGAATCCGATGGAATCATTCCTGTGGAATCAGCAGGAGTAGCTATCTCACCTGCATTTTCTTCTACCTCTTGATCCGAATTAACGGATTGATTTTTAGAACCTTCACCGCACGAAATTGCGATAACGGCAACTACAATGAACAATAATTTTTTCATAAGGATGGTGTTTTGTTGAACATGGTATGCCTCTAGTCAAACTTTATGCCGTGAAGAATGCACGGCTCTTCGTACTTAAGGGTTAAAGCATGCAACTAACCTGTGGCAAATATTCCTCACTCTATATAGTTTTGCTACACTATTCACCAGGGGATGCCCATTTCATTAATAAAAATTGTAAAGAGTATTCATTAATTTCGAAGAACGCACGGAGCACGATGTTAATGAGCGGAACAAACGATTCCGGAATGAAACAAAGTTTAAGGGGCTTTTATAAATTCTATTTTATAGCGGAGTCAATGTCGTTTCTATGTTAAAATCCTAGCACACACGAGGTATATTTTTATTTTT
>CAZAHL010000500.1:0-3844 GCA_964484845.1 uncultured Chryseolinea sp. | reverse complement strand
GCACGAAGGCGTTGCTTGATTCCTTTTTCAATAAAATCCCATTCGCTTGCAGTGATGATTCTGGGAATAATGTCGAACGGAAAAATCTTTTCAATTCCTTCGCCGCTCGAATAAACCGTAAAGGTGATCCCTTGACTCATGAAGAGTTTTTTCGCCAACTCTTCTTTCTTGCTCAATTCATCACCCGGTATATTGAGCAAAAAATTAAACACATTTTGATAGTGGAGCCTTACATTTCCCTCATCATACATCTCATCCCACGTTCGTGGGGCAAGCGAGTATTGGTTGAATAATTCAGTGGACTGCATTAGCAGACTTGGTTAGATAAAACCTAAAATACCATGTTGCGAAGAGATTTAATGGCAAGCTCAATATAAATATTTATGCAATCGAGTGATACTGGATAAAAGTAAAAGCCGCCCTGACGGGTCAGGGCGGCTTTCGAAAATGTGATTACGTAAGTCGTTTTACTCTGCTACGACCTTAACCTGTATTTCGTGCTTCACTTCTTTGTGAAGATCCAGCGTTACGGTGTAGGTACCCAATTGCTTAGGAACCTCTTTCAAATGGACTTTCTTACGGTCGATATCGAACCCTTTTGACTTCAGAACATCCGCAATCTGAAGTGCTGTGACAGCTCCAAAGATTTTCCCGCTTTCGCCGGCTTTAGTTCCTATTTCAATAGTAAGATCGCCAACTTTTGCCGCAATAGCTTCAGCATCCTGTTTGATTTTCGAAGCTTTGTGGGCAGCTTGGCGTACGTTTTCTATAGTTAATCTTTTATTGGATTCACTGGCAATCAGCGCAAAGCCGTTTGGAATCAGGTAATTGTTGCCATATCCGGCTTTTACTTTAACGATGTCGTTTTTATAGCCAACTCCCGTTACGTCTTGTTTCAAAATCACTTCCATGATTATCTTTCTTTAATGAGTTGAACGATTATTTTAAAGCATCTCCTACGTAAGGCAGCAATGCCAGATGACGTGCTCGTTTTACTGCGCGTGCCACTTTCTTCTGGAATTTTAAGCTAGTACCGGTAAGTCGGCGGGGGAGGATCTTGCCTTGCTCATTGATAAACTTCAAGAGAAAATCAGGATCTTTATAATCGATATACTTGATACCATTCTTTTTAAAGCGGCAGTACTTTGGTTTAATCTCTGCGCGCTTGATCGGTTCGTTCATTAAGGTCATCGGTTGGAGCCCTCCTCAGCTTTTTTTACAGGTTTCCTGTTTTCTTTGTTTTTGAATTCGCCTTTGCGTCTTCGTTCGTTGTAAATCAAAGCGTGCTTATCAAGCACGGTGGTTAAAAACCGCATGACTGATTCGTCGCGCCGGTATTCCGTTTCGAGGGTGTTGATGACGGGAGATTCTGCCGCAAATTCGATGAGATTGTAGAAGCCGGTTGACTTCTTGTTGATAGGATAAGCCATTTTCTTCAAGCCCCATTGCTCATTATTGAGAATTTCGGCATTGGCTTTCTTCAACACTTTCACGAATTTATCGACAGTATCCTTTGCCTGATCTTCAGACAAAACGGGATTTAAAATGAATACTGTCTCGTAATTGTTCATGTTTACTATTATTTTTTGAGGGTGCAAAAGTATAGAAACCTGCTTAATTTAACAACTGTTGATAAGACCAAACTTAGAATAAGGATTAAATTAGCACGGAATGCTAAAAACCTTTGTTCCCGCTATAGAATTGCCTGGAAGGGCGGGATAGTTTTAGGAGCGATTTGAGTTAATTTTAAAGTAGATGGGTTCAAAATTTTACATACTATCGATCCTTGGAATCGTATTTATCTGGTTTTCAGGCTGTAAAGACGATAAAATAGATTTCAGTGCGCAGGTTAAGCCAATTCTTAATAAACGGTGCATCAGCTGCCACGGCGGTGTAAAACGCAATGCTGAATTTAGCTTACTCTTCCGTCACGAGGCGTTAGATACCGCCGAATCGGGCAAAAGACCAATAATTCCCGGCGACCCTGATCATAGTGAGTTGATTGCAAGGATTACTTCAAATGATCCGGAAATACGAATGCCGTATAAGGAAGAGGCCCTTTCAAAGGAAGAAATCAGCATTCTAAAGCAATGGATTAAAGAAGGTGCTCAATGGGGTGATCACTGGGCGTACGTTCCTCCTAAAAAAGTAGAAGTTCCTAAGCCAACCAATTTGTTATCAAGCCTTTCCGAGGGTGAGGACGAATGGGCTAAAAATGACATCGATTATTTTGTCCTTGATAAGCTCCAAAAAGAAAAACTTTCTCCATCCAAAGAAGCTGAAAAATCGACTTTAATACGCAGAGTTTACCTGGATATTATTGGTCTGCCTCCAACACCTGAACAAGCAGAGAATTTTTTAAAGGATGAAAGCCCACAGGCTTATGAGAAGGTAGTTAACGAGTTGTTAGCTTCGCCGCATTTTGGTGAAAAATGGGCTTCGTGGTGGCTTGACATGGCCCGATACTCGGACACTAAAGGATACGAAAAAGATGTAGGCCGTTCCATTTGGCGCTATCGTGACTGGCTCATTAAAGCTTTTAATGCTGATATGCCTTTTGACCAGTTTACAAAAGAACAGCTTGCCGGAGATTTACTTCAGGATCCTACGGACGATCAGCTTATCGCCACCGGCTTTCATCGAAATACCATGAACAATGATGAGGGAGGAACAGACGATGAAGAGTTTCGCGTTGCGTCATTAATTGATCGGGTGAGTACCACGTGGGAGGTATGGCAAAGCACAACGATGGGCTGCGTTCAATGCCATACTCATCCGTACGATCCTTTTGTGCACGAAGAGTACTATAAGTCCATGGCTTTCTTCAACAACACACGCGACGAAGATACGCCGGGAGATCATCCTACGCTTAGATTGTATAAGGAAGAGGATCAAAAAAAATTAGAAGCCATCACTACATGGGTTCATGAACAAGCTGGTCCTCAAAAAGAATTTGAAGTAAATCGATTCTTAAAAACCCTGGAACCTAAATTTCATCCGCATGATTTTGACCAATTCATCAATGGATCTTTGGTAGACAATAAATGGCTCGGGCTGAGGCCGGGTGGAAGCGCCCGTGTCAAACAGATAGATCTTGATTCAAAAACAAATCTGATTGTGAACTACTGGACCGACAATGTTGGTGGGACCTTTGAGATTCGGCTTGATAACTTATCGGGTGAGGTTATTGGAAAAGGAGCGCTGGATAAAGGGGACAAAATGGCCAGGACTTACAAAATCAAGCCTGTTACCGGAAAACATGATTTGTATTTTATTTTTACAAATCCTTCGATCCGACCTGACAAAACTGTTTGCCAGGTAGAGTGGTTTGCTTTTCAGGACGATTTTCCAGGAAACGGGACAGCGCGACAATATGAAATTCATCACATTTATCAATCGTTAATAAATGCTAACGTAGAGACTACACCTGTACTAATTGAAAATACACCTGAGCAACATCGGACAAGTTATGTCTTTGAACGTGGTAATTGGTTAGTTAAAGGTGATTCGGTAAAACCTGATGTTCCTAAATCTTTAAATCCTTTCCCCAAAGATCAACCTTATAACCGCCTTGGATTTGCTGCCTGGCTTTTAAACAAAGAAAATCCGCTTACGGCGCGTTCGATCGTAAATCGTTTTTGGGAGCAGATTTTTGGCTTGGGTATCGTTGAAACACTAGAGGACTTTGGTACACAAGGGGCTGCGCCATCGCATCCGGAATTATTGGACTGGCTTGCTTTACGATTCATGAATGAAAATGAATGGAGTATGAAGAAGTTAATCAAAGACCTGGTAATGTCAGCCACATACAGACAGGATTCTCGGATGACGAAAGAGTTGTATG
>CAZAHL010000499.1:0-3849 GCA_964484845.1 uncultured Chryseolinea sp. | reverse complement strand
ATGGAAGAGGGTAGGTCTTGCTGAGTTATAGAAGGAGAATACCGAAATGAATATCTAGAAACCGCAGAGACGATTTTACAAAGCCTCTGCGGAAGTTAATTTAACTTGTGACTTTAATAGTTTGATTTAAATACTCGTCCAAACTTGTTTTTAGGATCGAATTCCAGCCTTCCACAAAATTCTTTCTTTTTAGCGCTTCTTCTTTCGGGTCAAATGGAATTAGTATTTCAAATGTGAAATTAAGTTTTGTTGAAGCGGGACTTACTTCTGAAAGTTCCCAAATTACTTTTGCTTTACCCGTGTATCCGGGATACTCCCAGGTGTACGCTAATTTTTTTCCGTCCACCACTTCAATTATTTTTCCTCTATGGAGCCATTGCTTACCACCTGGTTCTCCGGCGTGCCACTCAAATTCTTTGTTAATTTCCGGTTTAAAATCTTCTGCAAAATCGAAGTACCACTTTTTTAATTGATCCCTTTCCGATATGGCTGCCCATACTTTCGAAATAGGCGCCTGGTAGGTCCGTTCTAGTTTATAAGGGTGAAAGACTTGTAATTCGGGAAAGGAATCATACATAGTCGAACCGTATAATTCGCGTAGTTCTATTTGCTCAGGAGCATTCTCTTCCGTGCCAAATGGAAATGGTTCGGTTCTTCCCTCAAGCATAACACCCAACTGGTCCAATAACGAATGGAAGCCTGCGGGAGCACCGACTGCAAAACGGTCAGCAAGTTTGCTGTAGGTGAGTTTCAATTTGCATTTAGTTTTGCCTTCGCTCTGAAGTTCCCACACGGCTAATTCATCTTCCCAAGTCCATACGAATTTAGTAGGCGGTTCTATGCTGGTGATTTGACCATAGGTTACAGTTTTATCAGCATCTCTGAACACGATCTTAAGTTTACCTCCTTCTCTAAATTCCATTTCAAAATCCGTAAACCATATTTTTAGTTTTTCAGGATTCGTGATGGCATCCCACACGGTTTGAATATCGTGGTTTAGCAATCGGTCAAAGACTACTTTATAGCCGTCGGATTCTTTTGTTACTTTTCCTAATGCATTTTTCATACGCTTTAACTTTTTGATTTGGTTGATTTTCTACTTGGTTGTTTTTGCTTTGCGGATTCGTTGAGGAATTTCTCCAATGCATCCAGCTTGTGGTCCCAAAACTTTTTGTATTGCTCCACCCAGGCAGATACTTCATGAAGTTTGCTGAGCTTAGCTTCACAATAACGTTCCCGGCCTTGCTGCCGGATTACAATAAGACCACATTCCGATAGGATCTTTACATGCTTCGAAATTGCCGGACGGCTGATGGTAAAACGTTCCGCGATGGTGTTCAGGTTCTGCGGTTTCTTTACAATCAGCCCGATAATGTCCCTTCGGGTAGGGTCTGCTATTGCCTGAAAAACATCTCGTCTTGCCTCTATTGACATATTATGTAACCGTTTTGTTACGTAAATATATATGTAAACGTTCGGTTACGCAAAAAATATTTCGGCGGTGGATGTAAAACTTTGTAAATCAGATTTATAGAATGGCTAAGGAACATTTACGGCGCATTTAATAGCAAATCAGGATTTCTGAGAAAAGAGGAGTGAAAACCCTGAATCGGGGCGCAAGAACAATCGACAATTCTTAAAAGATTCAGAGATATAGAACAAAGAAAAGCCCTTGCGAACGTCAATCGAGCACCCAATCTAAAATCTAAAATCGTAAATCTAAAATTCTTCGTGAGTGTTCTCCTTCTATTTATGAAACTGCTTCGCGTACGATAGAGGACTCACCTGATATACATTCTTAAACTGCCGATTAAAATTGGAGAGATTATTGAAACCGCAGGTGAAACAGATTTCTGCGATACTTAGCCTATTCTCCTGGAGTAACTTGGTGGCATGGCTTAAGCGGACTTCATTGACAAACGCGATAAACGATTTCCGGGTTCGTTGGCTAAAATAACGGGAGAATGAATTTGCAGCGAGATTGACATGATTGGATACTTCGGCAATCGTAATTTCGCGATCAAAATTTTTCATTACAAATTCAAATACTTTATTCATCCGGTCAGACTCCATTTCATTTTTACCAATGACATGGGTACGGGAAATAGTTTTCAATTCGGCAGACTCAGAAAGTAATTGTAAAAGTTCAAGGAGCTTTAGCCAACGCGGAAAACCAGTCAGGATGCATAAGGCATGCAATTTTTCTGTCGCCAGTTTTCGGGTATGCCCTGTTACATCCAAGCCAAGCTGAGATTTTAAAAATAGATTTTGTAACGTCTTGGTTTCAGGAAGAGAGAGGAAATTCTGCCCAAAGGATAATTCAAGAAAATGAACAACGATAGATCTGGCTCGCAGGTTAGGTTCTTGCATTGCATAATAAGCTGGATCATTTCGATACAAATGAGGAAGGTTGGGTCCGATAAAAGCAAGATCGCCTGGTGCAAAATCGCGTATGCTATCACCGATAAATCGTTTCCCCGTACTTTCCGTAACCAGAACAATTTCATATTCCGGATGAAAATGCCAGGGAGTCGGATAATAGGGATAGTCAAAATCTTTCACTACAAAAGATTCTTCAGGCTGCAGCGGTAAATGCTCTAGAACAGGCTTCAAACTTCAAATTTTCTGTGTAATAATGGACCAAATATACCATCTTGATGTTAGAATAGTACCATTATTGACAATATTTGATGTGGCAATCGATTCCTGGTATAGTTTACTTCGTATTAAAAAAAGACTATGTCCAGTGCAAAATTGTCTCCCGAACAAATTAAACAATACAATGAGGACGGTTATATCCACATCAAGGGTTTCTGCAGCGCGAAAGAAATTGAACGGTTATACGACGTTGCCTTAAAAGATAACGCGATGCGTAATCACGCCATTGAGGTCGATGATAAGTCAGGTAAGAAATCAAAATTATCGTTATGGTACACACCTGGAAACGATGTGTTTGGGTACTTAACACGCAGCGAGAAGATGGTTCATGCGGCTGCTCAATTATTAGAAAGTGATGCTCCAGTCTGCCATTTCCATTCTAAGTTAATGCAAAAGGAACCCCGTGTAGGCGGAGCGTGGGAGTGGCACCAGGATTATGGGTACTGGTATAAAAACCAATTTATGTTCCCCAACCAGTTACTGAGTGTGATGATCGCCTTAACGAAGGCAAACAAAGAAAACGGCTGCCTGCAAGTCATCAAAGGATCGCATAAGCTTGGAAGATTAAACCATGGTTTTTCGGGTGAGCAAGTGGGTGCAGATATAGTCATGGTGGAGAACGCATTAAAAACTATGGAATTGGTCTATGCCGAGTTAGAAGCCGGCGACGCATTGTTCTTTCACAGTAACTTGTTGCATCGGTCTGAAAGTAACTTGTCTGAATTCCCTCGGTGGTCGGTGATATCCTGTTACTCATCACAATCAAACCTGGCGTACAACGAGCCCTCTTCTGCGTGGAATACCCCTATTAAGATTGTTCCAGACGAAGCTATATTAGAATGGCAAGCTGAATCATTGTCCAATGCTGACTTCTTAAAGAAAGAAAATGACTTAGCGTTGAAAGAGACAGGGTGGGAGTCGGACGTAAAAATTTCTTAGTCAATTTATTTATTAAACATTTCGAGTAAAACGATACATTCACAATCGTCAGTAAGCTATTGCGCCCCTGAAATACTTTAACTTGAATCCCCGACATTATACATGGCAGTTTTTATTCCACCTGTTGAAATAGGACACGTAACTGAGGTTCAACATAACCGGTTTTATGTATACAGTATATCGGCAGTTGTTGCCTTGGGAGGTATTTTATTTGGATTTGATATGGTGATCATATCAGGAACGGTTCCATTT
>CAZAHL010000498.1:0-3880 GCA_964484845.1 uncultured Chryseolinea sp. | reverse complement strand
GTTACCTTATCCTGGCAATTAGAAACCTCCTTAAGCGAAAAATATACTCGCTAATTAATATTTTGGGATTGGCGATGGGTATAGCTGCCTGCGTGGTGATACTGATCTATATTAAGTTCGAATTGAGTTATGACAATTTTCATCAAAACGGTGATCGTGTTTTTCGGACAGTTTCTACCTATTACAACGGAACGGAACTAAGAGGTATTTACCCCCTGTCTGATTTCAAACAAGGTCCAGCGTTACTTTCAGAATTTCCAGATATTAAATCTTATGTAAGGACACACTACGTGCACGGCGGCGCAGTGGTTAGTAACGAATTTAATCCTGGCAACGCGAGATTCAATGAGTATAACATGCAATACGCAGACTCTAGTTTCTTCGATATATTCACCTATGAAGTAATAGAAGGAAATCTCCGAACTGCATTGGATAATCCAACTTCGATGGTGATCACCGAATCCACAGCCAAAAAGTATTTCGGAGCCTCGAAAGGTGTCGTGGGGAAAAACCTAATAATTTCCGGCAGTTGGTGGACGAACGGAAATTATACTATAACAGCAGTGATAAAAGACGTACCTCAGAATTCACATTTTTCCTTTGGCTTCCTTCTAAGCATGCATGACTTGCTCAGGACTGATCAATATAAAAATAGCAACGGCAATGGAACGGAAGGGAATTTTGCCACCTATATAGAATTGAATTCATTAACGAACTTGACCGCACTAAAACAAAAAGCATCAGACTTTATAGGGAAATTTCAAGGCGAAGAACTTCGAAAATCAAATAGTAAAGGAATGCTAACCTTTCAGCCAATCAAAGACATTCATCTTAGTCCCGGTCTTGACTTGGAGTTCAGCCCTACCATGAGTGTCAACACTATTTATTTTTTTGGACTCATTTCAGGTTTTATTCTCATAATCGCTTGGGTAAACTATATAAATCTCGCAACGGCACGGGCAACTGAAAGAGCTCGGGAGGTGGGGATTAAAAAAGCAATTGGTGTCCAACGGAATCAGTTAATTTCGCAATTTCTGTTTGAATCTGTTTTGCTGAATTTTGTGAGTGTGGCATTTGCTATTGCCCTGGCTTACACGTTAACCCCTACGCTAGGTCAAATCATTGGCAAAAGTATTTTCCTGGATTTTTCAGATTCAACTCTCTGGATTTTACTGACAACTATTTTCTTGCTTGGATCCTTTGTCAGTGGCGCATATCCTTCCTTTGTATTATCATCTCTTAAAACCTTAACGACTTTAAAGGGAGGAGTTGACAAAATGAGTAAGGGGTTTTCGTTACGTAGTGCTTTGGTTGTTTTCCAGTTCACTTCTTCTATAATTTTAATATCGGGTGCTTTTGCAATATACCGCCAAGTGTTTTTTATGCAGGAAGGAAACAAGGGTTTTGATAGTAGCCAGATCCTTGTAGTTAGTGGCCCGGGACAAAGTGAAAATAATGAAATCCATCTGGAGTCACTAAAAACTGAATTGAGAAAAAACTCCTTCATCCAAAACGTAGCAACATCCGAAGCTATTCCAGGTGGAGGTGTTAACTGGGGAACGGGAATTCGTAAAGTGGGCGCAAGTAAGGAGGAAAGCCAAGGAGGGGGTATAATCTATGTTGATCCAGACTTTATAGATGTGTATAAAATGAATATAGTATCAGGAAAAATTTGGGATTATAATATCGCCTCTGATATGCAATCGGTATTAATAAATGAAGCAGCTGTAAAAGCCTTCGGCTTATCTATTCCGGAAAAGGCGATAGGTGAAAAAATAATAGCTGGCGACGACACATTGAAAATTCTTGGCGTATTGAAAAACTATCATTGGAGTTCTTTAAAAAATGCGCATACCCCCTTAGTAATAGCTGCCAAGAAAATTTCACCTAAAAACTTCTCTATTAAGCTATCTGGTAAAAACCATCCTCAATCTATAGAAGCAATCGAAAAACAGTACAAAGCCATATTTCCAAATAGTCCATTTGAGTATTACTTCCTCGACGATTTTTACGATAATCAATACAAAGACGAACAGCAATTTCAAAAGATATTTAGTGCGTTTGCTCTTCTTGCAATTACGATAGCATGCCTCGGATTATGGGGACTAGCTTTGTTTGTTACAAATCAAAAACTTAAAGAAATCAGCATCCGAAAAATACTTGGTGCTTCACCAAAAAGAATATTTTACTTTCTTTCCTTTCATTTTTTGAAGCCAATTTTGATGGCAAGTGCTTTCGCTATTCCCTTCGCCTGGATAGGTATTGATCGATGGTTAGAGAGTTTTGCCTTTCGTATCAAAATGAGTACTGATTTGTTTATCCTTCCAATTCTTCTTTTATCAGTTATTGCCTTTGCAACGATAGGTATTCATGTGCTTCGAGCTTCCGTTATTAATCCGGTAAAGCTTTTGAGATCCGAATGATCAAACTTACTTCTCCTATGGAGTAATGTTTAGAGGGGGTAAAGAGTTAAGAGAGCATGTCAATTTGCCAACATCCCGGAATTCTTTAGTGTGTGAAGCGATATCAAGGGTAACCTTTGTTGCTGGTTTGTTACTCCCAATTCCTAACGTACTGACTATTAGGAATGAAAAGATTTTGCATTGGCGAGTGAAGCGTCTAAATACCGTAATAAAATCTATTGCCGAATTTAAAATAGTCAAGCTTGTAATTTTAGGATGCAAGTTGGATTTTCACTTATTCTCACCCATCTAGAAGTTTGATAACGGATTCATACTTATAGTAAATAAGCCCGCCAAGTTTTTGGTGAGGCAAAACGTTTTTAATTCTTAAAGTTTTGAAAGGTTAACTCATCAGACCAAGATCAAAGGTCTGAAACTTTTCCGTTCACCTACGTCCTTTGGATTTTTTCAGTATCATTCAGCGAATGAGTTTCGGTATGTTTCGGCACGACCATGAGATAATGTAGCGAAGCGCTCCTTTGGATATTTTTAATTTTATTTCAGCTTTCTTGCTCAACGTTATCGGATCAATTTTCTAACAGTGGCAACAAGTTTATCGTGAATGTTGCCTTTGTCAAAGCATATGGTTGCTCCCGATTTTTTAAGAAATTGTTTTTTATCACTTACATCATCAGAGACGAATAATATAATGGGCATGAATTGATAATAGTTATTTGAGCGTACAGCATCTATTAATTGCATACCATCCATGTCTGGCATGTTAAGATCTGTAATTAGCAGGTCAATACTCCGTCCGTCTAAAAATTCTAATGCCGTTTTGCCATTTGATGCCAATAGAATCGCATATCCTGATTTTTTAAGTTTATTGCTTAACACTTTCAGCACGAGTTCTGAATCATCGACAATTAAAACCGTTTTATTCATAGAAAAACAAACCCTTTCATTTGAAGGCACTGAATATAGCTATATCAAATGATTGCAGCCGAATTAATTTTTATCAGTAAAGCCTTTTTTTCTGAAGTTGAGAAGCAAATTTGATTTTGATATTGTATCTCCTGGTATTTTCCTTGTCAGTAATTCTAATTGAAGAATGGATTTACTTAAAAACTATAATATATTAAAGGGAAGATTGTGAAGTATCACACGGTTAAAAAATTTGTATGCCAAGAATTGGCGACAGCAAACTGGCTTATAGTAAAAATACTACAGAAATATTCTCTTCAGCCAGAGCTCCAGATGCGGGGTAATAGGCTTAAATCTTTTCAGAGTATGTTCATAAAATGTCTCAGTACCCTCTCCGAAGAATACGATAACGTTAACAGGAACGGTAGTATACCCTAACCGTTTAGCGGCAACAATCCTGTGGTTTCCATCGGTAAGCAGGGCTTTGTTTCCGATAATAGAAAGCTCTAACGGCTCTATTTTGGACTGCGCCTTAATGTATGCCGTAATGGCCA
>CAZAHL010000497.1:0-3906 GCA_964484845.1 uncultured Chryseolinea sp. | reverse complement strand
GCTAAAGCCTTGCACTAAAGTGCATAGCTTAAGCTAGCGTTTTGAGACCAGTTAACTTCTTCAAGGTGGGCGAAGATTGCGAAGTGTTCTCCCGATACAGCATTGAGAGATATACAGGATTTGATTGAGAAGGAAATTTTGAAAAAGGAAGAAGGTGGTGGAGGAGTACGAGTTACCGAATTAGCACAACATGAAAGCAACTTGATACAATATGTCAGTGTCTTCAAAAAAAAATACTGCCTTACGCGGTTTTGATTTTAGACACTGCCTAATTAATATCACACGTGCCTGATCATCTATTCCAATTTCTCGTTTAGGTATCCCAGATTCATCATTACATTCCAGCAGCCAGTAAGACCTTGTCAATTTTATCATCAAAGTCCGGATTTTCTGGAATCTGCAAATCAACGGTAAACTAGCACCGACTTCACCGCTGCACTTTTTTTCTCATCTGGAAATGATACGTAATGGCTACCTGCGTCGTATTGACCTTGGTGTAGAAGGAGTAGCTTTGCTGTGGCGTTTCATACCTGTGAGCTACCTTCGTCATCGAAGTTGAATTGACTACTGCGATGTCGAACCGCCAGAGGATTAACCCGATTCCGAGGTCCCTATTCAAAACAATACGTTTACTGAAAGCATCGCGCAGACCATTATAAATGTCCGATACTTCCGGCGGTACAGTGTGAAACGTTACATCCCCCCGTCGCTCCGGAAAGGCGATGGAAAGTGAAAGCCCACCTTTTATGTAAAATGGTCGTATCAACCCAAATTCGGCATTGAGCGGAAGAGTGAATACAGTACTCCTCACATCGCCAGCAAATCTGTATCCCAAACTCCAATTCGGGGGAGTGTAGTTGACATAGTAGTCGTACCAGATGTCGTAGTAACGCAGACCCGTCTCAAGATTTAGGCGCTTCAATATCTGCCAATTCATGAGCAAGTACAACGAAAGCCGCGTCTCATTCAGCGGATCACCATAGTCAACGGTAACAAAGTGTGGCTGTCGGATCACAAATTCGTTGGCATGAAACAGCTGATCCGCTGCGCCGATCCCAACCTGATAGGAAAGCTTTTTCTTTTTTTCAGTGCTATCTGATCGTTGATGTGCAGTACCTTTTGCTCGGAACGTGTGATCATAATGTTGGCCATATGTATTACTGTTACGACTGATGATCAGAAGCAAACAAATGAAAAATGCAGTCTCATGAATCGGTATCCGCATTACTGATATCTACAAGCACGTATCGGCATGCTGATATTTTTTTTACCCTAACGATCGAACTTCAATTTTCATCTTTTCGACGGGACTTACAACATTTACTAATCCAACGAGATTAAGTAAACCGCCAATCCATACGATTTAAGCGGTTTTGATTTGTTCTGTTTCTGAACTCGTAGCCCGGCAGGGATTGTAAATATTTTCTAACGGATTCATTTACAAGAAGAAACAGAAACGAAAAAAATCAAACTCACCTAATCGCTCACCAGTTAGTCAATGAAGTAATCACGCGCCGTGTGATTTGTGTTCGAAGTTAATTGATGGGATGTAAATAACAATAGGCAAATATTTGAAATCTAGTTCGCTGTTGAGCGTAGCTCCGTCGCGTCAAACATAATTTTCCTATGAGTTCTTTTATTCGTTATAAAGATGACTAATCACTTTGTGAACTATTTGTTGGTGGATACGAAACATTCCTCCATCGCCATCCACCCTGGAAAAGTAATCTTCTTTTTTAGTATTTTTAATGAAGGCTAAATTTTTAGAATTATGATTAATATCGTTGCCCAAATTCATGTTGATGACAAGTACGCTGCTAATATGTTGAAGACAATGACAGATAGCTTTGAAGCTGAATTGTCCATAGACGACTACATTGAACACTTCAAAGCTAAAGGGGTTGCGGCATTTGGAACAAATTTCCTTTCCGTTGCCAGTTTGGATCGAGTCGATGGCGAGAAACAGACTTCAATTTATTTCAATCCGTCTGGGATGTTAGGTTGAGCAGCTGATTTGAATTCTTCGTATATTCACTATCATTAAATTTATTAAGAATGAAAACAGTAACGATGGTATACGCTGGTGATCTAAAAGCAGTTGCCAATGCAATCTATCAAGCTATCCCTAGCTTAAAACATTTTTGCTATGACAGGGAACTGGCTCGTCTGACTGTAGATACCGATCAGCTTGAAACAGTTAGCCGGATTGTGTCCGACTTTCCGGGATATCATCTGACTTGGCTTCAACATAGCTAAACCGTTTTATAAAAGGATAAACCATTGAAACCAAGACTTTTCATAGGTTCTTCTCGTGAGAACCTTGACGTTGCCAATGCCATACAGGAGAACCTAGAGCATGATGCCGAGTGTACAGTATGGTCACAAGGCATTTTTAGACTTTCTGAGAGTGCATTGACGTCTCTTGTAAATTCTCTTAAAAAATTCGATTTCGCCGTTTTTGTCTTCAAGCCTGATGATGTTACGCTGATGCGTAATACGAGTGTGAGCACGGTACGCGACAATGTGATTTTTGAAATGGGCTTGTTCATCGGTGCGCTCGACAGAAGCAAAGTATACTTCGTTGTGCCCAAGAATGGTGATAATCTTCATTTACCAACCGATCTGCTCGGAATAACCGCAGGCCGATATGATGACAAGCGATCTGACAATAACTTAACCGCTAGCCTTGGTCCTTTTTCCACTCAGGTTCGGGCAAATTTGAAAAACTTTGTTTACCAAAATCTGACGGAACTAGCGCACGAACCAGAACACATTAAACAAATTGCTGTTGAACGGAAAGCGGGATGGGAATACCTTTTGGCATCCACACTCATTCTTCATCGTTTGGACCCAATAAAGAAAAAGGTTGAAGCTATGAGGAACAAAACGGAGATCGCAAAAGGGACTAGCATTGACGCGCTAGAATTGCTGAAGTGGAATGGTACTTACATCTTCAATATAAAAAGATTCATCTATCTCTTTCAGCATTCATTTGACATTCTTAAAAAGTCGTTTGGTCCAGATGGCGTACCTGGAAAGGTCGTTGACATTGTAGCAGCTGTTGACTATGTTGAGACATTGAGTTCTGAACTTCTATCGATAGAGCAAGAACTTTATTCCTTTTATCTGCCTGAAGACCTTAAGCCATTCAAAGAGAAGCTTTGTGGAGTTACTTACGACATATTTATTTCAGAATTTGTCAAACACTCTGAAGCGGTGGTGCAGGCTATTAATCATTATACAGCTCATGGCACAAAGGTAGAAATGAATATTAAGATCAAGATGGATATACCGCCAGCTATCAACGATGCGATGGCCATCATTGCCAAACATCTGGGTATACCCTTCAACGCCCAAACATTTTAGAGCGAATTATTACCCGTACAGTATCTTCTTGACTTACTTCTCGCCGTTGGTGTTGCGCAGTTGCCTTCGCAATTAGGCCCACCGACAACCACAGTCACCAGGAAGGTTCTACTTATCGTGTGTAGGGTTGTTGGTGATCCACCCTGGTACCTACACACAACACCGAACAACGGCGTGATGCGTGCGGTTGAAAAAAATACCGGCAAAAGGCTTAAACCTTCTCAACCGTTATACCTTCTTTGCATCGAACAAGTTAAAATTTAACCTTCTTCTTTCATTTGGATTCTTGATAGAATCATGGGTGATCCGAGTAATCTCCCTTTCCTTCGATTTCAAATTTTGAATATAAAATTCAGTTGAGCAAAGCCAATTCTCCAATCGACATAAAAACAAATCACTGATTTTCTTTAATGACTCATTATGATCATCTGACTTAAAACTTAATATATAGTCCAAACACTTTTCCTTTTTCTCCTTTAAGCACCCAAGAATTACAATTGACTTATTATCTACGGGCAGTAGATTGAAATAGATGTGAGT
>CAZAHL010000496.1:0-3929 GCA_964484845.1 uncultured Chryseolinea sp. | reverse complement strand
CGTTAATAGTTATTCGTTACAATCTGAGCTTTATTAATTTGTTGTTGCTAAGAATCTAATAGTCGCAAATATCCGAAATTTAGTCCAACGTATTGTTGGCCGCTGTTGTAATCAATATTACAACAACGAAATTCGCTGATGGGTTTAAAACACGTTTGCATGCTTATAATTCGATAGCAGTGCAAAACTACGAGTAATAATTTATGAAGCCTGCCCTTATAATTTTGGCTTGTTAACTTAAGCGGTTAATTTTGAGGCATAACCAACCCTACAGTGGAGCTAAATTCCCTTACCGCGATATCCCCTATTGATGGCCGATATTTTGAAACTGCAAAACCCCTTTCGCCTTACTTCTCCGAATATGCTTTGATGCAATACCGAGTTCAAGTTGAAATCGAATACCTCATCGCTTTATCGGGATCTGTGAGTGAAATGGTGGATTTCCCGGTTTATCGCCTAAAAGACCTTCGGTTGATTTACAAGTCCTTCTCGGAAAAGGATGCCGCTGAGATTAAAGAAATTGAAAAGACTACCAATCACGATGTAAAGGCGCTGGAATATTTTATCAAAAAACAGTTTGACAGGTTAAATTTGGAGAGTTTTAAAGAGTTCGTACACTTCGGACTTACTTCCCAGGATATTAATAACACCGCAATACCGCTGCTTTTGAAAAAATTTATCGAAGATGAATATTTTCCACAGGCAGAAATTTTACTGAGCCGATTGAACGGTCTTGCAAAAGAATGGAAAGATGTACCCATGCTGGCCCACACCCATGGACAGCCCGCATCTCCTACGCGCGTTGGAAAGGAAATAATGGTGTTTGCCGCTCGCGTTGAAAAGCAATTAAATCAACTTAAAAGTGTTCCTCATGCCGCAAAATTTGGGGGAGCTACCGGTAATTTAAACGCTCACCACATTGCCTATCCCAATATCGATTGGAATAAGTTTGCCGATGAATTCTGCCAGCATTTAGGACTTGTCAGAAGTTTCCCGACAACGCAGATCGAACATTATGATAACATGGCTGCGTTATTCGATAACCTGAAGCGGATCAATACGATCATGATCGATTTTTGCCGCGATATGTGGCAATATATCTCCATGGAATATTTTAAACAGAAAATTAAAGAAGGCGAAATCGGGTCGTCCGCTATGCCGCATAAGGTAAATCCAATTGACTTCGAAAATGCAGAAGGTAATTTAGGGTTTGCAAACGCTATTTTCGAATATCTTTCTGCGAAGCTGCCCATCTCCAGACTTCAGCGTGATTTGACTGACTCCACTGTGTTACGAAATATCGGAGTGCCTATGGCACATACGTACATTGCATTTCAGTCAGTATTGAAGGGAATAAACAAACTTGAGTTGAATCAAACTGCCATCAATCAGGACCTGGACAACAATTGGGCTGTAGTCGCAGAGGCAATCCAAACTATTCTACGAAAAGAAGGATATCCCAATCCCTATGAAGCTTTGAAAGACCTGACGCGCAAAAATGAGAAAATCACTCAAAAAAGTATTTCGATATTCATCGATGGCCTTGCCATTGCCGACGACCTTAAGACACGGTTAAAAGCCATTACGCCGTTTACTTATGTAGGCGGGTAGTCGTGTCAACTTAATAATGTCGTGTTTCCGAAGCCACAAGCGACGAACCATGAGCTATGAGTAGTTTCTCAAAGCTCAAAACTCCTAGCTCAAAGCTGGTTTTTCAAACAACTTATATTCAGTAGCTACTCTAAACACCTCTGCAACACCCCAGGCTTGCGCTATGCAGCCTCCGGAAGTATGTGGAAATTCGCCATCAAAAACTTCGGAGACAGTTCCAATCCCTGCTTCGTCTAAATGATCGAGAAAGTTGACGAGTATCTGAAAGGCTTCTTTGTTGCCTTTCTTTTCTTTCACGCGAAATAAAGCATCAATGTACGGCCCGATCAAAAAACTCCAGACAGTTCCTTGATGATATGCGCCGTCACGGCTCCGTAGATCCCCACGATAAAAAGATTTGTAATCCTTGTTATACGGCGACAAGCTTCGTAATCCTTTGGAAGTCAATAAGTGTCTTGTAACGGTATCAAAAACTTTTTTTTCTTTCTCTTTGTCTAGCAACCGAAACGGCAAGCTGATAGCAAAAATCTGATTCGGCCGTATCGCCTCATTTTTATGATCTCCATCCACAAAATCGTATAGAGCGCTTTCATTTTCATTCCAGAATAACGCATTAAAGCTTGTGAGTATCTTTTTAGCTTTCGCCACATAACCTTCCGATGCTTTCTTCCCTTCGATTTCAGTTAGAAGCATGGACAGAATAGACAACGCATTATACCACAACGCATTGATCTCAACCGCCTTTCCCTTACGCGGAGTGACGACCCAATCACCTACTTTTGCATCCATCCAGGTAAGCTGGACTCCTTCAGCACCACCGTATAGCAATTCATCTTGAGGATCGACTTTGATATTATAACGGGTACCCCTATAGTGCCATTCAATAATGTCCTTTAATAAAGGTATCAGAGATCTGACAAAATCTTTGTCAGCAGTGTATTTATAATATCCATAAATAGCATTGAAGAACCACAAGGTTGCATCAATGGTGTTATATTCGGGAACTTCGCCACCATCAGGAAACCGGTTTGGAAGCATTCCTTCGCTTACATATTCAGAAAATTCCCGAAGTATTTCCTTTGCATCGCTGAACCTTCCCGTTACGAGGCATAAACCCGGCAACGATATCATAGTATCTCTTCCCCAGTCAGCAAACCATGGATAGCCTGCGATGATTGATTTATGATTTCCCCGAGTGACAATAAACTGATCTGCTGCAAGGGATAATTGCTTTAGGTATTTGTTGGAAGCGAAACGGTTCGTCAATTTTTCGCGCCTCTTCCTTTCAGTGACAAATAATTGCAAAGCATTTCTGCCCGATGGATTTTCTGTCGAGACAATGACACCAAGGCTGTCGCCCTGTTTTAATTCCACCCTAAAACTTCCGTGCGTGTACAAATCCTCTTCATAATCCATTCCACGCTGTTGCTCTACGGAATATTGAAAATTAAAATACCATCCCGGTTTGGCGGTAAATTGTGATCTAGGAACCGAGATAAACAATTCAGATGAGCCTTGATAATTAAGCGTTCTAAAAATACCCTCTTCAAAAATATATTGCTTACTAATGTAGTCATTCGCACGCGATAAGCTGTGGATGTCCCGGGATGCATACAACGGAAGCAACTCGAGTTCAAATTCTGAGAGCGCACGGACTACCTCGTACAGGATAACCGTTGTGTTTTCTCCGTGGATGGCAGCAATCGTTTTTTTTAATTCTATTCCACCGGCCTCGAAAATAAATTCAGGAAACAAGTCACGTTCAAAACCTTTGAGAAATTGAAAACCCTGCGGATGGAGTACACCTGGGTATTGGTTTGAGCCTAACTCATATTTTTCATTCGCTGAGACAATCGTTTCATCTACTTTAGAGAGTAAATTAACGCGCCCTACCGGAGGCTGTGTTGCTGCAATTAACAAGCCGTGATAGCGCCTGGAATGTGCACCCGAAACCGTGCCGCTCGAATATCCGCCCAGGCCGTTAGTTTCAAGCCATTCCAGACTTTGGGAGCGATGAAAATCAGACACAATCTTTTGGTCAAAAGTCATGTATTACTGGGTGACGATAATTTTTTCTTTCTCGGTTGAATGAGTTTCGCTATTAAACCTGTCCATCCCGTTTGGTGAGTTGCCCCTACTCCTCTTCCATTGTCACCATGAAAATATTCATAAAAATACAGGTAATCACGAAAATGCTTGTCCTCTTGTAACTTGTCATTATTTCCAAACACCGGCCGTTTTCCGTTCGTGTCCTTTTTGAAAATATTGATCATCCGTTCAGACAGATCATCAGCGATCTGCCTGAGCGTCATATATTG
>CAZAHL010000495.1:0-3941 GCA_964484845.1 uncultured Chryseolinea sp. | reverse complement strand
ACTAAGAGCTATTGTGCGCCAAAAACCTTCTTTAATAACTCAGTTGTTCTTGCCATCGGGTTTGCTCGAATATTTTTTTCTTCCTTCGCGATCATAATGAATAGTCCTTCGATAGCCTTATCGGTTGCATATTCATCGAGGTCCGGATTTACTTTTTGTGTCAGGGGAATTTTATTATAGGAATTCACGAGATCGCCGTAATACTTTGTAGCATTCACTTTGCTCAATGAATTTTGAATAATCGGTTTGAACTTCTCCTTAAGCAAAGACGACGTAGAACCCTTTAAATATTGTGTTGCTGCATCTTGTTCTCCCTTTAAAATTGCAAACGCATCTTGAATGGTCATTCCTTTGACCGCTTCTATGAAAATTGGTTTAGCCTCTTTTGCCGCATCCTCGGCGCCGCGGTTTAGCGTCAGTATGAATCTATCTACTTCATTACTTAGACCGATTTGTCGGAGTCGCGACTCCACTTGTTTTACTTCCGGAGGAAATGGAATTTTTATCTCGGGATTTTTAAAATAGCCATCAACTTGTGAAACGAGATCCGATCCTTTTGATACACCCTTCGTCAGTGCTTCCTTAAGACCTCGCGCCACCTCATCTGAAGAAAGGGATTCACTGCCGCCGATAGCTTTCTTTATTTTATTTAAGTTGATTTGAGAAAATGCCCCTTCAGTCGATCCGATCAGTATTAAAAAAAAGATAATTTTCTTCATGTAGGTATGTTAGCTAGACAAACTGAACAATTTTCTTGCCGATTAGTTCGGTATTCAAACGCAATGAATGTTAGATAATTGGCAAATCAAAACCGAACTCTAACGAAGAAGAATTTTAGCAGGTCCATCATCACGTTCAACGTTGGACTACGTCGAAACCTTCTGTAATAGACGATAAATACAGGGGATTTAAATCACATAAATAACTTTAACCAGAGCCAGACTTGGCTATTAAGATTGGTTTGTACGCTCACGCGATGTACCGGCATTCCACATCTTCTTCCAAATTTTCCGCTGCTTCGGATGAAAGGTTTCCCAGATTTCCTGGCTTCTCTGCAACAAACTCTTATCAGCGATGGATTTTAATTCCTTACGATTTTCTCGTTCTTCGCGATAAGCGGTAAAAAGGCTCTCATAATACTCACCGTTAATTTCTCTTATTTTCTGGCATTGAGAGGCATCAAGCTTTAATTTATCCTTCCAGAACAAGGGATCGAACTGAAACACGTTGGCATTATTTACGGCCTCCTGTGCAAAAGCCAATGACGAGATAAGGATCAGACCGGCCAATAAAAAACTACTTTTCATCATTAAAATTCGTTTTATCAAGTCTTTAGGATGGTTTTACCCACAAAAGTAACGTTCTGCTTTTTAAATAATTACTCTATAGACACATTTAATGCCTCAAAGGTTTGTCCAGGTGAGAACTAACGTTTGCAATGTTTGATAAGGAAGTAAGAATGAAGAAATTAGGAGATTAAGATCGGATGGTTATCGTCGTATTTGCATCATCTAGATCTTTTGAATCCATCGCATTCACTGAAGTTGGGTATATAAATCCAATATCAAATCCATTAAATTTAAGAATCAAACAACCTTATTATAGATGAAAGAATTTTTAGAAGCATTTAAAAAAAACGATATCCCGAAACGCATAAAAGCTTTAAAGGGGAAACGTTTTTCTGATGTTGAAGATGCTGACGGATTTCAATATGTTGATCTGGTTCAGGAAGGAGGAGGCGTTTTGGGTATTGCCCTGGTGGGGTATACATATGTGTTGGAAACTGCAGGCATTCGATTTTTTAGTCTGGCAGGAACATCTGCAGGCGCAATCAACACGATGATGTTGGCAAGTATAGGAAAAATCGAGGATGCTAAATCAGAAGCTATCCTGGCCGTGTTGAGTAAAAAAAATCTATTTGACCTTGTGGACGGGGAGCCAACCATCAAAAAACTTATCCAGAAATTTATTCACAAAGAAAAAGGAAAGATCTTTTATCTTATACTGAATGCACTAAAGATCTATCGTATTATAAAACGAAAGCTTGGGGTAAATCCAGGTAAAAATTTTAGCGATTGGATTACAGAGGAACTTAATAAAGTGAAAGTTCACACGATTGGCGATTTAAAATTACTTCGTAAAAAATTGCCTCCTGGATTAATTCACCTGGGAGGCCAGGACCTAAGCAAGGCTGAAGCCAGATTAGCTATTATCACATCCGATATTACTACTCATACAAAAGTGGAATTTCCAAAAATGGCTGAATTGTATTGGAGAGATCCTGATAATGTAAAGCCTTCCGACTTAGTGCGCGCTTCGATGTCTATACCTTTTTTCTTTGAGCCTTACGAGATACATGAAATCCCAAACGATGAAAAAATTCCAAAATCCGCAGGCTCCAAAACTTACAAAGAACTATGGGATGATCATGCAAGTTATACTGGGCCAACACCTCCTTCAGTAAAATTTGTAGATGGGGGAATGCTTTCAAACTTTCCGATAAATGTATTTCACCGTACCGATGGAAAACCTCCTACGCGTCCTACTTTTGGAGTACGCCTGAGCACCTTTAGAGACAATTACGCAGATGCAAAAAATCTGATGAGTTTCTCCGGCGCCATGATTAGTACAATGCGTCAGATTCATGACTATGATTTTCTCATGCGGAATCCCGAATATCGATTACTTATTTGTCGCATTGACGCCGATAAAGATTTTAATTGGCTGGACTTTGAGATGAAACAGCCAGAACAAATAAAGTTATTTATACAAGGAGCCATGAAAGCTATCGAATTTTTGGAATGCTTTGATTGGGAAAAATATAAAGAAACCCGATCGGAGAGTGCTAAAGTAATTGCGTAAATTGTAAGATTGATGCAATTACTGCCTACTATGAAAACCTACTTGTTATTATTTCTATTTAGTATGTGTTACGGCGTAGACCAGGCACAGGTACCGCCACTTCGTGTCATTATGATCGGCGCGCATCCTGACGACTGTGATCAGGATGGAGGAGGCACTGCAATTCTATTGGCGAAAATGGGATATGCCGTAAAATTTGTTTCTGTAACAAATGGTGATGCTGGCCATCAATCGATCGGTGGAGGTATGTTGGCCAAAAGGAGGATGTTAGAGGCCAAAGAAGCAGGCAAACGGTTTGGGGTGGAGTACGATGTATTGGATAATCACGATGGTGAACTTCTTCCTACTCTCGAAATTCGGTTGCAGGTTATTCGCAAAATCCGCGATTGGAATGCGGATGTAGTTATTGCGCCCCGGCCTAATGACTATCATCCTGATCATCGATATACAGGTGTACTTGTGCAGGATGCTGCGTATATGGTAGCCGTTCCAAACGTTGCGGCAGATACCCCACCCTTAAAAAAAAATCCCGTATTCCTTTACTTCCAGGATTTCTTTCAGCGTCCCAATCCTTTCCGACCTGATATTACCATTGACATTTCATCCGTTTACAACCAGAAAATTCATGCACTTGACGCTCATGAATCACAAGTATACGAGTGGTTGCCTTGGATTGGCGGGTACTTAGACCAAGTACCAAAAGATATTGCCTCCCGCGAAAAATGGCTGGCCACCAACCGTACGGTAAAGATCACTCCGGAGGTTCGTCAAAATCTTGAAAAATGGTATGATAAAGGCCACGCTGCCCAGGTACAACATGCAGAAGCGTTTGAAATTTGTGAGTATGGAACACAACCTACGGAAGCAGAAATCAAAAAGATATTTCCGATGCTAGGAAAAAATTAAGCCCATCAGCGTTATTATGATGCGGTCCTGATTACGTTGATTCCGCATTTTCAACAATTATTGCATATGCCACTCATGGTAAAATATGAGTCAAAATTTAATATCATCATTTCAAATTTTTTCTCAACGTGTGTTCATTTAGTATGAATGAAAAGGGAACCCTTTCGAAGGAG
>CAZAHL010000494.1:0-3960 GCA_964484845.1 uncultured Chryseolinea sp. | reverse complement strand
GTCTGGTAAGGGCATGTGCGGATAAAATTCAGTTGCGTTTCCAGAAGCGCAGCCCACCGGGCGAGGAGGCAAGGCCTTTGGAAGGCACAACTAGCCAAACGACATTATTCGATTGCGCTAAAAATTTGACAATCTAACTATCTCTGTTACCTTGGCAAGATGGTGATCATCATGTTCTGCAACGAATGTAAATAAATCAATTGTCCGCATAGGAGTTTTCAATCTAGGGTGAAGAGAAAATTTGAAAACGTCAATTTCATCCAGGTCTTTTAATTTAGAAAGGGTGATTTTTCTTAATGACTCCACTCTATTTAATAGCTCCGCTACAGGCTTGTCATTGTGGTTGGCTTCTGTGGTTTTTTTATTATCAAGATCCGTGGGCCTCAACTCTTTTTTGCCACTTAATATGTCATCCAGGCGCCCTTGCCATAGGGGTTCTAAATCAGCCAAATGCCCTACGTGCTCTAAAATTGACCACTTACCGTCTGGTTTTAATTTGTATAACGACGGGTCAATTTGTCGTAATTTTTCCTTTACCCTTATAGGTGTGCCTTCTAATCTTTCAATAATTGAAGGCATTATATTTTGATTCGATGCAAATTCAAACTTCCTATCAAACCAGTTCACTTGTCTCATAGTATAAAATTTATTAATGCATTTCGTTAACGTTTGACTTTACCTCGTTCCAAGTTGAGTAAATCCAGTAACTATCCATGCCGAACGAAATTAATAAATGAAACTCAAACTATTAAACAACCCCTAGCTACGCCGCCGATCCCTTGCTGATTTCAAGCACCCAATCTAAAATCTACGATAGTTAATCTACAATCAATAGATATCAGGTTTACTAACCTTTAGCCCATTTATTCCTACTTTATAGCAACCCATAAGTGAAACGGAAAGGCGTTTGGACGACATTTTAATACGTCTATTTAGTTATCTATCTTTTGCTGATTATTTTATCATCCATAGATTGTGTTAAACCACGTAATTTTATAAACTACCGTTAATATACCTCATCAAATGAAAGACGCAATTCTAGTATTCTTCCTTACTGTTTCATTAAGCGCTACAGGACAAACTCATTTAATAGGACTTAAGGGCGGAGTAAATTTGACAAACATCAATTCTGACGCTGTGAGGCACACCGATCCCAGGACCGGATTTTCATGCGGATTGAGTTATGAATATTTTTTTAAAGAAAAATTCTCAATGAGCACTGATATTATTTATAGTCAACTTGGCTTTAGTTATACGCTTCAATTTGTAGGTGCAAATGGAGATCCTCTTACAGACGAAGTAAGGTCGAATTTCAAATACAATTATTTATCAATTCCTATTAAGACGGGATTTACAATCGGCAAAACAGGTTTTGGATTTGCAAACATTGGTATAGTACCCTCTATTCTTCTGAAGGAAAAAATCACCAATTTAGACGCCTATGGAAACATCACAAAAACGGGCAAAGTAAGGAAGTTTGATCTTGCAGGATATGTGGATATTGGCGGTGGTTATAAATTTGAAAGATTTTGGTTGTTTGCGTCGATTGCTTTCCTACATAGTTTTACGACTATGACACCTTCAGATTATTACTCAGAAGTAAAAATGAAACACTATGGGCTGATGCTATCTTCAGGAGTAAAATACCAATTGAGGACAAAATAATTACAGCGGAGCAATAACAGCTTGAAAAGCTTATTTTTATTTCAAATTTTAAAATTCCAAACCGTAATAATTTACGATTTTAGATTGACGATTTTAGATTGGGCACGCGATCAAAGTACGGAGCCTTTGGAAAGTTGCAACCAATCTACAATCATCAATTTAAAAATCGTCAATCGTCAATCGTCAATCTACAAATCGTCAATCGTCAATCGTATCATGAGACCCCTGCTACTACCCTTAATTTTTTTATTCCTACATGCGCATACTGTAGCTCAGTCCATAGTTACACCCTCTCGCATTCACGCCCACAACGATTACCAAACGCGCATCCCCTTCTTCGAGGCCCACTCCTTGGGAGCAGGATCAATAGAAGCTGACATCTTTTTACAAAACGGTGAACTGTATGTAGCACACGATATCCCGGAGGTCAAAAAAGGCTGGACCCTGGATTCTATGTACCTCCGGCCTCTTCAGAAAATCGCAGCACAACGAACCCACCCCACAAGCAAAAAAAATAACCCACAAAAACCTCTTCAATTCCTCATAGATATAAAAACCGACGGCGAACCAACGTTGGATTTACTGGTTAAAAAATTAAAATCGTATCCGGCAGAAGTCTTCGCTAAAAACCCCGCATTAACGATCGTCATCAGTGGCAATGTTCCTGATCCTTCACGCTGGACCAACTATCCTTCTTTCATTTTTTTTGATGGACGTCCGGCCATTCAATACACTGCCAGTCAGCTTGAACGCGTCGGCTTGATCAGCGATAACTTTACAAAGTACAGTGGCTGGGATGGAAAAGGATTGATCGTCAAGCCGGAGTGCAAAAAACTGGAAGATCTTATCGCCACAACACACCAAAAAGGGAAAAAGATCAGATTCTGGGCTACACCGGATCACGTAAATGCGTGGAAAATACTTCTCATGATGGGCGTTGATTATCTCGGAACGGATCATGTGGATTTGCTTGCTAGTTATATAAACAAACAATCTTCCAGAGAGTATACCAATACCGAAGTGCATACTCCCTACACCCCGAAATATGTTAACAACGACAAACGCTCGACAGTCAGGAACATTATCCTGATGATCGGCGATGGCATGGGTGTAGCTCAGATCTATTCCGGTTACACAGGAAATCATGGAGCGCTAAACCTCTTCAATATGCTCAACATTGGTTTCTCGATAACGTACTCCGCCGATAGTTATATAACAGACTCTGCAGCGGGAGGAACAGCTATGGCGACGGGCAAAAAGACGAATAACCGTTACGTTGGCGTGGATAGCACCGGTATTCATCATCATCCATCCATTCCTGAAATCATTCGAGCCTCCGGTATACGATCAGCGTTGATCTCCTCAGGAGATATTACTGACGCTACCCCTGCTGCTTTTTATGCGAAGCAACCCGAACGAGCCTGGAGTGAAGCCATCGCCCGCGATTTCCTGACGAACCCGGTTGATATTCTTATCGGAGGAGGTTATGTACATTTTACCAAACGATCCGATGACCAGAACCTGCTTCAGGGATTACAGCAAAATGGCTACATTGTTAGCGATAGATTTGAGACAATTGATACGATAACCCGCGATAAGTTCATTATTTTGGATGACAAAGCTGTCGTATCAAAAGGACAGGGTCGTGGTGATTTTCTATCGCGATCCCTTAACAAAAGCATACTTACCCTGAAGAAAAACAAACGCGGTTTCTTCATCATGATCGAAAGCGCTCAGATCGATTATGGAGGGCACGAGAATGAGATGAGCTACGTCGTCCGCGAAATGGTCGACTTCGATAAAGCGATCGGTGAGGCTATGCGCTTTGCGGATGAAAATGGTGAAACGCTGGTGATTGTAACGGCTGACCACGAAACGGGCGGACTCACCTTATTGGATGGAAACATCAGCAAAGGATACATCGACGGGAATTTCAGCAGCAACGACCATTCCGGCGTAATGGTCCCCGTATTCGCTTACGGACCACACTCGCAGGATTTCAGAGGCGTATATGAGAATACGGCCATCTTTGAAAAGATCAGACGGGTTTTTGAGCTATACAAAAAATAGTTAAGCAGGGCGTCTGAAAACCACCTGCTTCTACAATTTTAGCTTTTTACAATAGCCCTTAGAGCAATGTCATTAAGTTAAGGTTGTAGTACTGGCTAATTTGGAGCTTCCAGAAAAAACTTCGGCTGCAAGCTTCAAGCAATCCAGGTTGTGCAGGAATGTATTACGCATATTAGTTTCATTCAGTACTGCTTTTTCTCTTCCAGCTTCTGGATTAGCAACATA
>CAZAHL010000493.1:0-3968 GCA_964484845.1 uncultured Chryseolinea sp. | reverse complement strand
TTCATCATTCCTTGTTCGGTGTTCGATATTCGGTGTTCATCTCGCATCCGGAATACCCTCCTGCAGAATTTTTAGTTCGGTACAAACCGAAGTTGTCATTTTACCGAGTAAATTCGGATCACCTCAACTTCTTTCGGACTCCTCAACACCATCCTCGCGCGAAACCTAAACACTTAAACACCGAAACACGTAAGCACTTAAACCACCTAAACACTCAAACACAACTCACACACAATACTTCCGAATCAACTCCTCCGCTTCCCCATTTTTCATTGCACGATTTGCAGACCATCTAAAAACAGGCATCATTAGGGTAAATATCCCTGGTACTTTTACTGCCGACATCACAAGCAATAAAGCGACGTGTGAAAATTTATTAGGTACGCCTTTCCTGCTTGTTAATCCGTCTTTTGCTAAGCCGTAGCCGATCTTCAGTACCTTTTCAAATCCGGGTTGACCAGGTGTAAATTCGATCAAAAATTTTACTGTGCCTTTACTCCTGTTTTTAAAACAGTGAACCATTTTAGGTGGAACAGTAAATGACTCACCTTTTTTCAACGTTTTGTATTCTTTGCCTGCGAGCAATGTTAAATCGCCTTGTAGCACAGTAAAGGTTTCGGCATAGTTATCATGTAAATGAGGTTGATTGCCACCTCCTGCCAGCAGCTCCATTTCAATAACAGTACATAAGCCATTCGTTTCTTCTGCTGTTTTTAAAAAAACAGCCTTATCCCCATAGATTGGGTTTTCATACACTTTTCTTTCCATGCTGTAAAATTGAAGGAGTCTGAAGGTTTTTGAAATAGTACTTTAGTGTCAATTTCTACAACACATAATTACGGCTGTTGTAGACTTAGAAAGAGCTTAGCTAAAAAAATTCTAACTCTGTAACAGTATACCAGGAAAGTCAAGGTAATGGGGAGCAGGGCCGAGAAGGACGTTTCTAATGTTAAACTTTGCCTTTTTCGGGTTAGAGAAATTACTTCTAAATATTTAACGGTTAAGTAAGCACTATCAAATTTGAGGAAAACAATTGATTCCACATCCAAATCGTCCGGCAATCCATTCTCGTCTTTTTGTGCGAAAGATGATGAACTAAAAAAGGATTAATATGGGAAGAAAGAGTAGTCTGCAAGAAATCATACCTAAATTGACCGATACATAAGTAAATCTAGAATATAAAGTTACGACTATCGAGTGCTTTTTATTTAGAATCCAATACAATCTGCAACCAAAATTCGGCATCTATATAGGATTCACTTACATCCTTTGTTCCACCCAATAGATATTTCTGATCGTCGACTTTGAATATTTTGCATGCCGAAACTTCCCCTGACCCAAACAAGGCTGATTGGACAAGTTCTCCTAATTGGTTGACTTTTGCAACGTATGCGCTACCGTGTCTTGGTTGATTTCCATATGGTTCAGAGGTACCCAGAATAATGTATTCATTTCCAATTTGAATGATATCTTCAGCGAATTCCTGGCCAGCCAACGGATAAGATTTTGTCCATTGAACACTCCCTTGGCTGTCAAATTTCGTCAAAAACAAATCTGTTATATTAGTGCCGTTCGTACTAAGGGTCAAATACCCGCCTTCTTGTGTTTTGATTAAGTTTCCTGCATTGAGTCCGTCTATAAATGTCTTCCAGCCGATCTTGCCGTCGTTAGCCACCTCAAATACCCAGATGCCTGGCTTATCGAAGTCGGTAGTTGCAGCGCCAATCTTACTTAGGACTACATACCCAGCATTTGATTTGACAAATGAATAAGGATAGTCATTTCCGGTACTCCCCAAAGCAAAAGAATTATTAATGTTCCCAGCATTATCGAGTTCTACTAGCCAGATATCGTCCAAGCCAACTTTGCCCGGAATGTCAGCGTCTTCAGATCTTGAAAATCCGATAAAAGAATAACCGTTTTCCAGTTCGATTATTGAGTTATGATTTATGCCATCATAATCACTTCCGCCGTATGTTTTTACCCATTCGATGTCACCACTCCCACTTAACTTCAAGATCGCGATATCAGCTGACCCCTTATTTCCAGAGATATCTCCGTCATTGGATTCCGAGGACGCGCCCAACAAAAAGCCACCGTCATTTGTTGGAATAACAGTTCGTACCAACTCGCTGCGACTTCCTCCTATCACCTTGTCCCAAGTCAACTTCAAATCTTTATCAAATTTTGTGACCAAGATATTTGTTCGAGATTCCTGGGTGTTCTCATTATCGGTCCATCCAACGCAAATGAAAGAGTTATCTTCCAGACGTATCATCGATTGCATAAAATCCGATCTAATACTCACCCCGAAAGTTGTCTCCTCACCAGCCTCAAAGACACCTGGTATTATTTCTTCTGCCTCTACTGTGATAAAATCCTGTTTTGCTTCTTTATCTTCAGAATTGCCGTTTGAAATACTAAGACTAACGTTATAGGTCCCTGGCGATCCATATTGGACAACAGGATGTTGTTGGCTACTACTATTTGGCTCGGCTCCTTCAAAAATCCAATTCCATTTATTAATGCTTCCCTTCGACAGATCGGTAAAGGTTACGCTTTCCCCAACTTTTATCGTCTTACGGGAAACTGTAAAATCAGAAGAAACCTGAACCAGCGGCTCAGGTTCTTTATTGTCACTACATTGGGTTAATAGAATAATTGCAGTTAAATACTTCAGCTTCATTCTTTCATTGATTATACTATTAATTCGATCAATATCTTAGGATAAAAATGTAGACCACACAAATATCTGAATACAAAACTGTTCGCCAAGGTAAGCACCCAAACCAGATCTAAAATTAATTAGTAGCATGGATGAATTGATGCCCGCTTCTTCGATACCATGTGTATCCCCAAAACCGGTTTACACTTGCGCCAGTTCGGGGGATGTTCTGTCTACGGAAACCTGAAAAATTGAAGCTGGGACTGGACGTTGAGACTATTCCTTCATCATCCCTTGTTCGGTGTTCGATATCCAGTGTTTGATAACGAACAAGGAACATCGAACATCGAATGACGAATGATGTCCGAGCTGAAGGCGTGCTAACCCTCGCTTGGTCTGAGTCTTCCAAACAATGTGATGAACTGGTTCAAGTGTTGAGCGTGAGCATTCTGCGCAGCGACACTTGGACCTACTATATTGCAAGTCTTCAGACTTGCTTATAACACTTGCAAAGATGTTGCTCGTCCTGACCGTCTTTTGCCGGATTAGCCATGAGTGTAATACAAAATCGTGGTCATGGTAAATTATACTTTGTCTGGGGCGTGGTCATCCTCCAAAAAAAGTCTACTTCGCACGTTACTATTCACTGGCTGACGAATTATGGATTCAAATTCCATTCGTTATGAAAACCACGATCATTCTCGCAGTAGCAGCTATGATAGTACTTCTTTGCATGAGAGTCTATCATACACCTGGGCAGCAGCCTACAGTTCATGTTCATCAAGTTGCGCAACATTCAATCGCGCTCTATCATTCCGAAAATCTGTACATAGAACCACCATCCGAAAAGTACCGGTACACTAGCCTACAGTTGTATCCCATCTTTGCCTCACCGTTTTTCCTTACACACCATAAACATCTGGGCCCCTATCGGTCTCTCCAGGAAGCCCTGGATCAAAAGAAGATTGTCATCACGGAGCTTACCGGTAAAGAAGATCAACACACAGCTCCGTCTGCCACACAGGAACAGGATCGCGTGCTCGATGAAGCAGAGGTGAACAGACTTTTTGTAGAAAATATTTCATCAGACACCATCATCATACTTGGCGGAGAGGTGGTACGAGGAGGAAAGCAAGATCGTATGATTGCCCGGGACTTCATGGTACTGCCTCACAGCGGAAAACTTGACATCGCAGTCTATTGCGTAGAGCATGGTCGTTGGGCGGGGTCGGAAGAAACAGCAAACTTTGAGATCGCTATGGATGTAGCGCCCAACAAAGTACGCAAGGCTGCAAAAGCCGCC
>CAZAHL010000492.1:0-3978 GCA_964484845.1 uncultured Chryseolinea sp. | reverse complement strand
ATTCATCCTTTAATTTTAAATAAGGTATCATTTTTTGAAGTGTCTTTTCATCCAGCGTACCGATATTTCCAATATCTTCTATCGCTTTATATTCTCCATGCTGAAATCGATAGGCTACAATAGCTTTGGCGACCTTGGTAAAATAGGGATGAGATGATAGTTGTTTTTCCATTGCTGTATTGATATTTATTGCCACAGGATGAAACTCTTTTTCCAAAAACGACGCTTGTACCAATCTATGGACTACGGTAGAATCTAACCCGTAAACTTCCTTCAACTGACTCATTTCGGTGAATCCTCCCAATGCGTCTCGATATTTTATAATTCGCAAAGACAATTTTTCTCCAATACCATAAATTTTTTTCAAATGGCCAGTGTCGGCTTGATTGAGATTAAACTTTGCCAGTTCCTTTTTAGTGTTTGAGAATTTCTTTTGAAATGTAGTTATTTCCTTTTTGCGCGCCACAACGTCTACACGTTCCGGTAAAATGATATAGGGTTTCAATCGGTGATAGAACGTCGAATCAACGCCATAAATTTTTAGCAAATCCGATTTTATCCGAAACTTACCCCCCTTTTGGCGATAATTGACTATCCGGGTCGCCAGCTTTTCTGAAAAGCCCAAGGCAATAAAATCCAGATTAGAGGCCAGGTTGGGATTAAAGGCAAAAAAGTTAATTATATCTGGCCCATCGGTTTCCGAAGTTGAACTTTTGCTGGTTTCCAGGCTCCATAAAGAGGCAATACTATCTAATTTCGCATGGTCGTCTGTAAAATCTATGGGTTGTCTGCTTATCCACCATCGCCAAACCGGTTCGGAAAATAGAAAGGTGGCAATAACTGGTAACAGAATGATAAAACCATTCACTTGGGAGCGTGAGAATCCAAAAAAATCCTTAATCCAATGCTTTATTGGTAACATAACGTACAACGGGAAATCTAAAATCGCAACTTTTTCCCTTTATCCATCGTTTCCCACATGAATTCCTCAATATATCTCGTTATAAAATTTATTTGTAATGATTCTAAATTACAATCATTTGACTTTTATCAGTAATTCGATTTCGATTAGGCTTTACTTTTGTATTTCCAATGACACAAAATTTTAAAGCTTTAGCGCTTACGTATAAAACTGCTCCTGTCGAAATAAGGGAACAAGTTTCATTAAATGAAGGAGCTACAAAAAGATTGCACCAATTTATACGAGATTATACCTCTGCAACTGATGTGTTAATTGTTTCAACGTGCAACCGCACTGAAATCTATTATTTAGCGGACAACGATTTTTCATTTGAGATTTTTAAGGGATTGACGTTGGTGAAAAATTGTCCCGCAGGATTCGAGCAGCATTTTACCCATCTTTATGGACAGGCAGCTATGCTCCATTTATTTGAAGTAGCGCTGGGACTGGATGCGCAGGTGATGGGGGATCTTCAGATCTCCGGTCAGGTAAAAAGTGCCTATCAATGGAGCGCAGATGAAAATATGGCCGGGCCTTTTCTTCATAGACTGATGCACACTATTTTCTTTGCTAATAAACGAGTCGTTCAGGAAACATCTTTTCGCGATGGTGCTGCGTCCATTTCATATGCAGCTAAGGAATTGGCAGAAGACCTCACCTCCGATATTCCTTCGCCGAAGATACTTGTTGTAGGTGTTGGGGAGATCGGACAAGATTTTTGTTTGAATCTTGCCAACTCGCGCTTAGAAAATGTGACGATATTAAACAGGACCCAAGACAAGGCTGAGAAACTAGCACAAAAATATAATTTTAAGTTTGGAGGCATCGAAGATCTATTGGCTGAAATAGAAAAAGCGGATATTGTTGTTAGCTCCGTTTCTGGAAGCCAGCCCCTCATTACTTTTGATTTGCTAAAAGAGGTGAAGATCTTCTCGCATAAATATTTTATTGATCTTTCCATACCACGCAGCATCGATTCTACCGTAGACGAAATACACGGAGCTATTGTCTATAATTTGGATGACATCCGTGAAAAAACGAATGAGGCACTTGAAAAGCGGCGAGCGTCCGTACCTTCGGTTCAAAAAATTATTCTGGAGGCGTTGACTGAATTTGACGATTGGTCTAAAGAGATGATTATCTCTCCCACCATCCAGAAATTAAAAAATACATTGGAGCAGATCAGAAAGGAAGAGATTGCACGTTTCCTGAAAAATGCAAAGCCAGAAGAGGCACAAAAGCTCGAAGAGATGAGCCGGTCATTGATGCAGAAAATATTAAAATTCCCTGTCCTTCAATTAAAAGCTGCCTGCAAAAGAGGTGAAGCTGAGACACTTTCAGAATTGCTAAATAACCTCTTTAATGTTGAGGGGCAATCTGAAAAAATCAAATAGGACTGGGATTAAAGGATTTACAGATTTACAAGATTAAAGGGAAGCATGGCTTTCACGCGAGCCGGCATTTTTACATTATTGTCCGGTCAATTCGATAGGCAACCGCTGGCTGAAATAAGGTTAAGGTTGAAGCCCCTCCTTTTTTTAGCTGACTCTACTTTAATTCACATTTCAAATTTAACTTAATCAAGTGCTAGCGGTTGGTAGAAATACCCTACATAGCAACGTGTTTGATATACGCTGTCTAATCGTCTCAATTTGTAGGTGGGTTTCTCTACCTTACACTTTGGAACGAGCAACTTTACGGGAACCGCCTTTGTAGTCATAAATAACAACCTCCTTCACTCCCTTCTGAATTTTCAATGTTCTTGTAGACTGCGATAAATAACCCGAGCCATAATAAAATTCAACTTTTTGTTTCCTGCCATCATTAAAAATAATTTCCGCCCAACTTTCCATCGGCTCAACATTCACTACTTCCGTTTCATGTGTGGATTTTTTAACAAAGACTTCTAAACTATCTTTATTCTGAGAAGCAATAAATAACTCGTCTCCGTTCGCTCCCTGAAGTTTAACCAATGCCTTGGCATCACCCTTTACATAAAACCCACTACGTGCAGAAGGCAGTGGTTCAAAAGATCCTTTACCGTTTCCGACCAATACTAATCCTGTGAGCGCGTCATAGCGACCGGCGAATACTTCGTTACCATAGTCGTTGCCAACAAGAACGACGTCAAGGTTGCCATCTTCATTGACGTCAGTTGTAACCATGCCATTGATGGGGGCAACTTGCGCTAAACGCGGCAACGGTGTCAATGAAAATTTTCCACCTCCCAGATTTTCTACAAAGCTCGACTCCATATGGTTGGCCTCCAATATCAATGCTCCGTTTAAGTCCTCAGGAGTGAGCACCTGATCGATAGTCACCTTGCTATACTGCTTGTACCTGGAAAATTTATTTCTAAACTTTGGACTTTGTGAATTTAGCTCATCCCAAAAATGGATCGGATACAATTTCCTTCCCTCCGATTCCATCGATTCACGCATATAGCATGCTAAGACCGGATCAATACTGCCATTACCATCAAAATCTTTGGCGAAAATCTTTAGTGGAAGATCATTTTTCACCTGGAAGTTATTATTCAATCCAAGATTTCCCGCGATAAAATCAACGTCGCCATCATTATCAAAATCTCCTCCGGCTATACTGTTCCACCACCCAGTAAATTGATCGATACCAGAGGACGGAAGCCTAACGAATTTAGCACCATCATTAGTAAAAAAAGTAATCGGCATAAACTCGCCCACAACCGCCAAATCCAATTTACCGTCCTGATTATAATCCGTCCAAAGAGCATCGGTTATCATGCCCAACGTCCGGAGCTCAGCACATATTTCTGTCGTTACATTAGCAAATTTTCCTTTATCATTTCGCAGGAGGTAACTTTCTGCCGGGTTCGGATAACTTCCCGGAACGATCCTTCCGCCAATAAACAAATCGAGATCACCATCCCGATCATAATCGGCTGCGCGCAAAGACGCCTGTCCATGGCGCACCATGTGCAATGTGCTCATTCGGCGAGAATGCCTCCGTCCAGCACAAGCGTTTGCCCCGTCATGAAT
>CAZAHL010000491.1:0-3985 GCA_964484845.1 uncultured Chryseolinea sp. | reverse complement strand
GCGGGAGTAGCTCAGTTGGTAGAGCATCAGCTTCCCAAGCTGAGGGTCGCGAGTTCGAGCCTCGTTTCCCGCTCACGATAAAATCTTAAACGGGTAGGATTCTACTTCTCCAGAAGGTATATTCGTTATGAGAGTTTATCAGCCGGATTCAACTGTGAGGCATACTTGTTAATTAAGAAATATTGAAAATGTCTTGCTGCCAACATCAAGCGGGTAGATATAAAGCCCGGCAAAATAAGCCCAATGAACGGATCTTCATTGGGCTTTGCATTTACGCGGCGTATTACGCGACACAATTTTGGAACATCCACGTACTTGATTAAGCGTTATCCCAAAAACATCATTCCCAATGATAAAACTGAATGGAATTTCTCGCTTCCATATTTCCAGCCCGAATGCTACGGTCGTAATGGGCTGCGAACTTTCCATTTCAGTAAGTAAAAATCAATTAAGCGATTGTCTCGGGAAACTTTGTAACGCTCATCAGTTAGTAAACAAAATTGTAAAGATTGATGAACATGATGAAGCGTATCTAACCTCATCCCCAACGTTCGATTTCGATATCATAGAATACAAAAACCAGCCGTATGAAGTTATTGCCAGTATACATCTGAAAGATGAATGGAAACTGGAACAATCCCTCATAAAATTCATCATCAACCATGTGACTGATACGAGCTGTCAGATTATCGTAAGTTGTAACCACGCTATTTGTGACGGCCTTTCCTTGGTGTATTTGTTAGAAGACATTGCGTCCTATTTTCATACAGGGATTGTTCCTGCCGAAAAAAAAATTACGACACTACATCCTTATAAAATGCAAAAGCAAAATTCAACCTTACTGGTAAGGTTGCTTGCTTTTGTGATCAATAGAAACTGGAAAAAAAATCCTTTAAAGCTCTCGCAAGATCTGCTTTCCCGAATTTATGAAGCCTACTGGCAAAAGCACGATGCTAAGGTGGAGACTATCGCATTAGATAAAAATCAGACCCTTGAACTCATAAATGCCGCTCGGAAAAATAGGGTTACGGTAAATACATACCTTACCCATTTGCTTCATCAAAGCCAACTAAAACTTTCAGACCGTCCTTTTCAGAATCAAGCCATTATTTCTGTTAACCTTAGGGATAAATTAATCACAAACCCCAATAGGCAACTCGGCTATTTTGTAACGGGTGTGCGGGTAAGCCTGCCAAAATTTTCCAAACAACCAAATTCAGATCATCTCAAAAAACTGCAAGTTGCCATTCAAAACAAACTCCAGCCAAAACCACTTCTCACAAGCTTAGCCAGTTACTTTTTCAATTCTCGTTTTTTTGACGCAGTTCAGCTCAACAAATTTTATATTCGAAATGACAGCTCTATTCAAAAATTTATTGCCAAAAAAGGTGGTGGAGAAATAAATACGGCCTTTGCATTTACCAATTTGGGTGTGATAAGGGCCAACGATAGCTGTAAGGACATTTTAATAAAGTTTTTGCCTCTAACCCTTGTTTCTGATACTATGGAAAAATACGTCAGCGCGTTTACCTATAGGGAACGACTACAATTGGCGATATGCTATGACCCTACGTTAATATCTGAAAACGAAATAGATAAATTCAAAAATTCAGTGATAGCGTTAGTAAGACAGACTAGCAGCAATGAATAAGTTTCACTTTCACCTTGTTGATAAGGGTGCTTTGGAATCTGTCAGCCGATGAACTACAGTCTACAAAAGCCTTTCGTATCCAAGTCCGCTGGGTATTGGTGAAGCCGAGCACTCGTCCTCCGCGCAACACCAACAACGGCGAGTGCGCAGCAGTACTTATCTTGCCCATTCCAGTCATATCAGTGGGCCAAATTAAAATCGCACAAACTTCCTTCGTGGCTGCCTTTATCCTGACAATCCTTGAATCTCGTTAATCATGGTCTAACACTAACTACGCGAGTGCGTTAGTACATACAATGACGCAGTGCCTTGTTTTATATTAAACAAGGGCATGATATCAAACAAACACCTAAAATTGAAAGGATGTCGTTTTCAAAGTCAATAGATGAAACAGTGAAAGAGCTGGATGTCAACCCTGTAGCTGGATTGTCAGACCAGGAAGCGGAAGCACGGCGAGAAAAATTCGGGGATAATAAATTAGAAGGCAAAAAGAAAAAAACAATACTGCAGTTATTCTTGGCACAGCTCAAGGACGCCCTTATTTATGTTCTGTTTGGGGCAGTTGTTATCACACTTTTTATGGGTGAGTATATCGATGCCATTATCATTCTATTGGTGATCTTTATTAATGCTTTATTGGGCGTCATACAGGAAGTAAAAGCGGATAACGCCATTGATGCGTTGCGGAAATTGTCGGCGCCGAAAGCGCTTGTTAAGAGGAATGGAAGCGTAAAGGAAATTGAATCAGAACAACTTGTTCCTGGCGATATCCTTATCCTGGATGCCGGGCGATTTATAGCAGCGGACCTTCGCTTGATTGAATCGGCCAATCTGCAGATTGATGAATCTTCATTAACAGGTGAGTCCGTTCCTACGCATAAGGATGCTAACAGTATTTTCGATAATCCTCAAACGCCGCTTGGCGATAGGCTGAACATGGCTTTCATGTCAACGCTTGTTACCTATGGGCGCGGTGTTGGCGTAATCGTTGATACCGGTATGAAAACCGAGGTAGGCAAAATAGCGGATATCATTGATAAAGAGGAAGAATCCAAAACACCACTTGAAAAAAGACTTGACGAACTGGGCAAGATGCTGGGCAAAATAGCCGTTGGCGTTTGCGTTCTCATTTTTATACTCGCTTTACTTCAAGGAAGGGATTTGGCTGAAATGTTTCTAATGTCTGTTTCATTAGCAGTGGCTTCCATCCCTGAAGGCCTCGCAGCTATCCTGGCCGTTGTTCTTTCCATTGGCGTCACGAACATGTCGAAAAAGAATGCCATCATTAAAAAATTGCCTGCGGTTGAAACGCTTGGTTCTGTCAATATTGTCTGTTCCGACAAAACCGGAACGCTGACGCAGAACAAGATGACCGTTACCCGTTATTTTAATTTGCATGAAGGTGAAGCAGAAATTTCTGCGGGCCATCCCAGAACGTTCAGCGAGGAAGCAACTACACTTGCAACAGCCATGATACTTTGTTCAGATGCTACTTATGATAACGGAAAGGGAACGGGCGATCCAACAGAAATTGCGTTGCTTATCTTCGGAGATACCCTGGGTATTGATCGTCAAAAATTGCGCAGCGTAAATAAACGTATCGGGGAACTTGCATTTGAATCGGATAGGAAATTAATGTCAACCGTTGTGGAGGGTGAGGGCAAGCGACAGGTTTTCACAAAAGGCGCTATTGATAGTCTGATCACCAAATGCACACGCGTTCTTGAAAAGGGAAAAGTAGTTCCGCTTACTGAAGAGTATCAAAAGAGATATGTGCTGGCTACAGAAAGTATGTCAGGACTGGCGTTGCGCACGCTGGCAGCAGCATACAAACCTGTAGAATCTGCTATCGATCCTTCGGACATGGAGAAGGACTTAATCTTGTTGGGAATGGTGGGTATGATTGATCCGCCCAGAGAAGAAGTAAAGGTTTCCATTCAAAAAGCAAAGACAGCCGGGATTACGACGATAATGATTACGGGGGATCACAAGAATACGGCCTTTGCTATTGCCAAAGAATTGGGTATCGCTGAAAATCCAAGCCAGGCGATTACGGGTGAGGAGATCAATCATTACTCCGATCAGGAGTTTGATAATGTCATTTCTAATTACCGGATCTTTGCTCGGGTTTCACCTGAACATAAAGTCAGAATAGTGCGTGCGCTCAAATCTCGGGGTAATATTGTATCGATGACGGGGGATGGAGTGAATGATGCCCCTTCCCTAAATACGGCTGACATTGGCGTGGCGATGGGCATTACCGGCACCGACGTAGCTAAAAATGCTTCGGATATGATACTTACCGACGACAACTTTTCTACGATTATAACAGCC
>CAZAHL010000490.1:0-3988 GCA_964484845.1 uncultured Chryseolinea sp. | reverse complement strand
GCTTGAGTTTTTCTGGAACGCTCACGTGAAGCCACCTGGCTATCATTGGAAGCGTAGTGCCTTGAAGAAGCACCGATGAAACAGAGATAAAAAATACCAGGTTAAAAATATTGTGAGCAGCGGAAAGACCGGCAATCAACGGATAGGTAGAAAATATGATAGGAACGGCACCCCGTAATCCAACCCAGGAAATAAATAATTTTTTACGAAAATTCAACTCCCGGAAGAATGACAGTGAAATCAGAACGGCAACCGGGCGGGCAATAAAGATCAAAAATAACGCGATCAATACTCCGGGACCAATTACAGGAACTATTTGGCTGGGGTAAACCAGCAGACCCAATGTCAAGAACATCACAATTTGCATCAACCAGGCTTGGCCATCATAGAACCGGATCAAACTTTTTTTATGAAGGAAATTGCTGTTTCCAAGAATTACGGCTGATATATAAACCGCGAGAAAACCATTTCCCCCGATAAAATCGGTAAACGAAAAAGTAAAAAATACGAGGGCCAGGATCAATACTGGATATAAACCATCAATATCAAGTTTAATGCGATTGATTATCCAGATCATAGCTTTGCCAAACGAATAGCCGCATAATCCACCCAAAATCATTCCCTTAAAAAATTTCGGAATAAGGGAAACTAACGAGGCATCCGGATCCGAAATCAAATAAATTAAACTAACGGTCAGGAAGTATCCCATCGGGTCATTGCTTCCGCTTTCAAATTCCAGTGTAGGGCGTAAATTACCTTTGAGCCCAATGCTTCTGGACCGTAAAATTGAAAAAACGGCCGCAGCGTCGGTTGATGAAACTACGGCACCCAATAACATGCCTTCATACAATGAATAACCCAACAAATAGGAAGAAAATACGCCGACTGTCAAGGCTGTTACAAATACTCCAATGGTAGATAAAGAAATGCCTTGCCATAATATAGGCTTGATACTTTCCCATTTTGTCTCCAGGCCTCCGGAAAAAAGAATAAAGGTAAGAGCAACAACGCCTAGAAGCTGCGCGATGTGTGGATCATTAAAATATATTCCGCCTGGACCGTCAGATCCCGCCAACATTCCCACGACCAAGAAAAGTATAAGCGTAGGTATTCCTAACTTAAAAGAGGTCTTACTGGCTATTATACTGAGGAATAACAGAAGCGAGCCAAGCAATAATATATTTTCGGTGGAGAATCTCATTTGGCAAAATAGAAAACCAGGAAACCCGAAAATACTATTTTATGCCTAGACTATCGTCTGCGGTAAAAAAGTAAATGAAAGAATTAAAGTACCTGGAAGTGCGACGATCAAACATATTCCAGCGAATTCTTTCTACACTGGTGTGGCATTCAAGGCAGGCTTGATAAAAATCTTTGCAAGGATCCTTATAATGTTTTTCACATTCTGCGCAACGCACTTCGCAAGACCAAAAGGCTGGATTAAAATTCACCTCCGCTCGCTAGAACCGAGCTGTAAGAATACAAATCGCCGAGCAATTCTTGGTTAATTTGAAGCGCGAGTCGTCATGTGGATCTCGTGCTCGCTGAGACAAAAAGAAGTACATCTTTCACAACGCACTGCACAGGTCACACACGCGTGAATGGTAAGGATTTATAAGTGAAGGTTGTCGTTCAATTCTTCCTTATTTGCAGCACTGGTTGATTTTACTCCTTCTGACTGATATTCTTTAATCAATTGATAGGCCGATCCATACTTGTAAGCACGGGAACCGATGATAAGGATGGGGGTAATCAATAGTTTAGGGTTCTGCTTAATCATCGTAAGCACCGCATTCTTATCCAAATCCTTAAGACCTTCCTTATTTTCAGGCGTATTTTTCCTTTCATCGAATGTAGGATCAATAAGGTCTTGTACCGGTAGTTCAAGTTTGTCAGCAAGCTGAGCCAATTGTGTTTCCGTGATAGACTCTCTTGCCAAATCCAACGTTTTGATTGCCAGCGTGGGCAACGATGCAACATAGCCACGGGCTTTTTTATCATCTAATTTTTCAGAATGATAGATCAAGGTTAATTCACGAGGTTGATTATCTAACATAACGTTTCTTTTATTTTGCCATAAACGCTGATAACATCCAATGATGTTTTTCGATGCTTTTAATAAAGCCTTTTACCATTTCTTCTGTACCAGAATCATTTTGGTCTCCTGCGATCTCAACGGTATTGAACATATATTGAAGTAGTATTCGATAGTCGCTTAAAATTTCCCTAACCATAATTTCGGAAACTAGAGGTCCCGTTGTCTCCTTTATTTCGGAGACACGCAGGTAGTCACTCAGTGTGCTCAGCGGCGTTTGACCAAAGATCCGGATACGTTCTGCTATGTCATCAATATGTTGTAATGATTCATTGTACTGCAACTCAAACTGTTCGTGCAAATCAAAAAAGTCAGAGCCTTTAACATTCCAATGATAATTACGGAGCTTTTGATAATGTATGCTGTAATTAGCAAGTAATGCATTCAAAGCATGTGTGATATTTTCAATCTCCTCTGAAGTCCATCCTAGCTTAATGGGTTTGGCGTTAGCCATCCCGGTATCAAGTTGGGTTTGAGATACGTTTGCAATATCGTTTGTCTGGTCTATTGATTCGATTTTATCGTGACGTATCATATATATAGTTGTTTGCATTTCCTTATTTCAAAAAGCATTCCAGCTAATTCTGTCGATGGCAACGATAGCTTAATCATGTGAAGTAGAATATCTTACTCCATGCGTGGAATTAATACCCACTATTTTAGGACGCATTTGTGATCCTCGGCGACGCGAGATCTCTGCATTGCAGGCATTCTCATGCGCTGCTTGCTAATAAGCGCTTCGCTGCATAACTCAGCTGTGGCATAGAATTTATTATATCCCTATAGGAGCCATGAACAACACTAGCAGCGATGAAAAACCTGATCATTTTTATTAATCTTATTATGATTTTCGCAGTCACCGCGATTTTCAGTCCAACCAAAAAAGGTGCGAAGAACGATGTCGTTCGTGCGACACCAGTCTCCATGGGAAACCCAGCACAATCGAGCTTTAATGAAAAAGTCGCGAAACCTTATCACAAATTTATGGTAGATGAGATAGTCTCTGAATTTTTAATTGAATCAGTAGAGGCGAGACTCATGGATATGGAAGAGGGAAAAGTAGCGCTACAACGAAGTACCTCGAAAAGTCTCAAGGAATACGGAGCGGCTATGCTGAAAGATCAGTCCCGAATGCTTGAAGAACTAAAGATATTAGCCCAACGTAAACAAGTGAAACTCCCGGTAAGCCTCAGCGAGCAGAAGGCGGAGGGATTGAAAGACTTAACGTCTCTCCATGGCAAATCATTTGACAAAAAATTCGTGAAAATGATGATCGCTGATCATAAACGAGACGTGAAGAAGTTTGAAAGAGCGGCAAGATCAAACGACGCAGATATAAAGCTATTTGCCACCAAGTATCTTCCCGTAGTCCAATCGCATTGGGATAAGATAAGAGCCTTAAAGAAAAAAATTTAACGGATCATGGAATTCACGCAATGGCAACTTAAAAATGACGGTTCATCAAAGTTGTCATCCGACAGGTCGTGCTAAATGGCCCAACGGGCTAAACGTTCGTTGACCCGATGAAATCGGGGTCACTAAAAATCGTGGAAGTCTCAACACACAATGAATTTGTTTTGAGATTCAGTCCTTGCGTGATGCGAAATCCTCACACCTGATTCCGGGGCACCTATTGCGTGTCAAAAAAATATGTCTTGATGCAGGATTGTCTATGGCACGCCTTTGACAATTTGACCTAGACCATGGGTTGAAACCCCGTGTCTATGCACACAAGTTAACCTTTAAATTTCGATGAGCTGTAACCCTGAAAGGGTGTCATCATAAACGCAGGGTGCAGCCCTGCGTTTGGAAATGAAGCGTAAAACTAAAGCCCTGAAAGGCATACGCGTAAACTTAACAAAATAAGCCATTTAATTTTTGCTGATAATTGGG
>CAZAHL010000489.1:0-3994 GCA_964484845.1 uncultured Chryseolinea sp. | reverse complement strand
GCTGAAAAAGTACATCTTTCGCCTTTTCACTTTCAGCGAATATTTACAGAATGGGCAGGGATTAGTCCCAAGCGCTTTTTACAATTTCTGACAGTGGATTACTTAAAAGAAAAATTACAGCAAACGAAAAACCTGGACGCAGCCGCTGAACAGGCTGGCCTTTCAAGTCAATCCAGAGTGTATGATTTATTTACCACGTTAGAAGCTGTAACACCTCAGGAATACAAACTAAGAGGAACGGGCATTCGTGTAGAATACGGAATTCATGACACTCCTTTTGGAAGTTGCCTGATCGGCGTTACCGAACGTGGAATTTGTTGGTTATCCTTTCTGGCTACAGAAGAAGATCCGAGACGAGAAATTGAATCCATGAAAGAGCATTGGTATAATTCCACTTTCCATCAGGACCAAGATTTGACCTGCGCTTTTATAGATAAAATTTTCGCGAGGAATAAAACTAAGACTCCATCCAAGCTTCATGTTTTTGTTAAAGGGACCAATTTTCAATTAAAAGTCTGGGAAGCTTTATTGAAAATACCCATGGGTGAGGTAACGACTTATCAGGGCGTTGCCAAAAGTATTCAAAGCCCAAAAGCTATGCAAGCGGTCGGTTCGGCGGTCGGTTCTAATCATATAGCTTACTTAATTCCCTGTCATCGGGTGATCCGCAAAGACGGTATACTCGGTGAATATCGCTGGAGTTCAACCCGCAAAAAAAGTATAATTGGTTGGGAAATGGCCCAGGGGAGCAGCCTTCAATCATAGGTTGCATCCATGGTAATTCTGGAGCCGGTTCAGGTTTACTTCGTATCAGTTACGAAGTACGAGGTGTGATGTACGATAAGGTTGGACATAAGTCAGAAAAAATCCACTTAGGTGTAGCACCTTTAAAGCGGCGACATACCCATTTTTACATGCGCCACATAAGTTTGCTGATCCGGAATTATCTGATAGCCCGAAATCCGAAACTCGATTATCGCTAATCGACTTTCGCAAGATTCATTAATTCTACATTGCGAAAATCAATAGGTTGCCCTTCGCTTTGAAGGGCAATAAATCCGGACGTTAACGGTTTGCCCGGCTGCCAAATGGTACTGTCGTACCCTTGAACAACTCCTCCACCCATGGTGGGCTTGCTGTATCGGAGCACAGTATCGCCATTGATAATGTGAGTAATGAGGGAATCTCCCAGCACGATCAGTTCAGCACGTACCCACTCATCTTTATTATACGTTTTGGAAGTGGAATTCAGACAATGTTCATCATACAATTTTCCTTCATAGACAATGTCTGTTCCCGGAGAACACATATTACCAGTTGGTCGCGGATTGCCGTCGCCAAGGCCTGCCAGAAATTGCATTTCAACAGAGATCGGCCAGTTTTGTTCTTTTAGTATGCTATTCGGATCCTGTGAATGAAACATCACGCCACTGTTTAACAACGTGTAGTCTGGTGCACCTTTTTGTAATTCCCCCTCAAAACGATATTCAAGCTTTAAATGAAAATGAGAAAAAGGTTTTTTATAATACAAGTGTGAAAACTGATCGTCAAAATCATCATACTGGTCATACCTAACTTTTATAACCCCATCTTCTACACGAAAGGTGTTGCCAAAATTTACACCTGCTTCATGATGATGGACTTTTACAACCCAATCGTTTATGTCTTTGCCATTAAAAAGTTTAATCCATTCATTTTCCTTTTTTTTCTCTTTAGGAGGTCCACAAGCCGTAACGAATAGAATCAGTAAAATAGCATGAATATGTTTGAGCATAGGTTAAGAATTACGAGAGTCAAGACCAAGGTAGAAATTTATATCAGGTACTTAAAACCGCTTGTGAGTTTTTTAAAAACTAGATCTTAAATAAATATTTTAGTGACCTTAAATAAATCAGTCAACCAATTTATGTCACAATGAAATCAGATCTCTCATTACAACGAGAAATCTGCAAATCATTTATCAGGGGCTAGTTTATAAATTTTCCCTTTGCTATAAGCCAGTACATATAGATTTCTTTTGGCGTCTTCACCAAATGAAGATAGTCCGTCTGAAATTTTGGCGATGAGTTCGTTTTTGACAGCTTTTTTGTCCTGGTATGTCAGCGCCCAAATATTTCCAGAAACATAATCGCCATAGACATATTTCCCCTGCAAGCCTGGTAGACTTTTATCGCGGCATACATACCCGCCTGTAACCGATTTACCGGTGCTGCTAGATTGCTTATAACTCCAAATAGGGGCTATCAAACTTTTCTTGTCACAATTACTGGATTCAAAACATTCATCGGCCTCCATAACGCGCCAGCCATAGTTTCCACCCCGTTCAACGATGTCGATTTCTTCAATCTTATTTTGACCTACGTCGCCTGCCCATAATAGACCTGTCTCATAATCGAAATTAAAACGCCAGGCATTTCGCAGACCATAGGCATAGATCTCCTCACGAAAATTTTCTTTGTTCCCTTTGTATGGATTGTCCGGCGGGATAGCATAAATTTTGTCTCCAGAGCGTTTGTTCACATCAATGCGCAAAATTTTTCCCAGTAGAGACTGACGATTTTGTCCATTGTTTTGCGGGTCGCCGCCGCTGCCGCCATCGCCGGCTGAAATATAAAGATATCCATCTTTTCCAAAGGCTACCTTTCCGCCGTTATGATTTGAATAAGGTTGCGCATACGTCATTAATATAGTTTCACTTTTTGGGTCCGCTACATTTGGGTTATCGGCGCTCACTTTAAAGCGGGAAATTACTGTCTCCAAGGGACTGCCGCGTGTATAGTTCACATAAAAAAAACCATTGCTTTTATAGTTAGGGTGAAAGGCGAGTCCTAATAAACCTTTTTCACCTCCGCTATCTACTTGTTTAACGATGTCTAAAAAGACAGTAGAATTTTTACTATCACTATTATTAGAGAATACGTGAATTTTACCCTTCTGTGCAATGATGAAAATTCGATCGGTGTTGTCAGCAGGACTGGTTAATTCCACGGGCATATCAAATTCTAAATTTGGAAACGCCTCGACAAGTTTGTAGCCTTCAACTGCTTTTGTGTTTTTAAGGGTATCTGTTTTTGAAGTGCTGCTTGCAAAGATAAGCATGCACGAAAGCACAGATAGAATTTGTAAACTTTTCATTTGCGATTGGTTTTCATGATGTGAGTCGATTGGTGCGACAATCTATAAAATAGACTTTCAATTAGCCAATTGCTTAGCCTTCTGGTTACAAACATTTTAATTCTTCGTAGAATGGTTCGTTCATATACACACAATGATTTCTTAGTGAATCCGCTTAATAGGGATTCTGCACCGTGTTCCTTAACTTTGAAGCCGTAAAATCTATGCATGATTAAATTTCTGATCTACTCATTAAAGCGTTTTGCGTGGTTTAAACGCCTGAATGCAAAAGTTACGTATGAACTTCTGGCAAAACGAGTCCCGGCAGAGGAATGGCAATTTATGAATTATGGTTATGTGCCTGATCCAAAAGAGCAACTACTTGAACTGCCCGCCGAGCTAACTATTCAAAAATACCCCCTGCAGATGTATCATTACCTGGCATTAAAAACCGTTGTGGAGGGTAAACAGGTTCTTGAGGTAGGAAGCGGGCGTGGTGGTGGAGCAAAGCATATAGCGAGTTCGATGAAACCTGCATCTTACATCGGTATGGACCTTGCACAAAATGCAGTTGACCTCGCCAATAAAATTCACCAGCTTCCAAACTTAAAATTTATTCAAGGGAGTGCCGAAGACATACCTTTCAAGGATAACAGCATCGATGTCGTGATCAATGTAGAGTCGTGTCACGCTTACGGTTCTGTTGAAAAATTTTTGAGCGAAGTGAAACGCGTATTGAAGCCAGGTGGCACGCTGGCGTTGGTTGATTTTCGAAACGTGCAAAATCTTAGTTTATTCCGGGAACAAATCAAAAATTGCGGGCTCGAATGGATCGACGACGAGAATATATCCAAAAATGTGATTGAAGCCATCGAAACTG
>CAZAHL010000488.1:0-4061 GCA_964484845.1 uncultured Chryseolinea sp. | reverse complement strand
GTAACAGTAAAAGATAAAACAGCAACAAATCAACCTGTATTCACGGTTGAATTTCCTCCACCTGAAGTGACCAAAATATTGCCTGCTTCTGGACCGCGAACCACTATTGTAACGATAACCGGTAATAATTTTAGCACCGTCACATCTGAAAACAAAGTATCCTTTAATGGAAAGATGGCCACCGTGTCCAGTGCCACAGCCACACAGTTAACGGTAACCGTTCCCACAGCTGCAGGTGCAGGTGTTGTAGTTGTATCGACAAAAGGTAAAACCGCTACAATTCAACCGACATTTGAATATGAATGGCTGGTGAGCACACTGGCAGGAAGCAGTGAAGGCTCTGATGATGGAGTTGGTACAGGCGCTACATTTAAAAATCCCTATGGGGTTGTGACCGATGCCAATGGCAATGTGTATGTGGCAGATCACGGGAATAATCGCATTCGAAAAATTACACCTGACGGCGTAGTGAGTACTTTTGCTGGCAGCTCGCCAGGTGCTGACAATGGCATTGGTACACAAGCCCAGTTTCAAGCTCCGATAGGTGTGACTATTGATGCTCAAGGTAATTTGTATGTTGCCGACCAATTAAATCACCTCATTCGAAAGATCACACCCGATAGAGTAGTAAGTACATGGGCTGGAGGTGGCGAGGGCTTTATTAATGGTAATGGCTTATCGGCAAAGTTTAAGCACCCTTATGGAGCAGTCGTCGACTCCAAGGGAAACATCTATGTAAGTGACGGCACTGACAATAACTGCATTCGAAAAATTACGACTGACAGAGAAGTAAGTACATTTGCTGGATCCGGCGAGTTGGGTTTTATAAATGGTTCAGGTACGGCGGCCCAGTTTAAAAATCCGTGGGGAATAGCAGTTGATGCTCAGGACAACCTCTATGTAGCTGACAAATCAAATCATTGTATTCGTAAAATTACACCCGATGGAGTAGCAAGTACTTTTGCAGGAAGTGGCGTGCCCGAGTGGGCCGATGGTACCGGCATAAATGCTCAATTTACACATCCCTCGGGAGTAGCTATTGATGGAAAGGGTAACGTTTATATAGCAGACACCTGGAATCAATGCATTCGAAAAATTACACCTGACCAAGTAGTTACTACAATTGCAGGAAGTACAACAGGAAGTCCAATTAAAGATGCTGGTTCAGATAATGGCACAGCGGCGCAATCCAAATTTAGATATCCTAGGGGAATAACCGTAGACTCGCAGGGGATTATTTATGTCGCAGATACAGAGAATCATCGCATTCGTAAGATTGAGTGAGCGATCGTTATCAAGCCAGCACACTTTCGCCGTTGTTGGGTGTGTCACGAATTAAAGAAACGAAAAGTTCTTTGAATGCTGAACAAGCGATGGTAGTAGGTCTACCCATATCGGTGAACTTGGATAACAGCTTCGACGACGCATTCCTACACATAGCTAATGTTGATAAGGAAATAATCATCCACCACAATGGAACAGAAAATTTCAATGTTGTCCCATTACACTAAGATCACTCGCTCGAATATTTGTATTCTTCGAGGTATTGTATACTCCCGCCCCAAACGGACTCCCCTTGCTTAGCGGATGAAATGACTCTATTTCAGATCTGCCGAAAAAGGATTGTTATCCAAGTTCGCAGGGTTGTGGTGTTGTGTAATTGCATGTGTGAGGATTCACCAACAACCGAACGCATTTGGATAACAGATCCCGACGACGCATTACCACATGTGGCTGTATAGGTTATGCAGCTTTTGATTCAACTGTATCAAAATGAAACAACCTACTGTTTCATTTCGACGCATTCGAAAATATTTAAAAGGCATGAAAGCGCACTGAGTATTGCGAAAAGTGGTTTTTTAAAAGATGGAATACTTTTCGCCCATAAATCTGAAGAATCAATTGCTTAAATTGATCACAACCGCCTGTTGCTACAATGAAAAAACACAATGCTAATATTTTGATTGTAGATGACGATGAGCACGTTATTTTTACCAGCAAAATGATCCTTAAAGAATATTTTGAAAACATCGAAGGGCTTGCCTCACCGAAAACGCTGGAGTCGAAATTAAAACAAGATGATATCGATGTCATTTTGCTGGATATGAATTTTAAAGCGGGGATAACGTCAGGAAACGAAGGTATTTTCTGGATGAATCGAATTCAGGCGCTCTCGCCGCAAACCCAAGTCGTGCTACAGACGGCTTATAGCGATATTGAACTTGCTGTGAAATCAATAAAAGAAGGAGCGGTGGATTTCTTGCCCAAACCTTGGGACAAAGATAAATTGGTTAGCACCGTTTTAAACGCCTATAAACTTGCCAGCGCAAAAAAAGAAAACAAAGATTTAAAGAATAAGCAACGGGCATTTCAGCAACACTTAACGGAAAATCATCGATTCATCGCTTCCTCCCCTGCAATGCTACCTATTCTCACGGCAATTATTCAGGTGGCAGAAACAAATGCTAATGTGTTGATCCTGGGAGAAAACGGAACTGGAAAAGAGTTGGTAGCCAGGGATATTCATAATCGATCAGCGCGGTGTGACGAACCTTTTATTTCTGTCGATCTGGGAGCTGTACCTCCATCGTTATTTGAAACGGAAATGTTTGGACATGAAAGAGGTGCTTTTACAGATGCCAAGGAAGCCCGCATAGGCAAATTTGAGTTGGCGAATAAAGGAACGCTGTTTCTGGATGAGATTGCTAACCTTTCGTTGGATCTTCAGGTAAAACTGCTTTCCGTTTTACAAACCAGAACCGTAACTAAAATCGGATCAAATAAGAGAATCGATCTTGACGTCCGGATCATTTGTGCTACAAATGCACCCGCAAATGAACTGGTGAAACGCGAAGTGCTCCGGCAAGATTTATTTTATCGCATCAATACGGTAGAAATTCATTTACCTCCTTTGCGTGACCGTAAAGAAGATATTCCGTTACTTGTTAAACACTACCTGGAAATATTTTGTAAACGATATCATAAAAGTCTGGAGATCAAAGATTATGTCATTGAGCAACTTTCAAAATATCATTGGCCTGGAAATATACGCGAGCTGCAGCATGCCATTGAACGGGCGGTAATTTTATGCACGGAACCAGAGCTGACGCCAAAAAATTTTCAGCTTCATACCAAGCATGAATTTTATGAACGCGAAAACGACACCTTAAATTTATCTCAGGTCGAGAAAGATGTAATACGGCAAGCACTAAAAAAGTGCAATGGTAACCTCACAAAAGCTTCGGAGGAACTTGGGATTGGACGTACCACGCTTTACCGGAAAATGGAAGAGTATGGACTCAGCTGATAAAGTCAAATCGTATGTGAATCTATTGGATGAAAAAGGAAACGATAAAGCCGTTAGCAGAACCACACGTAAACAGTCTTTGACAAGTTCTACTGCAGCCCGGATACAAAGAATTTTACGTCCCAAAATTGCGCTTCGTGTTGTCGGCATCTGTATTCTTGGATGCCTCACTGGTTTTTTGGTTTTCAACTCCCCGTATTGGATGGCAGCAATCTGGACGGGCCTCGGAACGGCCGCTTTATTTTATGAAACAGTAAGGTTTGTGGATCAGTCTGAACGCAAACTTCATTCTTTTTTACAGGCGCTGCATCAAAGCGATTTTTCGGTCACCTTTTCTGAAAACATGAAGTCCGCGAGCTATGACCTACACCATGCGTTTAATCAATTGAATGAAACTTTTAAGGTTCTCCGGGCTGATAAAGAATCGCAGCACCAGTTGCTTCAGATCATCGTAGAATCTGCAGCGGTTCCTATGATTTGTTTCGAAGAAAAGAACGGAGAAGTCCATCTCATGAATGACGCTGCTAAGAAGTTATTGAATGTCCCTTTCTTACAGCATATCAAAGCTTTGTCGCGTGTCGATCCTGTTCTTCCAGATTTTCTTTTGTCTATTCGGGACGGTCAAAAGGAATCATTGAAGTTGATGCTCAACGGCAAACCGGTTTTCTTATCAGTTACGTCGCGCCACATTCTGTTTAAGTCAAAGAGCCTGAAAGTAAGTGCATTTCATGACGTGAGCAGCGAGCTGGCTATA
>CAZAHL010000487.1:0-4073 GCA_964484845.1 uncultured Chryseolinea sp. | reverse complement strand
ATTCAAAGAATTCACACCTTTTCTTTTATTTAGTGGAAAATAACCAAACTCCAGACGCAGGACTACATCCTGCGCTATTGATGTTGTCCCTTCAGGACATAGGTGCAAGGGTTATCCGCTTTTTCAGGTACCAAGCATCTATTGTGCGGAATTCGCATATATCTTACTCTGAGTGAACGTTAATTTACAATCTGATTAACATTACGCAGGACCGCATCTGCGCTATTGATGTTGTCCTTTCAGGACCTAAGTGCAAGGGTTATCCGATTTTTCAAATACCAGCATCTACTGTGCGGAATTCGCATATATCTTACTCTGAGTGAACCTTAATTTTACAATCTGATTAACATTACGCAGCACTGCATCCTGCGTTATTGATGTTGTCCTTCAGGACATAAGTGCAAGCTTTATCCGCTTTTTCAGGTACCAATTATCTATGTACGTAATTCGCATATGCCTTACTCTGAGTGAACATTAATTTACAATCTGTATTAATCTGGCTACTCTTATTCATTAGGCACAACGTCTTCAGCGAATACCTGAGGATAAAGAATGAACGTACCATCCACTTCCGTTAGAATACCTCTGACAATCATTGCTGCGATTTTAATCTTATAATCTTTAAATCCTAAAAATCCTAATTCAGACATTTTCCTCACGAATAACTTTTTTTCGTCACTTTTGAATCTTTGCGATCTCCTTTATTATTTTTTGAAATCCCAATTGGGTTGCTGGAGTTGCACGTTTCAAGCCGTTTGAAATTTCAGTGGATGTTAATGTCTTGCCATCTTTCCATAACAAGGCAGCTACTTGCATTGCCACAGCTTCATCGAACGATATTAGCTGCTTAACAATTTTATTAATATCACCATGTGTTACACTCACAATTTCAAGGGCATAATCAATTGCACTGTTTCGTTTCCCGTTTCTATCAGCGTCGATCCAAACAGCTCCTGTTGACCCAAGAACTTTCGGTAGCCAATCCAGAGAGGAAGGTTGGTAAGGTTTTGCAATAGGCCAGTAGGGCATTCCATCCCCAGGTCCTTCAGCAATTGCGACTAGAAAAACATCGTGCTTAGGAATGTTGATTGACCACGAACCTTTCCATTTTATCCCCGCTGTAGATCCCTTGTCTATTTTCTCTTCGCGGATTTTTTTTCCATTGCTATAAAGTGTTATGCGCTCAACGCGCGTCCATCCCGGACCGTGTACTTCGAGAGTCACATTTACCTGGCTTGAGCCAGGAACTATATCACCAGGGCCATACCTGTTGTTGACGACAATCTTTGTCATCAGGCCCGAGCTTACCATGACCCTTCCTTCGCGAATATTTTTAATAACCTTAGCAACATCAATCGCTGCTGGATCATCGACCTCCGATTGAATATAGGTTCTACCCTGCCCCACGATAAAACGACTGACATCGTGAGAATCGCTTGACCCAATGGGTGTTAAAAAATGTCCTCTGTTGAGCATGCCAAACCAATCAAGGTAAAGATTCATGAAGTCCGATTGTTGCGAACCTGAATTTATCACTTCCATTGCGTTGGCTGGAAATTTCCAGTCATGTTCACTTGTGCCTGCACTGGATAGATGATTAGAAGGATCGAATGGTCGGAAGCCGTTGTGAATATCGCGGGCATGGTTCAATATAATAACTTTGTCATTTTTTATGTCCTGAATATTTTCAGACACCTGGGTCCAGTTTTGCACTTCGTGATCAATTACAGGTGTCCCGGGCGTTGCTTCGAATACATTAAAATGGCCCACTTTAGTTGTAAGTTCGTCACCTATAACAGGCGTAAAATAAGATAGAACCGTCTTGGCCTTGGCTACCGGCTTTAAGTCCACGTATATGTTATGATCAGTAAGAATTGGCAACTCAATGCCTTCACCCGCAATTGTAATGGCACGCTCTTCTACGGTGGCATCACCATGTCCGGAATAAGTAACAGTATGAATGTGCGTATCGCTGCCAATCCATCCTTTAGTATCTACCTCACGTTTTATTCGAAATGTTTTTTGGGCATATTCGCCTGGTTTTAATGTAACTCGTACAGAATCAATTCCATATTCAAACCCACGACCGGCGTAGAGGGTATAGGTACCGGCAGGAAATTGAAGCTTGGCCTTTCCATTCCCCGTGTAAACGTATCCAGGACGAATCGCTAAATTTTCTTTTGAAGGTGAAGTTAAGGTTTGAAGAATCCCGTTGGAATTGACGACTGTAATTCTTCCAGGAATTAAAAGATTTGTTCCATCCTCAATTATATCAACATCCAGTGTTGCTTCGGTGAGCACCACATTGAGGGGGCGGCTATCCAAAGTAATTTCACCAACCTTGATATCATCGGAGGTCTCATCCTTGCTTTTTATAGTCAGCACGTTTTCTCCAGGCTGAAGAACTCCGGAGGGAATATTAAAATAAGTTACCATATCCTTTTCGTCTGAAACTAGCGTGCCGATATCCTGATTATTTATGATAACGCGCCAGGTTTGCTTAACATCATACTGTCGGAGACAAATTGTCTGATCCGAGTGGTTTGCGTGGTAGTCAAAACGAAGTGATAATTGTTTTTTGCCTACAATTGCTGGAAACTCAGACCACTCTCTCGTTTCGCCACTACGCAGGTAGTGCATGACGCTATCCAAAACGATTTTTTGGGCGAAACAAGAGGGAACTAAAAACATAAGCCAGAGAATGTAAAAAGTGTTACGGATCATGAGCTCTTAGTTGAATTATTTATTCTTTGTCCAGATCACATTCATTTCACGCAAAAGCATTGACGCGTAATGCCATTGCTGAAGCAAAAAGTGCCTTATTAACCTTTTTTCTATTACTTTAAGGAAATTAAGGATTTGTACGCTTATGAAAAATCTTATTAAACTATTCGCCTTCTGCTTTGTACTGATCTTTGCAAACACATATTCTCAAATATCGGAATTAAGCCGCATCAGTGTAAAGGGAAATAAATTTATAGATGCAGACGGAAAGATCTTTGTGTTCCACGGACTTGACACCAGCGACCCAAATAAGTTAGTGAAGGAAGGGCACTGGAATAAAGAATATTTTCAGGAGATGAAAAACTGGGGCGCGAACATTACCCGGTTTCCAGTTCATCCTACCGCATGGCGCGAGCAGGGAAAAGAAAATTATGTAAAGTTGCTTGACCAGGGGATTGCCTGGGCAAAAGAGCTTGGAATGTATGTTATTATTGACTGGCATAGCATCGGAAACCTGCGCACGGAGATGTATCAAAATGATATGTATGAGACTACCCAAAAAGAGACGTTTGAATTTTGGCGCACGATGGCCACGCAATACAAGGACAATTCAACGGTTGCCTTTTTTGAATTGTTCAATGAGCCCACGATCTATAATGGACAGCTAGGTCAATGTACATGGCCACAATGGAAAAAACTTGTAGAAGAAATGATAGGAATTATACGGGCCCATGGTGCTACGACGATTCCCCTGGTTGGCGGATTCAATTGGGCTTATGATCTCAAGCCAGTGGATACAGATCCTATTGATGCAGAAGGGATCGGCTATGTGAGCCATCCCTATCCGATGAAACGCAGCAAACCCTGGGAAAAGCAATGGACAGACGATTGGGGTTTTGTGGCCGAAAAATATCCATTGATTTTAACCGAGATCGGCTTCTGCGGACCGGATGACAGAGGTGCTCACGTTCCGGTTATCAGTGATGAATCCTATGGAGATGCCATTACAAAGTATTGTAGCGACAGAGGGATATCTTATACGGTTTGCGTATTCGATCCCCAATGGTCACCGATGCTTTTTACAGATTGGAAGTTTACCCCTTCACGGCAAGGGCGCTATTTTAAAAATGCGTTGCAAAAGGGAAAGTGATCTTCAATTTCTGCGGTGTTGCGAACCGATCTCAGATCATTTATTTGTAGCACATGGTCGTCGCTTTCAAAATTTTTACGGACATGCTTCGGGCGAAATGGAGGATCGCTAAAATTCTTCTTTACCGACGCGGGTATAAAAATTATATGAGTATCCGTTTGAAGTCCTAAGTTGCCATAATGGCTAATATTCCTCTATC